>JALUZF010000186.1 GCA_027012135.1 Gammaproteobacteria bacterium
TATATGAGGATAAACACTGCTATTTTCTGACATCATCCAGCTTATACTGGAACCATCCCTATGATACTGGTCATGTTTTAACCACATCATACTGATAGAAACAATGAACAGGGCTATTAATAATAGTATTAATAAATTCATTGCCATATTCTGTTTTTGTTCGGTTTTCATTTTTTAACCTGTATAAATATTGACCTGTTTTGGCTAATTCTTTTCTATAAGTTAATTTTCTCATAGTTTATCTTGCACAAACCTTACCTGAACATTAAATAAAATTCATTTTTAGAAAACTTATAAATCAAAAATTATGTACTTATAAATCAATGAGATATGAAACATTAAATTTATTTAATGTTCATGAAAGATTCATGTTATGTTGAACCTGTAAAATTACAGACTGAATTGTATATCTGTCTGAATTTTTTGAAATTAAAACAATGCAACTGTTTTTTTTAAGTCGTTGCAGCCCTAAATCAGACAAAACTTTAACCTAAATAAATTGGTTGAATCGTAGCGAGAATGATCTGAGTGTTGAAGATACAAGGTTTTACAGGTTATTTTGGCTTTATTCGCACCCCAAGGGCACTTCCTTCGGGGCGTAGTCATACTACGGGTGATGTCAAAATGTTCTGGAAAGTCTTGTAGATTTAGTGCTATGGACTTTCGCAGTAGGTTCAACTGATCTATTTAGGTTTAATATATGGGAGTGAATATGCATTATATGCAGCCAGAATTTCGTTTAAAAAAGCCGTTTTTTTCTGTTTTTTTAAGCCTTCACCTGATAGCAGTTCCTGCTATTACCATGGCCGGTCAGGCAGCACCGAAAAGCTCCGTAAAAACTCAGTCTGTGAGTCTGGCACAGAGCCGGACAGTACTGACCCTCAAAGATGCTGAACGTATTGCGCTGACCGATGAACCGGGCATTATCAGTCAGCAATGGCAGGTTAAATCACTCTCCGAACAGGCTGTGGCCGATGGTCAGTTAATGGATCCCAAATTACAGGTAGCCCTGGCTAATATGCCAACTGACACCTTTGATTTTGATCAGGAAAATATGACCCAGTTTAAAGTAGGTATTCTGCAGCAGTTCCCAGCGGGTGATACTCTGGATATCAAACAACAGAAAACCCTGAAACAATCCGAACTTATCGCCACCAAAATTTCTGAACGCAAAATTAATATTCTTAAAGAAGTGCGTCTTACCTGGCTGGAAATCTATTACTGGGAACAGGCTTATAAAACCATTCGTCAGAATAAACGTTTTTTTTCACAACTGGTTGAAATTGTGCAGTCCATGTTTTCCGTTGGACGTAATAACCAGCAGGACTTAATTCGTGCCCAGCTCGAGCTTAGCCGACTGGATGACCGGTTGACGAAAATAACCCAGAAAATCAATACCCAACGTTCTAAACTGGCCCGCTGGATTGGCAGCCAGAATAGTTATAATGCCCTGTCCAAAGATTTACCTGATATCAGCACACCGGATTTATCTAATTTAAATGATGAAAATTTAACTCAATTATTTATGACCCATCCAAAAATTCAGGAAATAGACAAGCAGATGGAGGTCAGTCGTAAAGATATAGAGCTGGCTAAGGAAAGTTATAAACCCGCCTGGGGACTGAATGTCAGTTATGGTTATCGTGATAACAAGCCAACAGGACCTAATCGCAGCCGTGCCGATTTCCTGTCTGCGGGTGTCACTATTGATTTGCCTGTTTTTACTGCCAACCGGCAGGATAAGAAACTACTGTCTAAGGAACATAAATATCAGTCTTTAAAAGACAAACGTAATGAAATATTAAGACAGATGGTGTCCGGTCTGCAGCAGGAAATGGCTAAAGAAGAACAGCTACAGAAACGTCATCAGCTATATTACAAAATACTATTGCCACAGGCTAAACGTCAGACCAGGGCATCCCTGCTGGCTTACCAGTCGGATCGTGGGGATTTTGCAGATGTTATGCGAGCCTATATTGATGATCTGAATGCTAATCTGGACGAGCGTCGTATAGCGGTGGATCATCTGCAGACCAGGGCCAGAATACTTTACTATGTATCGGATACCTGGCAAAAATAATTTTTCAGGCCCTTTTTACAAATTAAAAAAACAAACAAACCACCATTTGCGGTAATTTAGAGGATATTAATGTGAACAAACTTTTAACGGGTGTCATCCTGATTGGAGTCGGTCTGGTAGGCGGTTATCTGTCTCAGCCATTTATTCAACAGCAGTTACAGTCGGCAGGTATATTATCTTCTTCAGAAGAGGGTGGTGCTTCAGGGCAGGGTTCAGGAGAGAAAAAAATTCTATACTGGGTGGCACCAATGGATGCAAATTATCGCCGTGATAAACCGGGTAAATCCCCAATGGGTATGGATCTGGTTCCCGTTTATGAAGATGGGGGTGGTTCAGACGGTGTGGTTAAAATATCCCCTGTGGTACAGAACAATCTGGGGGTTCGTATTACTAACGTAAAAAAAGGTCAGCTGGACAGAGAGATCAACACGGTCGGATATATTCAGTTTGATGAAGAGAAACTCTATCATCTGCATACTCGTGTCGAGGGATGGGTGGAAAAACTCAATGTTAAGGCAACCGGAGATGTGGTAAAAAAAGGTCAGAAGCTGTTTGAATTATACAGTCCGGCACTGGTTAATGCCCAGGAAGAATATCTGACTGCACTGAAAAGCGGTAACCGGATTTTAATTAATGCTTCAAAAGACCGGCTGTTATCTCTGGGACTGACACCGGGTCAGATCAGGAACCTGACTAAAACCCGTAAAATTGAACAACGCATTGCCTATTATTCCAAACATGATGGTTTTATAGAAAATCTCATGATACGTGAAGGCATGTTTGTTAAACCTTCAATGGATGTACTGACAATCGGCCAGATTGATACTGTCTGGGTTATAGCTGAAGTCTTTGAACGTCAGAGCGGCTGGGTTAAAAAGGGTCAGACCGTGGATATGACCGTTGCGGCATACCCTGGTAAAACCTGGAAGGGTATTGTTGATTATATTTATCCGGTACTGGATAAGAAAACCCGTACTCTCAGAGTACGAATTCGCTTTAATAATCCTGAACAGCTTCTAAAACCCAATATGTTTTCACAACTGGTAATCCACAGCAGCCTTGACAGAGAATCTCTGTATGTAAAACGGGAAGCCATTATTCGTAACGGCACCATGGAACGGGTGGTTAAAGCATTGGGTGATGGTAAGTTCCTTTCTGTTGCGGTTAAAACCGGCACGGAAAGCGGTCCTTATGTAGAAATTCTCAAGGGACTTAAGGAAAATGAGAAAATTGTCAGCTCAGCACAATTCCTGATTGATTCTGAGTCCAGTTTAACTGCCGCTTTTGAGCGTATGGAAGAACCTTCAGAAGTGGAAAAAACTGATGCCCAACAAAAGGCTGACCAGAAAAAGGTCTGGATTGAAGGGGAAATTGTAGATGTTATGCCCGGTCATAATATGCTGACTATTCAACATAAAGCTGTTGAAGAATGGGGCTGGCCTGATATGTTAATGGATTTTCCTGTAAAAAAAGCAATTGATATCAGTACTATAAAAGCTAAGGAATCAATCAGTTTTCTGGTTGAGAAGCATGATGACGGTTCTATAGAAATTATTGAAATCAGTCAGGAAAAAAGTACTAAAACAGATATAATGCCGGATGATCAGGTCTGGATCACCGGTACTATACTTAATGTTATGCCCGATCATAATATGCTCAGTATAAAACATCCTGATGTAGCCAAGTGGGGCTGGCCATCAATGGAGATGGATTTTCAGGTAGCCAAATCACTGGATATCAGCCCTCTTAAAGCCAATGAACAAATTAACTTTCTGGTTAAAAAGCATGACAGCGGTGCGGTTGAAATTATTGAGATTAATAAAGAGGGCCTGAAATGATTGCTTCAATTGTTTACTGGTCAATTAAAAACCGGTTTTTTATTATTCTTTCAACCCTGATCATGCTGGGTTTCGGGATCTACTCGGTAAAAGAAACACCGATTGATGCTATTCCTGACTTATCGGATGTGCAGGTTATTGTTAAAACTTCTTTTCCAGGACAGGCTCCCCAGGTGGTTGAAGACCAGGTCACTTATCCCCTGACTACAGCCATGCTGTCAGTACCTAAGGCTGTTACCGTGCGGGGTTATTCATTCTTCGGGGATTCCTATGTGTATATTATTTTTGAAGAGGGTACAGATCTGTACTGGGCACGTTCCAGGGTTCTGGAATACCTAAGCCAGGTGGCTTCCTCTCTGCCCCCCAGTGCTCAGTCACAACTTGGCCCCGATGCCACCGGTGTGGGCTGGGTGTATGGTTATGCACTGGTTGACAGAACCGGCAAGACTGACATCAGTCAGTTACGCAGCCTGCAGGACTGGTTCCTGCGCTATGAATTACAGACTGTGCCGGGAGTGTCAGAAATCGCAACTATTGGCGGTATGGTTAAGCAGTACCAGGTTATTGTTGATCCGGAGAAACTGCGCGCCTATGACATCCCTTTAAGCCTTATTCGCACTGCGATAAACAAGGGTAACCAGGAGGCCGGGGCTTCGGTGGTTGAAATGGGTGAAGCAGAATACATGGTCACGGCGACCGGTTATCTGACCAGTGTGGATGATCTTAAGAAAATCCCCCTGGGTATGAATACAAACGGCACTCCCTTGCAGCTACAGGACGTGGCAGATATTGTTACCGGCCCCCAAATGCGTCGCGGTATTGCCGAGCTGAATGGTGAAGGCGAAGTGGTGGGTGCCTACGTAGTGATGCGTTTTGGTGAAAATGCTCAGAAAACCATTGATCTGGTTAAAGAAAAACTGGAAACTCTCAAAAAAGGTCTGCCTGACGGGGTTGAAATTGTCACCACTTATGACCGTTCAACGCTGATCAATCATGCAGTGGAAAACCTGTATGAAAAGCTTCTGGAAGAATTTATTGTAGTGGTGCTTATCTGTGCCATTTTCCTGTTTCACTTCCGTTCTTCACTGGTCATTATTATCAGTCTGCCAATCGGCATTCTGGGTGCCTTTATTATTATGCATGCTCAGGGTCTTAATGCCAATATCATGTCACTGGGTGGTATTGCTATTGCCATTGGTGCCATGGTGGATGGGGCCATTGTCATGATTGAGAATGTGCATAAACACATAGAAAAAACCCCGCTGACGGATCAGAATCGATGGCAGATCATTGCTGAATCCTCAGTGGAAGTTGGACCGCCGCTGTTTTTCTCTTTGCTGATTATTACCATGAGCTTTTTACCGGTATTCAGCCTGGAAGCCCAGGAAGGTAAAATGTTTGCACCATTGGCCTTTACCAAAACCTATGCCATGGCAGTAGCAGCAGGTTTATCCATTACTCTTGTTCCGGTATTAATGGGCTACTTTGTACGCGGTAAAATTATGCCTGAACACAAGAATCCCGTTAACCGACTGGTAACCTGGATTTATAATCCCATTATTAAAAATGTTCTCGATGCACCCAAAACTATGGTTGTGCTGGCAATAATAGCTTTAGCTATTGGCTTATGGCCGCTGACCAAGATCGGTAGTGAGTTTATGCCGCCGCTGGATGAAGGTGACTTAATGTATATGCCAACGACTTACCCGGGTATCTCAATTGGCAAAGCCAGAGAACTTCTACAGCAGACGGATAGGCTGATTAAAACGGTACCTGAAGTTAAAACTGTGTTTGGTAAAATCGGGCGTGCTGAAACAGCTACTGATCCGGCACCGTTAACTATGATTGAAACAGTGATCCAGTTGAAACCAAAAAGTGAGTGGCGAGAAGGGGTAACAACAGAATCCCTGCGCCGAGAATTCGATCAGCTGGTTAAGTTTCCAGGTGTTACTAACGCCTGGGTTATGCCTATAAAAACCCGTATTGATATGCTGGCAACCGGTATTAAAACACCTGTTGGTATCAAGGTGGCCGGTCCTGATCTTAAGGTGATTGAGACAGTAGGGAAAGAGCTTGAAAAGGCTTTAAAAGACGTCGAGGGTACTGCATCGGTTTATTCTGAACGGGTGGCCGGTGGCCGCTATATTAAGGCGGATATAGACAGGGATAAGGCCGCACGTTATGGATTGAATATCGCTGATATTCAGCAAGTGATTATGACAGCCATAGGTGGTATGCAGGTATCTCAATCTATTGAAGGTCTTGAGCGTTATCCCATTAATGTACGTTATCCACAGACCTATCGAGATTCGGTACAGAAGATCCGTGAATTGCCGCTGGTCACTAAAAATAACCAACGCATTGCTCTGGCCGATGTGGCAGATATTCGGGTGGAAGATGGTCCTCCTGCCATTAAAAGTGAAAATGCCCGTCTAAACGGCTGGACACTGGTGGATATTGACGGTCGGGATCTGGGCTCTTATGTAGCAGAAGCTCAGCGAGTAGTGGCTGAAAAAGTTGAACTGCCACCAGGATATTCTATTTCCTGGTCAGGACAGTATGAATATATGGTGCGTGCCAAGGAACGTCTGGCTCTGGTTGTACCGTTGACGCTGGGTATTATTATTCTTCTGTTATATATTAATTTCCGTAACTTTATTGAAGTCATGATTATTATGGGCACCCTGCCGTTTGCCTTAATTGGCGGTTTCTGGCTGATGTATCTTCTTGGCTATGATATGTCTGTTGCAGTAGGGGTCGGCTTTATTGCCCTGGCAGGGGTAACTGTTGAAATCGGGGTGCTTATGCTGGTTTATCTGAACCAGTCCTATTGCCGAATGTCTCATGAGTTAATGGAGCAGAACCGCTGCATGAGTCGTGAAGATGTAAAAGCGGCGGTTATGGAAGGTGCCGGTCAGCGTGTTCGTCCTATTGTCATGACGGTTGCGGCTATTGTTGTGGGTCTGATACCTATTATGTACAGCAGCGGCACAGGCTCTGAAGTTATGCAGAGAATTGCCGGCCCCATGATTGGTGGTATGCTTAGTTCTGTTGTGTTAACCCTGCTGGTGATACCAGCGATTTATTTCATGTGGAAATCAGTGACATTATCAAACTGTACCGTAACTGAAAACAAACACTCTAAAGAGGAAGTCTAAATGTTTAACAAGGTAGTTATGATCCTGAATATTTCCGACTTTGGACTGATAGCAGGGGAGGTGAATAGTCTGAATATACCTGGAATTACTGTCAGCAAGGTAGAGGGCTATGGTAGTTATATCAATGAGTTTAATGACTACGGACTGTGTGAAAGCCTGAAGGTTGAAGTGTATACTAATGCTGAAGAGGCACAGAGGATTGCTGATATTTTTTCTGAAATGGCAAAACGTATGACTGAAGGTGGAGGTATTGTAGCTATTGAACCAGTAAGTGCTTTATTGAATAATAAAAAACTTACCTGAGGACTAAATAAATATGCATCACATCGAAAAACCGCCTGTAAACAGACAGTATAAAATTAAAATCAGTGATATGACCTGTGCACATTGTGTGGCGCGGGTTGAAAAAGCAGCTCTGGCTGTTGACGGTGTTGAAGCAATAAATATCGACCTGGAGCAGGGAGAAGCACTGGTGACAGGCGGTTTGCCGCATGAGGTTATTCAGAGCATTACTGAGGCCGGTTATCCTGCCAGTCCTGTGGCCGAGATCCCTGAATCCTGCCCCATTGAGCCGCCTTCAGAACAGGACACAAGCCCGGCAGCACAAACAGAACAGGAAAAAAACACCTCATCCTATATTATTGATATAGAAGACATGACCTGTTCCAGTTGTGTTGCGACAGTGGAAAAAGCCATTCGTTCTGTTGATAAAGTGGCGGAGGCCGGAGTTAATCTGCTCGAAAAACAGGCACTGGTACAGGGCGGCGATCCTCAGGCCGTGGTTAATGCCATTATTGACCAGGGCTATAAGGCCAGCTTAAGAAGTAAACCGAAACCGGTACAAAGCCAGCGGTTTTACTATATTGCCATTGAAGATATGACCTGCTCCAGCTGTGTTGCTACGGTTGAAAAAGCAATATTATCGGTTCCCGGCGTAAAGTCCGGTTCGGTGAATCTACTGGAAAAAACCGCCCAGGTGGAGGGCGGGGATCCGCAGGCTGTTGTTAATGCTATTATTGATCAGGGCTATAATGCCCGGCTTATTGAGCAGCAGAAAGTCAGCAATCAGTATCAACTTATCATTTCTCAATTTGATGGTTCAGATACTGCACTTGAAAAAATTATTAATGAGCAGTTACAGGCTCAGGCGGATAAAGTTGAACATATAGCTTTTGATTTTACTGGCACAGACAGGAAAGTTGAAATTACCACAGCACTGCCTCCTGCACAATTGCTGGTTATCCTGAAAAAAGCGGGAATAGAGGCTCGTATTAATGAACAATACGAAGATCCCTATATTGAGCAGGAGAGGCAGAGCCGTTTAGAAATCCGTCGTTCCTGGCACAGAGCGATTCTGGCCGGCACCGTTGGCACCCTGCTGATGACTTCTGAATATATGGGCTGGGTTCCGGAAGTATCAAAAGATACTTATTTCCACGGTATCAGTTCGCAGATGTTCTGGTTTATCGTTGCACTGATCTGTTTGTTCACCATGTGGTTCAGTGGCCGGAATTACTATATCACTGCGGTTAAACAGGCTCGTCACCTGTCATCTAATATGGACACCCTGGTGGCACTGGGTACTTCTGCAGCCTGGCTGTCATCCATGCTGATTATTATCGATCCTGATTTTATTCCGGGAGGAGGGTATCTGTATCTGGATGCCGGTGTCATTATCCTGGCCTTTCTGCAGTTTGGACATGCACTTGAAATCAGGGCAAAACGTACAACATCCGCCTCTATTGCCAGTATTATTGAGATGGCGCCCAAATCAGCCACAGTGGTTTATGACGGGGTTGAAGTCAGTTTACCGGTTTCACTATTACAGGTCGGTGATATTATTAAGGTGAAACCCGGTGAAAGAATACCTATTGACGGCATTATTACAGAAGGCAGTTCAAGCATTGATGAAGCCATGCTCACCGGTGAACCCCTGCCGGTTAAAAAATCACCCGGCGATACGGTAACGGGCGGTACCATTAATAAATCCGGCAGTTTTCTGTTTAAAGTCAGCAAGCTTGGAGAAGAAACCACGCTGTCGCAGATCATTAATATGGTTAAACAGGCGCAGATGACCAAGCCTGAAATTGGTCGCCTGGTGGATAAAATTGCC
The DNA here is from genome assembly GCA_027012135.1 of Gammaproteobacteria bacterium. GTDB lineage: Bacteria > Pseudomonadota > Gammaproteobacteria > GRL18 > GRL18 > JANELJ01. Next base: position 9,190 of record JALUZF010000186.1, read on the forward strand.
TCTGTATTTGTACCCATTGTCATTACCATTGCAATCATTACCTTTTTTACCTGGTACTTTGTGGGTCCTGAACCACGCCTGGCTTATGCCTTAACAGCGGGTATTGCTGTACTCGTCATTGCCTGCCCCTGTGCACTGGGACTGGCCACACCCATCGCCATTATGATGGGTACTTCCAAAGCGGCACAGCTTAATATTCTTATTAAAAACAGTGATGCTCTGCAGACGGCCAGCAAACTGACTCATGTGGTGGTGGATAAAACCGGTACCCTGACTCAGGGCAAACCGTCAGTCACTGATATTATTGTTAATTCAGAATTGGCCTCATCCATTATTAATAAGGATTATCTACTGCAGTACGCAGCCTCACTGGAAACGGGCTCAGAACATCCCCTTGCCGAGGCAATATTAACAGCGGCAAGTGAACATGAGCTTGCTCTTTTGCCCGTGAAGGATTTTACAGCGGTTGAAGGCCGTGGAGTAAAAGCGGAAATAGAAAATAAAAAAATACTGCTGGGCAATCAAGCTTTTATGCTGGAAAATAAGGTTGAACTTGCCCCGGAAATTATTAAACAGGCAGAAACTCTGGCAGAAATGTCTGCAACGCCAATCTGGCTGGCAGAAGACGGACACTTACTGGGACTTATGGCACTGAAAGATCCCATTCGGGAAGATACGCCTGCGGCTGTTAAATTATTACAGAAACAGCATATTGAAGTTGTTATGTGTTCCGGAGACAGTGACAAAACAGCTCAGGCTGTAGCCAGAGAGCTGGGTATCAGGGATGTACATAGTCAGGTTATGCCGGAAGACAAGTTAAATATCATCAGGTCCTTACAGGAACAGGGCTATATTGTTGGCATGGTAGGAGACGGGGTAAACGATGCGCCGGCACTGGCTCAGGCCAATACCGGCTTTGCCATTGGCAGTGGTACTGATGTTGCCATTGAAAATGCAGATATTACCCTGGCAGGCAATTCATTGATGAATGTTGGAACGGCTATTGCCGTTTCCGCAGCAACCATGAAAAATATTAAACAGAATTTATTCGGTGCATTTATATATAATGTTATTGGTATTCCGCTGGCCGCCGGTGTCTTTTATCCGCTGACCGGCTGGTTACTGGCTCCGGCCTTTGCCAGTGCAGCCATGGCTATGTCATCGGTAACGGTAGTGGCCAATGCCAATCGTCTGCGCTTTTTTAAACCTGAAATTTAGTATATAAGAGGAATTTTTATGAGCACTATAACAGAACTTAAAATTACTGGTATGACCTGTAATCATTGTGTTATGCACACCAAAAAAGCCCTGGAAGCGGTAGCGGGCGTAGAGAATGCCGAAGTCAGTCTTGAACCGGGTTCCGCAAAAGTAACGGGTACAGCGGATGTGGATGCTTTAATCGCTGCAGTAAAAGAGGCCGGTTATACAGCCGAAAAGGTTTGATTGAAGCTGTAAGTTGTTGAAAGATAAAATGTTAACGTTCTGCACAGGGCTTTCTGAAAAGCTCTATATCACATAAACCTTAATTAAAACTGAATTTTTTATCAAAACTGTTTTAATTATTGAAAAATCAGCATAAAATATGACTTCAAATAACCCAGTAGTACACACGGTCATATTACCGGATATAAGTAAAGTCATATAAAAGGTCATATAAAAAATACTATGCTTAATGATGCAAACTCTGATGCAGACAGCACCACTGACAAACGCTCTGATAACCATTCAGAGGTTGTTGATATTGCGTATAAACTGAAAGCTCAAGGGGTGTTTCCGACGCAGCAACGTATGATTATAGCTAACGTACTATTTTCTAAAAATCAGCATCTGACGGCTGATCAGGTAGATGATTTAGTCCGTGAGAGTAAACATCAGGTATCCAAAGCGACTATTTACAATACCCTGGGTCTGTTTGTTAAAAAAAATCTATTGAATGAAATTCATATCGATTCATCCCGCACATTTTATGATACCAATACCCAGCCTCACCAGCATTTTTATAATATTGATTCGGGTAAATTAACCGACATTAATTTAAATCAGTTACCGGAAATTATTCAGGAACAATTACCGGAAGCCACTCAGGTGGATTCTGTTGATATTATTGTTCGTATCAGAAACCATTAATATCTTCTTTAATTTAAAGCCACTGTTTTAAAACCACTCTTTTAAAACCAGAGATAACGTCCCATTCTGCGTGGTTTTATCGCATTATCCGCTATCAGGTTATTGTGTGCTGGATGTAAATAGTCAAACGGCTGCCATTGGGATTTCTGGTACAGTTTATTTAACTGTTTTATTCTTTCCTCCGTGGTCGGATGCGTCCTTAAAATGGCATTATCCGTTGATGCTCTGTACAAACGTTCCCAGTAACTGTTCTGTCCATCCAGTTTAATCAGTGCATTTCTTAAAGGCCGGGGATCCCCTAATAACTGGGCCGCTGATAAATCCGCAAGAAACTCACGTTTTCTGGAAACCGCTAATTGTATCAGGGCGCTGGCAACAGGCGCCAGGATTAATATAGCAAAGGCGATAAAGTTAATACTGACCATGCCCATTAGTTGTGCCGGGATCAACATCATTAATAAAATCTGTCCTGTAAAGGATAAGGTTCTGGTTAACATACCCATGGTATCGGCCAGGGACATAATACGCATATCATGATGTTTAATATGACTGATTTCATGAGCCAGAACACCGGCCAGTTCTTCCAGTTCAAGTGTTCGTAATAGTCCGTCGGACAGACCGATCACGGCATTATCCGGACTGCCGGTGGCAAAGGCATTTAAAGTACCGACAGGCAGGTAATACAACTGAGGGATCTGAGTCAGACCGGCACGTTTAGCCAGTTGCTGGTTGATGGAATGCAGTTGAGGTGACTGTTCCACAGTGATAGGGCGGGCATTATAAGCCCGCATAATAAAATAGGGTGAATAAACCGGGTTAAAAATGCCGATTATCAGGATCACAAACAGGGCGGACAGGGCAAAATCCTCTCCCAGAATCCATAAGCCAAGTAAGCCGACAAAGGCGGCCATAACCATTAGCAGCAGTACTGTCTGCAGACGATTTTTAAACTTGATCTGATTAAGTTTGTCCGTATCCAGTGCAATATATGGGCTCATAATATAGAAATATACGGAGTCTGTAGTTGGATATCAAGAGAATATAAGAAAATGTTAAACATTAAATAAATTTAATGTTCGTGAAAGATTATTGTTATATTAAAAAAAGTACAATACTGGATAAATATTATTAATTCAAGGAGATTTCAATGGCTCAAAGCCAGAACCAGTCTAATAAAAAAACTACAGCTAATTCAAAAGGTAAATCAAAAACTCTGTTATTTCTTGCCTTAGCTGGTATTGCCGGTATAGCTATTGCAGCTACAGCATTTAATAGTCAGGATGAAGAACTGGCTTCGGTAACAGACAAAACTAATAGCGAAGTCATTACTGTGTATAAATCGCCCACCTGCGGCTGTTGTAAAAAATGGATCACTCATCTGGAAGATAATGGTTTTAAAGTTAAGGCCATTGACAGTAATGATATGGCATCCATAAAGGATCAGCAGGGTGTTCCTATAGGAGCCCGTTCCTGTCATACCGCAGTTATTAATAACTATATTATTGAAGGTCATGTTCCGGCTCAGGATATAAAGAATTTACTTAAGGAAAAGCGCAGCGTTGCCGGGCTGGCTGTACCGGGTATGCCTATGGGCTCACCTGGCATGGAAGGCGTCCGGGTTGATAAATACATGGTTTATGAATTTGATAAAACCGGACATGCAAAAATTGTTTCTAAATATTAAATAGAATCCATATATCAATTCCCACTTTCTCCTGGATAGGGTCAGGATGTGAATAAACCACAAAAAAAAGGGGCAATATACTGCAAATAAAGGAATGTTACTTCTGTGGGTAAACTTTAATTTGTAACTAATTAACTCCGGCTGGTTTTACTTTTATTTACTGCTGTCTTTCTTCATATGTGCCAGACGGCGATTAAACTCCCTGATATCAATCTTTCCTTCAGCCAGTCTCTTTTCCAGAATCTCTACCGGATTGCCAACCTTGTTATTTGAATTATGTTTGTGATCCTTCTGTTCAGGTGTCCTGTTTTTAGCGGTCAGGACACTATATAGCCAGACAAATAAAATAATCAGTAATACCCAGAAAATTCCATTGGCATTATAGCCCATGGCAGAGTATTCGAATCCATCCCCCATCATGTTGTAAATCCTCGTACTTTTTTAAAACTTTTTTTGAGAACGATTATTATGGCATAGCTAAAATTAACCAGACCTTACATAAACATTAAATATTTGTAATGTTTATGTAAGGTTAGTGACAGGTGGTTTTACATATAATGTTGGTTTTCTGACATCATACGGAGTAATAAATGAAAACCATCGTTGTTGCCGCAATTGCAGGCCTGCTTTTAGGCACCCTATTAATATGGCTGGGTGTATACAATGTAGCCGCAAATGACAAACATCTGTCTATTACCGAAAACCTGCTTGAGGTGGTGCGGGAACGTTCTATTGAAACACGTTCTGCTGACCTGAAAGCGCCTGACCTGAATAATTCTAAACTGATAAAAGAAGGGGCCGAACATTATGCAGAAATGTGTACTGAGTGTCACCTGGCTCCAGGTATAAGTGATACTGAACTGCACACCGGTTTATATCCGCAGCCTCCGGTATTCAGTGATTCAGATTATGATGAAAAGCCTGAAAAACAGTTCTGGGTTATCAAGAACGGATTAAAAATGACCGGCATGCCTGCATGGTATCCAGCTCATACTGATGAACAGATATGGGGAATGGTGGCCTTTCTTCAGGTAGCCAATACTCTGTCTGAAAAAGATTATAATGAATTAAGTAAACCATCAGGTGATGGGCATAATCACAGTCATGAACCAAATAACAGTCATGGCAATAAAACTTATTCTGAGGAAACTGTTTCTGAGCAGCAATCATCTCATAATGATGATAGACATAGTCATGATTCTAATGAGCGGGCAAGTTCACAAGCTGAACTTAAAACTGAATCACAGGCAGAACCTCAGGCACATAATGACGATGGTCACAGCCACTCACATTAATGTCCTGATCAGGATATATCGGCCTGGGTGGTGAAATATAATAACTCTGTGCATAATCTGCATTAATGGATTTAATATAGTTATAAATTTCATCTGAATGAACAAATTCAGCAATAACAGGGATGTTTTTCTGATGCGCGTAATCAATAATGGTTCGGGATATAATTTGTGAGTCTTTTTTCATCACTATATCCTTAATAAAGCTTCCGTCAATTTAATATAAGCTTGTAATCAAGGGATTAAGTGTATTTATTTTAAAAACACTGGAACTACCCAACATTACAAATATTTAATGTTTTTTTTGATCTTTTTTTAAGATATATGATATAGAATAAGAATCTTAATATCTGACTAGCTTACTCAGACATTATCGTTTTTTTAATTTTATGGAGAAAAAAATGCATAGAATCACATCACTGGGATTTTCTGTTTTACTGGCTGCAACATCAACTATGGCTGTTGCTGATACGGATCATATCCATTCAGGGGGAACAAATGGTATGCAAAACGGAATGCCTATGGGTCAGGGTATGAGTGGCATGAAAAATGGTATGTCTATGGGCCAGGGTATGGGCGGTATGAAGCAGGGCGGCTGCGGTGGTATGATGCAGATGCGCCAGAAAATGCAGGCTAAAGTTATGCAGATCCAGCAAGAACCCGATCTGGCCAAACGTCAGGCCATGATGAAGGAACACATGGATAAAATGCAGGCCATGATGATGAAACGTCGCCAGGCAATGCAGGCTGAAATGATGAAAATCACTAATGAAGCTGATGCTGATAAACGTATGGCAATGTTAAAAGCTCATATGGCCAATAAAGGCGGTATGATGAATATGCAGGGCGGTAAAGGCGGCATGCAGGGCATGATGATGAATCAGTCCACTAAGGATGAACATTCTGGTTCTGAACATCAACATTAAATTAAACCGTTTAAAGTATTCCTGTATTTATATTTACAGGAATACTTTATTTATTAACTCTTCCTTATTAAAGGTTTTAAAAACCTGTCCCTTACATTAATCTTGATCTGGATCAATAATCCAGAAGGTTTAATGTTTCTATAGTTTTAATACTCTAATCTAATTTATTTATAATTTCATATGCTTACATAAACATGCTGTTCTTTTATTCTAATAAAAAAGGTTTTATTAATTTTATGTAATATTTGTGTAAGCATTCTGTAAGGTTGTCATTGCTTTAATCGTTGTATCAGAAATTACTTAAGTTATAAATTTCTGTAAACAATAAAATTTAAGGTGATTATTATGACAACAAAAGAACGACTAAATACTGCAGCCATTATTGCTTGTCTGGGTAGCTTACCCGGTCTTGCGTTTTCTGCCAGTAATGCCGAGCTGGAAGCTCAGGTTAAGCAGTTACAAAGGGATCTGGCTGAAATGAAAGCATTAATGAGGGAAATAACAACATCCCAGGTCACTAAAAAGGAAGTGGCTGTTATGAAAAAACAGGTGGAGTCAGTAAAAAAGACTCAACTGGAAGAAAAGAATGCGGCATCGCAGGTACATCTGGCCGGTTATGCTCAGTTTAACTATACGGCTAATGACAGAACTTACTATGAGGATGGAGTAAAAAAGAAAAAATACAACGAATTTTCTAATTCCACTTTTTCTCCAATATTTCACTATCAGTATAAAGACCTGTTAATGTTTGAGTCAGAAATGTCTATGACAATTAATGAATTAGGTGAGACTGATACTGAAGTTGAATATATGACGGCTGATTTGCTTATTAACGATAATATGACCTTTTTAGTCGGTAAGTTTTTAAGTCCTATTGGACAGTTCAGACAGAACCTGCATCCCGGCTGGATTAACAAATTACCTACAGCACCATCCGGTTTTGGTCATGATCAGGCGGCTCCAATTGCAAACGTCGGCGCGCAATTAAGAGGTGGTTTTTATCTGGCAGATACACAATTTAACTATGCAACTTATGTAGGTAATGGACCTAAATTAGGTGGTAGTCATGATGGTGGAGGTATTGCCATTGAAGCTAATGGTTCGACCAGCAATGATAATAATGAATTAACTTATGGTGGTCGTATTGGCATTTTACCTGTTGACGGCTTAGAAATCGGTTTGTCAGCGGCTACAGGTAAAGCTGCCTTAACTTATTTTGATGATGTAGAAAATATTGAGCGTACCGAGAAAAACCGGGATTATGATGTGCTCGGTGCTGATTTTGTTTATAACTTTAAAAAGTTCCAGGCCAGGGGTGAATATATTTCTCAGGAACTGGGCAGTTTAAGAACCAGTGAAGTTGATCCATCCAGAAATAAGTGGTCATCCTGGTATGTACAGGGAGCCTATAAGTTCTCTCCTTCAAAATGGGAAAGTGTTTTACGTTACAGCGATTATGATGCTCCGGGAATTCTGGTTGATCAGAAACAATGGTCACTGGGACTTAACTATCTCTTTGCCAATAATATTATAGGCAAAATAGCCTATGACTTTAATGATGCTACTAAAGATACCCTTAGTGACGAAGATAAGATTACCCTGCAAATGACCTACGGATTTTAAGGAATGATTATGACTATTTATAAAAAACAATTATCTCGTATCGTTTCCGGTCTGGTTTTAACGGGCAGTCTTTTTACGGCTGGAAGCACTATGGCTCAGCTCTTTCCACCCCCAGCAGATCAGGTTGTTGATTTAAATCGTGGTGCCAAAGTCTGGGCTAATACCTGTACACGCTGCCATAACCTGAGGGAACCCTCTGAATTTTCGGATTATGAATGGAAAGCCATTATTACCCATATGCGGATCAGGGCCGGCCTGACCGGTAGAGATGCCCGGGACATTGCGGCTTTTATTATGGCCTCCAATGATCCGGTTCTGCCTGCTGATAATGTCTCTGAGTCAGCTTCTGATTCCATTCCCGATTCCGGTATGTCTGGTGAACAGATATTTAAATCTACCTGTATTAGTTGTCATGGCGCCAATGGCAAGGGTGTTATTCCTGGAGTGCCGGACTTTACCGAAGCAGGCGGACGTCTGACTAAGTCTGATGATATTCTGTTTAAAAATATCCGGGACGGCTTTCAAACGCCTGGAAATGCTATGGTTATGCCGCCAAGAGGGGGGAATCCAAAGTTGAGTGATAAGGATCTGAAAGCAGTGCTAAAGTATCTGCTTAGTCTGTTTGGTACCAAATAGCGTAAATTTAACGGAAATACCGGTATTATACGGGTATTTCCGGTTTGTTTTTTAGAATTATTTGGTACATACTCATTATAGATTCAGATGAATGCGTGGTAATCATTTGTGAAAAAAAAACTAAAACAGTTAAAACTAAGGCAATTAAAAAAAGTCTTTTCGTTTCATCTTCCCCTGGTACTGAGTTTTCATGTATTTCCAGTTCACACCGTTATTGCCAGTAAAAATGATTTCCTGTTGGCTGAAGCTAATCAGAAAATAAATTTCAGCTTTGATATTTCGACTACTCAACGTTTTAATGAGTGGGAAAAACTGATGTTCCATAGTCAGGGTATGAGTGATACTGAAAAGCTGGTTCTGGTGAATAATTTTTTTAATAAAATGCAATGGCTTGAGGATGACAAGGTCTGGAATAAAAAGGATTACTGGGCAACCCCTATAGAAAGTTTAATTAAAAATGCCGGGGACTGTGAGGATTTTTCAATTGCCAAGTATTATACCTTACTGGCAATGGATATACCCGTTGAACAATTGCGATTAACCTATGTTGTGCTGGATAACCACCAGGGCCACATGGTATTGTTTTATTTCCCGGGAAATAGACAGGCTCCACTGGTTCTGGATAATCTTAACAAAAAAATATTAAGTAAATCCCAACGGCCGGATATTAAATATATGTTCAGTTTTAATGATACCGGACTCTGGCTTAAGGGTAATAATACATCGGTTCCGGATAATGAAAATATTATCCGTCAATGGACAGAAATGGTAGAACGAATCAAAAAACAATAATTCAATATTTTAAAAACCTGAAACCTCATCCCTTACTATCAAGTTCCTCAATAATTGGGCAGCCATCCTTACTTCCCCGGCATAGATTCAACAATAAATTCAGTTCATTTTTTAAATGGCTGAGTTCCTCGATATGTTCCTCTATCTTGGATAATTTCTGAGCTGTAAGTAAACGGATCTCGTCTTTTACCTGTTGGGGTTCCTGCCGCATCTGTAATAACTGCTGTATTTCAGACAGGGAAAAATTCATTTTTTTTGCACGAATAATAAATTTTAGAATGGAAATTTCGCTCTGGTAATAACAGCGTCGACCGGATTCATTTTTGGCCACTGTGGGTAATAAGCCGCATTTTTCATAATAACGCAGAGTATCTGCTGTTAATGACAAAAGCCTGGCGGTATCGCCAATGCTCAGTGGATATTTGACCGGTTTGTCCTGAATCATTTAAAAATCTCCAGGGAAATATTGCCCTGATTACACATTATTTTTACAGGTACAGTTTACCGAGGCTGTACTAATAGTGTTATCTCTACTGCTGCAGGAGGACATAATGAGTTTCTCTGTATAAAAGTATGCTATTACAGGGCGGGAGCATACTTTTAATAATTCTCATTTAGACGCAAATACCGTATCCATTGACCGCACTCCTTGCTGAAGACGCCTTTCTCTTATAATAAAGAGCGCATCCATGGAGGCTTTTCGGCAGCATGACCGCCATGGAAGGCGGGAATGCAATAAATGCAGGAGCAATTTATTGTCCCTGCTGCCGAAACTTCATCAAGAAGCACGGTCAATAGATACTCAGTGTCTATAAATGTAATATTTTTGCATATTGAACATATTTTAATCAAAGTATGATCCGGCCCTGTATGCTATTAACCGTTTAGTCAGGTAAAATTGCAGTCCCTGTACTATAATATACACTCAAAGACTTTATCTACATATATACATAAATTTTATTAATTATTTATTGTGTGACCTTATATGAAATCTTCTGTGGTTCGTTTTATTGCAATCGGGCTTTTTTTAACACTGCTAATGTCCTGTTCACCTTCATATAAACCGCAAACTGTCACCCTGGCCAGTACGGCAAGTCTGCTGGATTCACTGGTATGGATAGCTAATGAACAGGGATATTTTAAAGATGAGGGTCTGGAAGTCATATTTCATGTCTATCCATCTGGAAAGCGTGCCCTGATAGGTATGCTGGAAGGTAATGCCGATGTAGTAACAACGGCTGATGTTCCTTTTATGGCCCAATTGTACAAACATCCTGATCTGCGCGTTATTGCTACAGTAGGCAGTGCCGATGATGAACTGAAAATTATAACCAGAACTGACCGTGGAATTGTAAAACCTGATGATCTGAAAGGTAAAACCATTGCCACACAGGAAGCTTCAGCAGTGCATTTTTTTTTACATCTGTATTTGTTACAGCACTATATCAGTGACGATGATGTAAAAGTCCTGTTTATGAAAGCTGAGGATCTGCCGGTAGCCCTGGCTAATGGTAGTATAGACGCCATGAGTCTGCGCGAACCCTTTATTACTAAAGCTTCTAAATTACTTAATGGTCAGATCCAGGTATTCTCAGAGCCTGCCTTATATCGAAAAACCTATAACCTGGTAGCCAGAAACTCATATATTCTGCAGCATCCCGATATTATAGACAAGCTGCTTAAAGCTCTGTTAAAAGCAGAGCACTTTGTTGAAGTTAATCCGGAACAGGCCAAGCAGGTTATGGCCAGGCTGCTTAAAACCGATAAAAACAGCGTTGATCACTTGTGGAACAATTTTGTCCTGAAGGTGGTACTGGAACAGGATTTTTTACTGCAGTTACAATTGCAGGAACAATGGTTAAAACACATCAGTATGGGTAATGATGAGCCTTTACCATTATTCGAGTCATTATCCCTGGAACCGTTAACCAGGGTGGCACCGGAACGGGTCGGACTTAAGCCAGACACTGACGGAAGCTGATAAAAATGACGATACTGCGCAGCTTGCTGTCACTAATCAGCCTTATTCTATTAATGAATCTGATCAATGGATATCTGGTTTATCGTCAGTTCAGCAGCATTGAACAATCGCTTGACAGAGATCAGTTTCTGGGTGAATTACTTAAAAATGAAACCCGTATGCAGTTGCTGGCCAGTAATTATTTAAATACTCAGAGTCAGCAGCATTATTCCCAGTACAGACAGGTACTTAAAGATATTCAGGCACAGATTAATTCGGCTGAACGGATTTTTAAAAACTCTCCCAGTATCCAGAAAATTCATTTAATTAAAACCAAGCTTCACCAGGCCCGAATAATTTTAAAAAAATATCAGTATAACCAGCAGCAATACCAGTTATTTTTACAGCAAAAACAGACAGATAAGCTGAATATGGCTGCTGAACTGGAATCCCAGCTACGTTCACAGCTGCTGATCGTTTACCAGGAAATAGTAGTACAGACACTCCGTTTACGCTCCTTTGAACAGCAGGAGAAATATGACCGTGCTCAAAATGACATGGTTAAAATGTTTTCCCTGCTGGTACTTATCTTTTTAATAGTCAGTTTCTTTTCCTATCTTATTTATCGCCGGGTTTCCAGTCGTATAGCCTATATTTCTAAAGCAGCAAGACGTCTTGGAGAAGGAGATTTAAAAGTCCGAATAAGAAGTGATGATAATGATGATATGAGTTATCTGATCCGTACCTTTAATTACATGGCGTCCAGACTGGAACAGGCTGAACAGGAAAATCAGAAAATGCTTAATGCGGCTGAGCGGCAGGCTTATCATGATGCTTTAACTGGTCTACCGAATCGGCGTTATATGATTGAGAAGCTGGATAATGAGCTTTCCAGGGCTAACAGGCATAAATTTAAAGGGGCGCTTATTTTTATTGATCTGGACAATTTTAAAGGACTCAACGATTCCATGGGACATCCAGCCGGAGACAAACTGCTTAGGGATGTTTCCCGGCGTATGATTTCCCAGATCCGATCGGAAGACACCCTTGCCAGAATGGGGGGGGATGAGTTTGTATTGCTGCTGCCTGAGCTGGAGCATTCTGCAGTGCAGACAGCGTTTAAAGCCGAACAGATTGCTGAAAAAATCAGAGCATCCATTATTATTCCCTATGATCTGTCCGGCGCCGAGTTTACTGTAACGGCTTCCCTGGGTATCTGTATTTTTCCTGATGACGGCACCACCAGTGAAGAATTACTCAGGCATTCAGATATTGCCATGTATCAATCCAAAAAACATGGTCGAAACTGCATTACTTTTTATTCTTCCGAAATGCAGGATAATATTAATGTCCGGGAAAAAATGAAAGCTCTGCTGTCCAGGGCTATTAATAATAATCAGCTGGAAACCTGGTACCAGGTTAAAGTGAACCAGAATGGTAATATTGTCGGTGCCGAGGTGCTGGCTCGCTGGCAGGATGCCGAGCAGGGCTGGATATCACCGGAACGATTTATACCTATAGCGGAACAAAATGCTCTGATTATTCCTCTGGGTAAATGGCTTATTAAGCATGTGACTAAAACGGTAATACGCTGGAATACCCTGGGTCTGTGTCAACAGTTAAAGCATCTCTCCATTAATATCAGTCCGGAACAGTTTTATGACTCCGAATTAATTGATCTACTCATTACCATGGGTAGAACCTTTGAACAGCATTCAATGCAACTGGTGGTTGAAATTACCGAAGGAGTCTTATTAAGTAATACCTTTGAAGTCATACAGTCCATGGCCTTATTAAAAAAGAACAATATTATTGTTTCCATTGATGATTTTGGTACCGGTTATTCATCAATGGCTTATCTTAAGCGCCTTGAACCCAGAGAGATTAAGATTGACCGGTCATTTATTTTTAATATTCACAATGATAAAGATAACCAGGTTATTGTTGAAACCATTTTTTCCATAGCAGAACATTTTAAGATGCAGGTGGTGGCTGAAGGGGTCGAATCTGAGGCGGAGCTGAATTTTCTAAAACTGAAAAAATGTCACCTTTTTCAGGGCTATTATTTCAGTAAACCCCTGCCTGAAGATGATTTTCTGGTATTCCTGGAAAAAGGCTGCAGCAGAGCAGAACCTGAAGATACTTATAATAATGTAGACTAAATGGGTTAAAAACCATTCTGGGCTATCCTCGTACACCAGGTTGAATAAAAAAACCAACTTGCGTATAATCCAGAAATCTAATGCAATTGCTGTAAATATTTGAAATGTTGAAGAAATTAATTTCTTTATTATTATTCCTGTTCCTTTCCCAAAGTGTGCTGGCCAGTTTTGACCTGCATCCGCATACAACAGCTCATAATAAAACAATTGATATCGTCAAGCATTATAACGATTCTTATGTGATTGAAAGCAGTTTTTGCCAGAACACTTCTACTCAGCTGCAGTCCCAGTCTGATGACGGCAGTAATAATTTCCATCACCATGAGTGTCACGGCCATACATCCAGCATCACTTTTAGCAGCTTTCCACTGGATAATGTTCAGTATGAGCCTGTTTATATTCGTTTTGCCTATCTCTTAAACGATTATTTTATTACCCTTACTTCTCCACAAAGACCCCCAATAAGATAGATTTCATACAATTAGATCTATCCTTTTATCTGGCAGAATCTGTACGTTCAAAATGTATAGCAAACTGGTATGAAACCTGTTTTCATTACCTGATCCTTCTGCTTAAAACTTCGCCAGAAAAACTGTTCCCAGGGTAGATCCGATCAGTCGTATTTTTCGTCTGTAGCATCAAGATCTGTTTTAAATTTTATATTAACTATTCAGGAACAACTATGAATAAACGATTTTCAGGTATTTTAACCCTGCCCGTACTAATAGGTGGCCTGGCTCTGCCTGCATTCTTACCGGCAGGTGTATCCCCCGATCCAGTCAGTGCTACAACTGCAAGCTCTCATACACAGCAGAACAGCAGCCAGTGGGCCAGGTGGTTATTAACCCAGGTTCAGTCACTACCGTCATTTCAGGCACTTGAAAAGTCAACTCTGGTGGCAGAGCAGCAGAAACTGGCATTGGAACAACCTGTCTATAACCCTGAAGTCGGTGCTACTTATATCGACAGGGAAAATGGTGATGAAGAATACGACTTCATTTTGTCACAAACTATTGACCTGTTTGACAAACGTTCTGCCAATGCGGGTCTGGGACAGGTTGAATATGAGATGGCTGAATTAAACAAATTAATGGCAACAGAAAACCGCCTGGCTGAAGCCCTGATGGCTTTTATTGAATATTCCATGTCCAGAAAGCTGCTGGATGTATCCAGCAGCCAGGAAAAATTACTTACCCGCTTATCCGCTGATCTGTCACGCAGAGAAAAAGCCGGAGATGTAGGGCGTGTTGATGCTGAAATGGCTTATCTTTCATTGTCTCAGAATTTACAGCAGATAAGTCTGACGGAGATCCGTTTCCGTAAGGCAAAAGCCCGTTTAAAACAGGCCATTAACAGCTCCAGCCTGAAGTTTACACCGGACAATTCTGTCTGGCTGAACAAGATTGACGCCAAAGCACTGGCAGAGAGTCTGGATAATGGTTTTCGGATCAAACAGGCACAGAAGCAACTGGAACAAGCACAGTCTCAGTCTAATATTGCCAGGCTGAATAAGAAGGTTAATCCAACCATAGGCTTAGGTGCAGGCCGTGATTCTGGTGACGATACGATTACTTTTGAAATATCAGTTCCACTGAATATAAGAAATAATTTTTCTGCTCAATACAATGCGGCCCTGCATAAGGTCAATCAAAGTGAATTTGAACTGGAAGAACAGAAGCGGCGTCTTAAAAATGATATGGAACAGAGTTATAACAACTACCTTCAGCTTAAAACTCGTGTTGTTAACTGGCAGAAACTAACCGCCAATCGCCTGAGTAATAGCCAGACCCTGTTAAACCGGCAATGGCAAAGCGGTGATATTTCCACCTCAGATTACCTGTTTGCCTTAAGACAGCGAACTGATGCCCTGATATCCACCATTGAACTGAATGGAGAAATGCAGAAGGCATGGGTTGAGTGGTTACAGGCATCCAGTCAGGTACAAAAATGGCTAAGCAGTCTGAGTCATTAACGGGTGGTTATTTATTAATGCCTTTGCTAACTAATAAATTTTAATATTTTACAGCTTTAATTCAGCTATAAATTACAGAGTAAAAACAATGTTAAACAAACAATTATTTGGAAGAAAATTACTGGCCGCCAGTATCGCCATAACCCTGGGTACTTTTCAGTACAGCGGTTTAAATACGGTCTATGCACAGCAGCAGGATGAACATGAACATACCCAGGAAAATATGCATAAAGATGATCATAATGAAGCGGATCATAAGGAAACTGAACATCATGATGATCATGAAGGTGAGCATAAATCCGGGAAACACCAGAATGAACATGAGCATATGGAAAAAGATGAGCATAATCATGAGGAAGGACATAATGATAAACATTCAGGTGAATCGGCTAAAGCTGATGAGCACGGTCATGGGCATGGTGATGAAGAGGAAGAAGGTTTTGTAAAAATGACAGCCCAGCAGCAGGCCATGGCCGGTATCCAGGTTGAGCCTGTTGCCTACGAAAGCCATGTTAATGAAATTATAACTGCGCCTGGAGAAGTGGTTAACGATCTGTACAAAACGACGCTGCTTACTACGCAGGTTGATTCCAGAGTGCTGAAACGAAAAGTGGTTCTGGGACAGCATGTTAAAAAAGGCGATGTGATTGCCGTACTCTATAGTCTGGAAATTGCAACGGCCCAGAACCAGTTAAAAGTAGCCCTTTCAGAATGGAATCGGGTCAGAAAACTGGGCAAACAGACCGTTGGAGCCAAACGCTATGTGGAAGCCAAAGCTGATTTTGAAAAAAATAAGGAGGTACTGCTTGCTTATGGTTTTAACCAGGACCTGATAAAACAGTTAATAAACGGTAAAAATAAATACCCATCCGGTGCTTATCCGGTAATTGCGCCTCATGACGGAGTTATTATGGAAGATAATTTCCAGTCCGGACAGTACCTGCCTGCCGGCTCAACCATTGCCCGACTGGTGGATGAAAGTGATGTCTGGGTTGATGCCTTATTAGCACCGGAAATCGGTCAGCGTATTCCCGTCGGCACCCTGGCAAAAGTCGATATTGATAATAAAATCTTTCCAGCCAAAGTCATCCATGACAGCCATGCTATTGATGAAGTCACCCGTACCCGCAAGATACGGCTAATTATTCAGAACCAGGATCATGTTCTGCATGCTGGTTTATTTGCCAAAGTATTTATTGAGCTGCCTGTTAAGGAAAAAGTTATTCTGCTGCCTGAAACCGCCCTGATGCGTTCTTCTGATGGCGACTGGGCCGTTTTTATAGAGCAGGAACCCGGTGTGTTTAAACAACAGGAAGTCGAACTGGTGAATACCATTAATGGCAAGCACCAGATCAAAGGCCTGAAACCGGGTCAGAAGGTGGCTGTAAAAGGGGCTTTTTTCCTGGCATCTGAAATGGCCAAGGGTGGTTTTGATCCGCATAACCATTAGACCCGGCAATAGATACTGTATACCCCTTTATTTCCGAAATTTGAAAAATCTACAGGTCTGTAAATAAATAACCTGTATGGAGAAAGATTATGTTTAATCGAATAATCGACTGGTCTGTCTGTAACCGCCTGCTGGTGGTTATTGCGCTGACTGTGTTTGGAATGGCCAGTTATTTTATTATACCAAAACTGAACCTGGATGCTTTTCCCGATGTAACCAATGTTCAGGTGGCTGTTAATACCGAGGCGCCGGGACTGGCCTCAGAAGAAGTGGAACAGTTAATTACCTTTCCCATTGAATCGGTGATGTACGCCCTGCCGGACGTGGAAGAGGTGCGTTCTATTTCTAAAACCGGACTTTCCGGTATTACTATTGTGTTTAAGGAAGGTACTGACATTTATTTTGCCCGCCAGCTGGTGTTCGAGCGCCTGCAGCAGGCTAAGGAGCTGATCCCTGAAGGAGTAGGGACGCCGGAAATCGGGCCTAATACATCCGGTCTCGGCCAGGTTTACCAGTACCTGTTAGTCGCTGAACCGGGTTCAGGTTATGATTCCATGGCTTTACGAAGCCTTAATGACTGGGTGGTTAAACTGCTCCTGATGCCCGTTGACGGGGTAACTGATGTGCTGTCTTTCGGTGGTGAAGTCAAGCAGTACCAGGTGAACATTGAACCCAGTAAACTACTGGCCTATAACCTGAGCATTGAACAGGTTATAGAGCAGATAGAAAACAGTAACAAAAACTCCGGCGGCTGGTATATGAATCGCGGCCAGGAGCAACTGGTTATTCGGGGCGTTGGCTGGTTAAGCAGCGGTAGGCAGGGATTGCAGGAAATTGCTGATATTCCGGTTAAGGAGCAGGACGGTATTGTTGTACGGGTTGGTGATCTGGCTAAAGTAGAATTTGGCAACGAGATCCGTCAGGGGGCTGTTACCATGACCCGCAGAACGGCGGACGGCAGTATTGAATCATTGGGTGAAGTGGTTTCCGGTATTGTACTTAAACGTATGGGTTCCAATACCAAAGCCACTATTGACGGCATTAATGAGCGTATTGATCTGATCCAGCAGGCCTTGCCTGAAGGGGTTAGGTTTGATGGTTTTTATGATCAGGCGGATTTAATCACCAAAGCTGTTCAGACGGTGGTTGATGCCTTAATGATGGCCTTTATATTTATTATTATTATTCTGGCCCTGTTTCTGGTTAATATCCGTGCCACTTTCCTGGTGCTTATTTCCATTCCCTTATCCATTGGCCTGGCGCTTATGGTTATGTCCTGGTACGGCCTGTCAGCCAATTTGATGTCGCTTGGCGGACTGGCGGTGGCCATCGGGATGCTGGTGGACGGTTCTGTGGTTATGGTGGAGAATATTTTCAAACACCTGAGTCATCCTGACCGTATGCATGAAAAAGAAGTGGCGGAAAAGGTGGCTCTGAATGATCCCGATCCTTTTGATGCTCAGCATGATGAACATGGTATTGCACTGAGAATTAAGGAAGCCGGTAAAGAAGTTGCCCGGCCGGTCTTTTTTGCCGCTATGATTATTCTGGTGGTCTTTTCGCCTATTTTTTCTTTTGAGGGCGTTGAGGCTAAATTGTTTCAGCCTATGGCCATCAGTATTATGCTGGCTATTCTGGCAGCCGTTATTGTAGCTTTGCTGGTGGTTCCGGCCCTGGCTACCTATCTGTTTAAAAAAGGGGTACGCCAGGTAAATAGTCCGGTACTGGTTCCACTGGAATACCTGTATAAAAAGCTGCTTAAAATGGCACTTAAACGACCTTCGGTTATTGTTATTGCATCTTTAGCACTGTTCGTATTTGCAGCTTCAACCGTGCCGCAGATCGGCACTGAATTTGTACCGGAACTGGAAGAGGGCACCATCAATCTGCGTACTACACTGGCGCCTTCTGCCAGTATGGAAACTTCCATTGCCGTTGCTCAGAAGCTGGAAAAGGAACTGATGAGTTTTCCTGAAGTCACCTATACCCTGAGCCGCATTGGTCGGGCAGAAATTGGCGGTGATCCGGAGCCGGTTAATAACATTGAAATATACATTGGCCTAAAACCGGTGGATGAATGGACTTCAGCCAGTAACCGTCAGGAATTACAGAATCTTATGGAACGTAAACTGGAAATCCATCCCGGTTTGCTGTTTAACTTCTCCCAGCCCATTGCAACCCGGGTGGATGAGTTATTATCCGGAGTGAAAGCCCAGCTGGCCATTAAACTGTTCGGAAAGGAGCTTTCGGTACTGGCCGAAAAAGGTAAGGAAATTGAGGAACAGGTTAAAAAGGTTAATGGTGCTGTCGATGTGGCCATGGAGCAGATTGCCGGTGAAGCCCAGCTGGTGATTCGTCCGGATCGTGCTGCTCTGTCCCGCTTCGGTATTTCTATTTCCCAGGTTATGAACCTGGTGGAGCAGGGAGTAGGGGGAGCCAGTGCCGGCCAGGTTATTCAGGGTAATGAACGCTATGATATTTATGTCCGGCTAAAAGAGCAGTATCGAAACTCGGCACAGGCTATTCGTGATCTGAGAATACAGGCGGCTAATGGTGCCTGGGTAAGGGTGGCAGATGTGGCTAAAGTAGAAATCGAATCCGGGCCGCCGCAGATCAGACGTGACGATGTTCAGCGCCGGGTCGTGATCCAGGCCAATGTGCAGGGGCGTGATATGGGTGGTGTGGTCACTGATATTAAACAGGCGATTGCTGAAAATGTCGAACTGCCGGTGGGTTATAGTGTCGATATTGGCGGTCAGTACGAAAACCAGCAGCGGGCGCAGAAACGTCTGATGATTGTAGTGCCTATATCTATTGCCCTGATTGCCCTGCTATTGTACTTTGCCTTTAATTCCATTGGCCAGGCCCTGCTGATTATGGTCAATGTACCGCTGGCACTGATTGGCGGAATTTTTGCTCTGTATCTGACCGGGCAGTATCTCTCTGTACCCAGCTCAGTCGGTTTTATTACCCTGTTCGGGGTGGCCGTGCTGAACGGCGTGGTGATGGTGGAAAGTATTAATCAACGGATTGAAGCCGGGCAGTTAATGCAGGATGCCGTGTATGAAGGGGCCGTTTCCAGGCTGCGTCCGGTATTAATGACAGCCTTAACCTCGGCACTGGGTCTGATACCGGTATTAATGTCCAATGGGGTGGGGGCTGAGATTCAGAAACCGCTCGCCAGCGTGATTGAAGGAGGCCTTATAAGTGCCACATTTCTGACTTTATTTGTGGTACCCTGTTTATTTATATTCTTCTCCAAAGCTAAATTCAGCCGGGGAGATGATGCTTAAACTGGAATAAGCTGAATTGTCACATCACCATACACATAATACCGGACACTATAACCGGGCCTTTGCCATCGGTATTGGCCTGAATATACTTTTTGTTATTATTGAAGCTGTGTACGGTGTTCTGGCCGACTCCCTGGCCCTGCTAGCCGATGCCGGTCATAATCTCAGTGATGTACTGGGCCTGTTGCTGGCCTGGGGTGCGTTTTACTTTTCTGCTAAACCGGTCACTGACAAAAGAACCTATGGCTTTCGAAAAATTACCGTGCTTGCTTCTATTGCCAGTGCCATTATTTTACTACTGGCACTGGGCGGTATAGTCTGGGAGGCCATCGGTCGATTTAATAACCCCAGGCCGGTTGAAGGTATGACGGTGGTGGTGGTTGCACTGGTGGGGGTGGTGATTAATACCATTACCGCCCTGCTGTTTATAAAAGACCAGCACCATGATCTGAATATTCGCGGTGCTTTTCTGCATATGGCGGCGGATGCCGCCATCTCACTTGGGGTAGCCATTGCCGGTCTGGTTATTTTGCAGACCGGCTGGCTGACTATCGATCCTGTCATTAGTCTGGTCATTGTGGCTGTTATTCTGGTCGGTACCTGGGGACTTTTAAGAGACTCCTTTAACCTGTCTATTGATGCTGTCCCTGAAAATATTGATATGCCCGGTCTGAAAAAATACCTTGCCGGACTGGAACCGGTCATGTCTTATCATGATCTGCATGTCTGGGCTATCAGTACTACAATTACCGCTCTGTCGGTGCATCTGGTAGTGAAGTCGGACAAACTGGATAACCAGCTGTTAACCGATATTCAACAGCACCTTAATGATCATTTCAGTATTGAACATGCCACCATACAGGTAGAGCAGGCAGGCAGCAAACTCTCCAGTCAGGATCCGGACTGCCATTGAAGCGGTATGAATAGGTGGGTTTTTTATGCTCTTTCGTATAAAATATCCTGTTTTGGAAAATAAAACATATGTTTCTAACAGGATATGAATACTGATGGCATTGGTCCGATTTTATAAAAATTTAACTCCGTTCAAAAGAGTGCTCATTGCGTTGTTTCTGGGTATTACTTGCGGGATTATTGTAGGGGAACCTGCGGGTAAGCTGGAATTTATCGGTAATGCCTATATCCGTCTACTGCAGATGACTGTTCTGCCATACATTCTGGTATCCATTATCGGAGGGCTGGGACACCTTGATGGCTATATGGCCGGCCGCATCGGAATGAAGGCATTGCGGGTGATTCTGATAGTCTGGCTTGCGGTAATGCTGACTCTGACTCTGCTGCCCCTGGCGTATCCCGACTGGGAAACCTCCGGTTTTTTCAGTACCAGTCTGGTCACAGAACCGGCCAAATTTAATTTTGTTGATCTGTATATCCCATCCAATATTTTTGCCTCACTGGCCAATACCATTGTTCCGGCTGTGGTGCTGTTTTCTCTTTTAATGGGTATTTCTCTGATCAATGTCAAAGAAAAAGAATCACTGATTCAACTGACAAAGAGCCTGGGTGATACCTTAATGGGTGTGGCTTCTTTTGTTGCCAAACTGGCACCTATTGGTATTTTTGCCATTTCTGTTTCTGCCGCCGGAACTCTGGAACCTGAAGATCTTGGTCGTTTACAGGTGTTTTTATGGGTTTATCTGGTTGCTGCAGCCTTGCTTGCACTGGTATTTCTGCCCCTGATCCTGCACTGGGCCACACCTTTTAATTATCGTCAGATCCTGTCTGTGGCTGGTGAGGCGGCTATTACCGCACTGGCCACCGGTACGGTACTGGTGGTGCTGCCCATGATTATTGAACGCAGTAAGGAGATGCTCAAAGAAAAAGAAATGGACAGTGATGAAACCTACTCCACAGTGGATGTTATTGTACCTACGGCCTATAGTTTTCCCAGTACAGGCACCTTGCTAGGGCTTGGTTTTATTCTGTTTTCAGCCTGGTATGTCGGTTCACCCTTATCGATTTATCAGTATCCCTCATTCATTGTAATGGGGGCACTGACGGCTTTCGGCAGTATGGCCGTAGCCATTCCCTTTATGCTGGATTTTTTCGGACTGCCGGCGGATCAGTTCCAGCTTTATCTGCTGGGCAGTGTGGTTACAGCACGTGTTGCTACAGCCCTGGCGGCCTTACACGGTTTTGTAGTAACACTTCTGGTAGCCAGCGCAGTCATTCGGTTATTAAACTGGTCCCGACTGTTCCAGGCTATTGCGGCCCATCTGGGTATTACTTTTGTGGTTATGATACTGATGGGGCAGGCTCTGACCTATCTTATTCCTTATGAATACGAAGGCAGTAAATCCTTTGAGTCCATGCGCTTACTGGAGAAGTCTCAACCCGTTAAACGGGTTAAGGAATTTGCACCATTGAGCGAAAGCGATCAGGCACGACAGCGCCTGAAAGTTATTCTGGAACGGGATGTATTACGTATAGGCTATTTCTCCAACACTCTACCTTATGCATTTAGAAATAATAAAGCTGAGCTGGTGGGGCTGGATATGGAAATTATCAATGAACTGGCTAAGGATCTAGGTGTAAAAATTGAATATGTGCATATTAAACGACGTGGTCAGGAAGATAAAATGCTTCAGGATGGTCGAATTGATATTGCCGTTGGTGGGAATTCTATTACACCAAGTGGTGCCAAAACGGCGGTTTATTCTTCGCCTTATATGGTTAATACAGCTGGTGTTGTCGTACTGGATAAGTTTCGAGATGAATATCAATCACTGGATATGATAGAAGATAGACAAACTCTGACTCTGGCAGTACCGGATATCGCCTATTATTTACGGGTGGCTAAGGAATACTTCCCCAATGCTGAAATTGTGCCATTAAAAAATACCAGGGAGTATTTTAAAGGCAAGGTTAAAGCCGATGCATTACTTTATTCCGTTGAAATCGGTTCGGCCTGGTGTATTTTATACCCTAAATATACTGCACTTGTCCCTCATGGCCTGAAATTTAAGGTACCAATTGCCTTTAAGCTGCCTAAAAAGGAATACGACTGGGTATTTTATATTAATAACTGGCTGGAACTGAAAAAAGACGGGGGTTTCCTGGACAGAAGTTATCACTACTGGATTATGGGGCATAACCCTAAAGAGAAAGAACCGCGCTGGTCGGTGTTAAGAAATGTCTTTGGCTGGGATATTTAGGTCAGAGTTGGCCGTTTATTAAGCTTTTAACTTCCCCTTCTTTAGAAGGGGGGATTGAGGGGTTGCAAATAAATCAGGCTATAGTCTGAATATAATTGTCCGTATTGGCGCGTACTGTTTTATTAAACTGTTCCTGCATAGACGGTAATACTAGCGCATCCGGTTCGCCGCTCAGTTCATCCATAAACACTTTTTTGACCTCGGTTGCCAGCACCAGAACATTGTCATAACGGCTGTGACAGAAACCGGCCAGATAACCTTTACCGTAAAATATATCATTTTCAGCCGCAGTAATGTCCACACCCTCTACCTGCATGTTTTTTAGTGCGCTCAGCCAGGTATCAATAACCGGACGCCAAATGTCACTCTTCACAGAAGTGGTTCCAAGGTTGAAAACCGGCAGGTCGGTACGTTCGTGGCGTTTGTAATTATAGGAGTGGGTGTCATAGACAATACACTGGCTGAAATCTTCACTCAGGGCTTCCACTACTGCAGCAACAATACGGTAAAACCGGGCATGCTTTTCCTTGCTTACAGCAATCTGTTCATCAGTTAAAGGTGTTTTCCAGACTTCTTTGCCCCAGGCAGTTTCATAAACACATTCATCGGTATTACGATTGAGATCGTATTCATAGCGGGAATCATTGCCAATCATGGTAATAGGCTGGTGTTCAATAAAACTGCCAGTATATGGGTCTTCTTCATAATAGCGTTCGGCCTGAGTGAGCAGACTGTTCTGTGCAAGTTCTTCACGCAGGTTGCCCCCATTATGAATAGCTGCTGCCAGAGCCGGTTCGTATTTATCAATTTTTATATTAAAACCACCGCCTTCTATGGTGGCTGTAAACGTTTCTCTATTATTAATTTTTGATAAAATGTCCTGTTCTGATAATATGATCATTCTATTCCTGTGCTCCGCTGTTAAACTTTTGACGGAGTTAGGATAACAAAAACTGTATGGATAAACGAGTATAACCATGACCCCAGCCAGCAAACGAATAGCTTCTATTGACTGGATGCGTGGACTGGTGATGATTTTTATGGTGCTGGATCATGTGTCCATGGTTTACGATGCCAATCATCTGAGTTCCGATTCTGCCGCTAAATACATTGCAGGTACACCGCTGCCGGCATTTGAGTTTTTTAGCCGCTGGATCACACATTTATGTGCCCCGGTTTTTGTCTTTCTGGCCGGAACCGCACTGGCCATTAGTGTAGAAAGAAAAGTGGCCAAAGGTATTGACCATAAACAAATTGATAAGGATATTCTGTTGCGGGGCGCTTTTATTGCTCTGCTTGATCCAACGGTAATCTCATTTTTCTCCGGAAAAATCACTATTCAGGTGTTATATGCTATTGGTGTGGCCATGATGTGTATGGCTTTTTTCCGCCGTCTCTCCAGTACTCTGTTAATTATTATCGCTATAGCCTGGTTTGCTTTCGGTGAGCTGCTGACTGTTCAGAACTGGCCGCCGGTACAGGGCCAAAGTGGTTCAATTATTGAAGCACTGCTGTATTCCACTTATTCATCCCCCGATATGGTTATTATGTATCCCTTGCTTCCATGGCTGGCCATGATGATTATGGGCTGGGTATTTGGCCGTTATTTACTGGCTTACAGGGAAGGGAAGGCGGTGATTAGTCCAGTAAAGCTGTTAATAAGCCTGGGGGTTACCCTGTTACTGGTTTATGTGGCTATTCGCTATAATAACGGTTATGGCAATATGCTACTGTATCGTTATGACGACAGCTGGCAGCAGTGGCTGCATGTGAGCAAATATCCACCCTCAGCATCTTTTACTGCACTGGAACTGGGGCTGATGTTTATTATTATGGGCTTAATGTTTTATTTAGAGCCAATTATCGGTGTGCGTCGAAACGGCGTATTACTGGTCTTTGGTCAGACTGCCATGATATTTTATCTTGTGCACCGGATTATACTGACCGGATCCGGTACCTATGGCGGTTTACGCGGCATAACTGATTTGTCCACATCGTATATTATTACCGTGGTCTTTCTGATTTTTTTATACCCGTTCTGCCTCTGGTACAGAGACTTTAAAGCCCAAAATATAAACCGTTATTTCTGGCTCAAATACCTGTAAGCCATAATCCTAAATAAATCAGTTGAACCTAAAACCTGTAATTCAAATAAAACCGAATATCAGTAAAATCATCGGTTACAGAGTCAAACTCATAACCATGATGGGCTTTATAGGCTTCAAAATCATAAGAAGTCGTATAGTCGTTATAAGCAATCCGTAACTGGGCACTTAAACCATCCAGGGAAATATCTCCAAGATAGGCATCTTTGGCAAAGGCATAATTAAAATCCAGGGTGGTTTCAGTACGATCCTGTCGGGCATCTGTATCGGATAATTTATCCGGCAGATTATAATCGCCATAACGCAGGCGTACATTCAGACCGCTAAAGGGGCTGTTACCGTCAAACTGATACTGTACTCCCATACCCACGGAAACGGTGCCGGCCAGTTCTGAATCTTGTACCTGGAATGAATTAAACATCTGCGGAGTACCCCAGCGGACAAAAATGGTACCGCCGTCATAGGAGTTCTCGTTATAACGGACTTCGTTAAAACTGAGAAAATAATTAAAATTACCCTTAAATAACTGCAGTTTTAAACCATAAAACCAGGTATCGATATTACCGGCAATCTGATCGCCGGTGTCTTTCTGCAGAGCGTACTGGGCGGCAAGCTTAAATTTATAATCTTCAAGCGGTTCGAAGGCATAATCGCCATACAGATAGGTCGTATTAACAAAATCGTTAATAAAATAATTCCAGCCTTCCAGTGACAGGCTTTCAGCATCATATATTACACTGGCCATAGTCATTTCTTTTTTAGGCCCATTGTAATTATTGTTTTTAAAATCATCTGGATTATATGAGCCACGGATAAGGGGCTTATTGTTGTTAGCGATTTTAATCTGGGCGCCACGGGCCATATCAATAAAGGTATCCGCATTGCGTTCTTTCATTTTTGTGATGTAGCCGAAATTAAACCTGAAGCGGGATAACTGGGTATTTTCATAAATCAGCCCTTCATGGGTGATGGGCGTCATGCGGATATCGGATAATGAAACAAAACGGTAATTCGGCATTTCCTGGCGTCCCAGTTTGACCATATGCTCCTTGGTCTGATATTTTAAATAGACTTCACCAAAAACCGTATAGGATTCCTGTTCACCATCCTTTTCATACAGACCTCCAAGACCCCGTCGATTATCTGGATTGTTGCCGACAGGCTGAGACGTATAAATGGTTGCACCGGCCGACAGATTATATATAGGGGCGGTTTCAAAACCCAGATAACCGCCTCCGGCGGAATATTGCTGAATTTTTTTATGTGCAGCACTGGCTGAAGAACTGTCCTGCAGTACATGTAAATTACTGTCCCGGTATTGACCGCTGTAACGCAGCAGACCCTTGAACTTGCCATGGGTTAATGCATAGCTGAGCGTATTAGCCTCAGCCAGATCCTCTGGTTTATTGTCCTGAGCAAAACCGGAATTAAAACTCATCAACCAGAAGCAGAGAATAAGCCAGGGAGTAAGACGGGGAATAAAGGGCAGGGCGGATAAATGCATAAAGCTGAAACTCTAAAGCTTTTAAAAGTGTTATTATCCTACACCCTGCCTGAAAAGACTATATTTAACGACGACCACTGCCGCCGCTGCCGTATCGACTACCGCCATAGCTGCCACTATTCATGCCTGAGCCTATACCTGCCCCATAGCGGTTAGTGTTTCGATAACTGCTGCCGCCATAGCCTCCGGACTGACCATAACGGTACTGGTTTCCATCACCGTTGCCCTGACCATAGCGATGCTGTTTACCGCCACCGCCACCGCCACCCTGACCACGACCCATACCGCCATTACGCTGTCCCATACGTTCCATATTTTTTCGGCCGCTGGCGCCCATGTTCATATAAGACTGTCTCTGATTTTGATTCATGCTCTGCATACGGGACTGGCGTTCAGTGCGATAGGCATTACGGGAATCATTATCCAAGGCTCTTACCTGATCCTGCATCCCAAACAGTTCCTCATTAGAATAAGCACTATAATCTGCAGCAGTACTTATGCCGGAGATAGACAGCAGTAAACCCGTCAGGGCTAAATTAATAATCGTTTTTTTCATAATCATATACCGTGTGTTAATAAAAAAGAAATAACCGGACCTGTTCCGGTTGCTTATTGATTGAATACCATTATAGGAGAGGAATGTTAGTAAAATATTTCCATGCCTTATAAGAATGTTTCAGTTTGTTTCATTTTCAGGCTCATTTAATCTCTATGAGTATAATAAAATCATGAATGGTGAAAAACTACATATTTTAATTGTTGATGATGATCTAAAGCTGGGTAATTTGTTAGTTCGTTATCTGAAAGAACAGCAGATACAGGCCAGTGTGGTTCACAATGGTGATGAACTGGATAGTGAACAGGCTCAGAATACTTTTGATTTAATCATTCTTGATATTATGCTGCCCGGTGAAGATGGTCTGAGTATTGCAAGGCGGATTAGAACCACATCCGATATTCCGATTATTATGCTGTCGGCACGGGGAGAAGATATAGAAAGAATTATCGGGCTGGAAGTGGGGGCGGATGATTATCTGGCAAAACCTTTTAATCCCAGAGAGCTTTTAGCCCGGATCCGTGCGGTTTTAAGACGACCTGTTTTCAAAAATAATAAAGATATATCTGACCGGGTAAGCAGTGCTCATATAAATACTCATTTAAAAAACTTTGAATTTGGTCCTTTTCGTTTTAATTCCATCAACAGAACCCTACTCAAGGATAATCAATCCATTGAGTTGACCAGCGGTGAATTTGATATTATGGAAGCTTTTATTAAAAATGCCAACAAAGTCTTGAGCCGGGATCAGTTAATTGACCATTTAAAAGGATATGAGCGTTCGCCCTTTGACCGCAGTATTGATGTACGTGTAACCCGTTTGCGTAAAAAACTGGGTAATAACCGTTACATTCATACTGTGAGGGGCATTGGTTATATGTTTGTTCCCGAGCTGGAAGAGGATTTATTATGAAACAGCCATCCTCTTTATTTGTGCGAACCAGCCTGACGATCTTTATTTCCCTGTTTATTTTTCTGGCCTTTGCTGCCCTGGTGGTATTTCAGAATTTAATCTCCCCCATTGCCCGCCAGTCTGCCGGTGATATGGCGGCCCTGATGCTGCTTTCAGCTCAGACCTGGGTGGAATTACCTGTGGAAGCCCGGCCCAGGTTTGAAATAGAGCTTAAGCAATATCATCGGCTTTATATAGCAGAACAGCCTCAGCCCCTGGATAAAATTGATATCCATCACCTGTTTTATAATTATCTGCTGGAGGCGTTTGAAAAACGCCTGAACCAGCCCGTTATTATACCGGGGCAAAGTACCAGAAATGAAACCCGGTTTATCTGGGTGGATATTCCTATAGCTGAACATACCATCCAAATTGGCTTTCCTTACTCTCATATTGAACCCAATCCTCCCAGAGTATTATTCCTGCTTCTGTCTGGTGCAGCCGTACTTATTTTTCTTACCAGTACTCTGCTGGTACGTCATTTAATCCTTCCGCTGGAGAATTTATCCCAGGCGACCTTACAAATGGGGTGTGGAAATGTAGTCGCTCCTCTGGAAGAAACGGGTGCCCGGGAGCTGACGCAACTGGCCAGAAGTTTTAACCAGATGAATGCCAGGGTTCAGCAGTTACTGGATAATAGAACCACCCTGTTTGCCGGAATTTCACATGATTTAAGAACACCGATTTCACGCTTACATCTGGCTCTGGAGCTAATGGAAGACAAACCGGACAGGGAGTTAATTCAGGCTGCCCGCAGTGATCTGGAAGAAATGAATCATCTTATACAGCAGACCCTGGAACTGGCTGTAGGTAAAAAACAGGCCAGGAAAAAGTATCAGATTATTGATTTAAACAGGTTAATTACCGATGAAGTGAAAAAATTCAGACTGGAATATCCCGCCATAATCTGGTCTGAACTGCCCGCGTGTAGGATTTCTGTTTCGCCTACAGCGGTACAGAGAATTTTACAGAACCTGCTGCACAATGCTGTATGTTATGGACAGAGTAAGGATATTAGTATCGGCCTGGAACAACAGGATGATCAGGTCGTTTTGTGTGTCACCGATCAGGGAAAAGGTATTCCGCAGGAAAAGACAAAGCAGATATTTGAGCCTTTTTTCCGTCTGGAACAGTCCCGTAATGCCCAGTCAGGCGGCAGTGGGCTGGGTCTAGCCATAGTACGGCAGCTATGTGATTTGTACGGCTGGGAAATTACGGTACAGTCGGAACTGAATGAGGGCAGTGTATTTTGCCTGCATATTTATCAGGGTACAGAAGAAACCATACCCTGAATGATGGACGAAATATCAAACTATTTATCAGCGGTTTCAGTTTCCCCTGATTCCAGCCAGAGCATAAACAGGGTATAACCCAGAACCATAATAACGGCACCGGTAAACAAACCAATAATGCCGGATAATATCAGCCCGCCGATGGCGCCAATAAAGATAATGGCCATTGGTGCATCGACACCTTTTGCCAGTAATATGGGTTTCAGAACATTATTGCTCAGACCTACAACCAGGTTCCAGACCAGAAAGATAATCGCAGGCATTGTGCTGTATTCAGAAAAGGCATAAATAGACAGTGGAATAAGTACCAGTAGAATATCAATCTGCACAATGGCCATGACCAGACAGAGAAAGGTTAATAAACCGGCTCCGGGAATTCCCATCAATACAAAACCGACACCCGCCAGAGCGGATTGAATAAATGCAATACCCAGAATACCGGTTACGACACTTTTTACAGTATCTCTTGAAAGCCGGGTCAGTTCTTCACCCCGCCCCTCAGCCAGGCGATTAAAAATCAGTATAAAGGTTTTTTTAACCCCTTCGGCACTGACCAGAAAGACACCGGCAATAATTATGGAAAACACAAACATAAGTATTCCCAGCCCGATATTAGCTACAGAAGACAGTATCCATTTAATACCGGCTTTGATTTGATCATTATAAACGCCGAAGGCTACCTTGGGTGATTCTGATGCCAGTTGCCAGAAATCAGCAACTTTTTTTCCAATTACAGGAATATTGGCTACTTTTTCAGGGGGGGGAGAAATTTTAAGTGTGTCATTTTTTAAATGGGAGGAAAGTACTTTGGTATTATCCAGCAAGGCGCCTGAGATAATATAGGAAGGTACCAGCAATAAGGTCAGCATGCATAAGGTTAAAATGGTGGATGACCAGCCGGCACTTAGACCGGACTTTCTTTTTAACATGATGTATAAAGGATAAACACCAATGGCAATAATACCGGCCCAGACAATCAGCGTAATAAAAGGGGCTGCAATCAGATAACACCAGAATGCCAGCAGGGCAATAAGGCCTATTTTAATGGCGGTTTCAATAATATGAGTATTCTTGTCGGTCATAAAATAATCCTTAGGTGTTGCTATACAGTTTGATGTTCAATTTTTTTATTATAATTTAAATTGATATTGATTAGTTAAGATATTTTTTCCGCTGATCAGTTTTATTGAATCCGGTTCACCGTAATACATTAAATCCAGCCGTGCATGAGAATCATCTACCTGTCTGTATTCAATTAAATCTGAAATCAGAGCCCTGTTCTTATTATAAATTTTTAATTGAACCAGAGTATTAAGATTACCGGAAATAGAAAATTCCAGAGAACGTGAAGTCTGTTTAATTAATGTTATTTGCAGGCTATCAGTTTTAATAGTTTGTCCAGGTGCTTCAAAGTCAGCGGACTGTACTATAAATTCCCTGGGCAGATACAGGTCAATTTCACCTTTTAAATTTTCAGACTGAGTATCCATCTGTATGGCAGTCTTAGAATCCAGATAATCCTGTTGAATGTCTTCCATGGTTTTATGGTTAAAGTGAATAAAGTTGTTATAAAGTGTACTATTTTTAGCCGTACTGCCGGTCTGTTGCAATATTAGACGGGTGGAACTCAGGTTATGATGGATCAACGGGGTTAAGCTCAGCTTGATATTGACAATAGCATCAGCGACTGTCTGGGAATCATTCTGTTGTTTG
This sequence comes from Gammaproteobacteria bacterium, assembly GCA_027012135.1. Classification (GTDB taxonomy): domain Bacteria; phylum Pseudomonadota; class Gammaproteobacteria; order GRL18; family GRL18; genus JANELJ01. Next base: position 40,402 of record JALUZF010000186.1, read on the forward strand.
TAAAAATTAATATAAAACGGCGTTACAGTGGTACTGGCCAGTCGGTCACCCAGCCATTGCGGATTGTCGGAACTGATTTGCTCATTTAACGGGACTATCTCCAGCCTGTCCTGTTCAGGTGCTACGGGCTGATCATCAGACAGGGGCTGGCTTAAAGACTGGTCTGGTTTTATTTCAGGTTTGAACTTGAAAGGATATTGCTTAACCTGATATTGAGGGCTGTAAAAGATAGTCAGTTTGACCTGCCCGTTATTTAGCGGTTCGGCAAATACCCGTTTAAACTGTTTTATGGACTGGTTAAACTGGCTTTGATACTGAAAATCCGTGGTTGCAATAATATCCCCCCTGTTATTATAAGCACGCAGACTTATAAACTGAGCCGTATTACCGATTACCTGATAGTTAAGGGTGTTATTATCTGTACTGTCATACACCAGTATAAAATCTTTAAATAATAATATGCCTGATGGTTTATTCAGGTTAAGATTTTTTTCAAAAATTTTTTCTGGATTAATAAGTGTAATTCTGCCCTGTATTTCAACAATATCTGACAGTTGAGTATCCGTAGTTAATAGTAACTTATCTCTGGCTGAGATAGTCTGAAAACTGACAAAATCCTCATTAATATAGGCTTCCTGCTCACCATCAGTATTTTTAAATAACTGGACAGGGCGATCTGTCACTAATTTATCAGCTATACAGTTATCAGTCGTTACATTCTGTTTAAGGCGGTTCAGGACTTTGTCGGTATATAACTGGGCCATGGCAGAATACTCTATAAAGGTATTTATATTCTGTCCTTTTGCCAGAATTTCTATAACCGGGTGGTTGTTTTCAAAGCTGAAAGCAGCGGTATTTAAAGCAAAGGGGCCGTCACTCCATTGCGGCTGAAATTCTACGTCAAGCTGTTTCTGGTAAGGTTTTAATTTGCTTCCTGTATTAAAAATACTGCTAAGCTGTTCCGTAAACAGGTGTTTTTTGGGAAATGTTACAGGCTTGTTCTGGCTGATAGTTAATAATACCAGGTTCCATAAATCGGGTACGGAGCTGTCAAGATTCTGCAGGGTATTTAAGTGAGTACCGGTCTGTTCTTCAATTGTCTTAGAGTTGAAATCTGCATCCGTTAAAAAAATAAACTGCTGTCTGGAGGCTATTAATTTAAGTACAGGTAAATCCAGTGATTTCATATAAAAATAAAATATTGCATCAGCAGGAGCCTGTTCACTGGAAAACAATGCCTGAGTATTGTGCAGTGTATGTACCAGAGACAGGTAAAAATCTTCCGTATCTGTGTTTTTTATATCGATGTTAAAACTGGATAATAGATAATGATTATTATGTTGTTTTAAGCTTAAAGTCTGTAATGCAGTACAACTGGTTTTTTCTGCTAACAGAGATTGAATGTCAGTTAAATCCTTTGCTGATGAACTGAACTTTACATACAGACCAAAATTATTCCGGGTTCTGAACAGGTAAAGCGGCTTCTGCTCTGAAATAATCAGGGGCTCTTTTAATAGCTTCTTAATGCCAGCCTGCTGGTTTTCAGAAAGCCCGAATAAAGGTAAAAAAGTATTAATTTTCTCCACTTCTTTTAAACGGGTAATTTTAATAAGTTGTGTAATATCATCGTAGCTAAACAATACGCTGGGTTCAGGTTTTATTTGTGACTGTGATACTGGCTGACTCTGGAGCCGTGTTCCAGAGTCAGTGGAGTTATTTTTAACTGGTTTTACTGCTATCTTTTCTTTAGGCTGGATTTTTTGTCTGTCGGTCATACTGACAGGTATTTCAGACTCTTTGCCAGTAAAGACATCAGTCAAAAATACCATGGCTATCAGCATTATAATAACAATGCTGACTAAAATCAGTGTCTTAGAGCCTTTTGAAGCTGAGTCTGAATGTTCAGGACATTCCGAGGCATTATATTCATTAAGACCTTCATTTGCAGAAGAGTTTTCTCTTACTATTTCCTCAATGTAGGTTTCAATACCGGCCCGGGCAAAGGTTTTCTGTAGTCGGGTGGCATATTCCTGGGTGTCGGCATGGCGAATAACGACCGTTTTTCCGGAAAAAAACTTGCGTTTAATAACGGCTTCGGGAATGCGGGTAATGTCATGAACATTTTTGATAACATCGTCTTTATCAAAACTGGGTAATATTACGCCTCGAAATATTACCTTGAATACCTTGCTGGGTTCTGACTGTTTTTCCATAATGGCCTGAGTTAATTTTTTAATTGCCGGTTTTAAACAGGAAAACTATTAATAAATAGTGGTTGATTTAGGAAATACAATAGTCAGGATTTCCAGTGCATCCAGTTCTATTTCAAACAGAATATCATCAATAAAATCGGTACTGATAGCAAGCATCTGGTTAATTTTTGCCGGTATGTGCTCAATATACTTGTTCGTATCGCTGGTCATAGCATTGGTATCCGAATCCAGGGCGTCATGCTGTCCATGGCTGTCTTCATGTTGCAGCAGGTGGGTAAAAACCGTGGCAATATGCAGGACATAAATATCCACTATGGTTTCCGGACCCAGGTTGTCAGGTAAATCCAGGGGGCGGTGCAGGTAACGGATGGGAAAAGTAATATCTTCCGGCACATGCCAGTGTTTCAGCAGTTCTGCACTTAGCTCGTTATAGTTAAAACCCAGATGATCAAATTCAATTTTAAATTCATCCATTAGCGGGTAACTGAGTGTTTCATTGATAACTTTTAAAACTTCATCCCGGCGGGTTGTACAGCTAATCAGCTGACCGATTCGGCTCATAATACCGCTGATAAACAGGCGATCAGTATTGGGGTGCTTAATGCGTTTGGCTATGCGTTTACAGAGCAGAGCAATATACACGGAACGGGTCCAGAAATCCTCCATTTTTAAAACTTCAAATGACGAGTTCTTATTAATATTAGCAGCGACTGCATCCATAAGGATCAGGTTTTTCACTTCCTGCAGGCCAATCAGGCTCAAGGCTCTTTGCAGGGTGTTGATCTCAGAGCGAAAACCATAAAGCGGTGAGTTAGCCAGTTTTAAAATTCGGGCACTTAATGCGGCATCGGTATTAATCAGCAGGCCAATTTCTTCAATAGAAGTCTTACTGGACTGGATTTTTTCTTCAAGCTGCTGGTACAGCTCAGGTAAGGTATATAATTTGCCCTGTTCAAGTATAAACTGGTTTACTATGAGTTCTATTTCAGTCATTTCTATCTGTCCACTTTGATTTTTCTTTTGCGTTCTCGTAAATTGCCAGCAAGGCAATTTACAGATGGAAACTATCTAAAGAATAGCAGTATTTACTTAAATTTCTGTGAATTTTATCTGTTTCTATGTGTTTTCTTAATGTTAAATGCAATTTTTTTTCGTAAGCACTTGAATAATAATAAAGTTATGTTTGCTTTGTATAGGTGTATCAGGCTGTAAAAAAGAACAGCGATTTGCTTTTGTATGGCTTTTAACCTAAATAAATCAGTTGAATCATAGCGAGAATGATCAGAGTCTTATTTTTTACTCTTTTAGGAATAAAGAACTTGCTATGAAATGCAGATAAACCTATAATCTAGCGCATAAATTTTTTGCATTGCATTTTGTATATTCAGGTGTTTTTAATGCAGAATTTATCATTTAAAATGAGAGATTGAATTCTCCAGCCTGTATTTATCCTTAGGCTCAGGTTATTTTCAGCTACCCGGGTTAATTATTAATAACGGCTCTGCCGCTTATTACTGGATAAAGTAACAGGATTTTAAGAGTGGGCCTTTGGCCCATTTTTTATTTGTATCGATTTTTTTAAGAATAATTGTGTATCTTTGAGAGCAACCTGAGAACAGCATAAATGCCTGCTAAAACCCAACAACTTGATGAATTGCTTGAACCGGTCGTCAGTTCCATGGATTTTGAATTTGTCGGGCTGGAATATATTTCACAGGGAAGACATTCAATTTTACGAATTTATATTGATTCTGATAAGGGTATCAGTGTTGATGATTGTGCCGATGTCAGTCGTCAGCTAAGCGCTGTACTTGATGTAGAAGATCCTATTGCGACTGAATATACTCTCGAAGTATCCTCTCCGGGACTTGACCGGCCTTTGTTTAAACTGGAGCAATATGAACGGTTTGCGGGTGAAGATGTGAAATTTAAAACCCTGAGACCGCAGCTTGACAATGGTCAGCGTAAGTTCAAAGGCACAATTGAGTCAGTTGACAAAGAAAATCAGAATATAATTTTTATGGTGGACGGAGAACAGCTTGTTGTGCCGTTTACCGATATAGATAAAGCAAACATTATTGCTAAATTTTAATCAGGGCGTAGGGGCTGGTTGCTCCTGGTATCCAGTTATTGATCTCCGATAGTAATCGGAACTGTTAGGACAAAAGTATGAGTAAAGAAATTCTTCTGGTTGTTGATGCCGTTTCACATGAACGTGGAATTGAAAAAGATATTATTTTTGAAGCGCTTGAAAATGCATTAGCTACGGCAACCAGGAAAAAAGCCGGTAAGGACATTGATGTCAGAGTATCCATTGACCGAGCTACCGGAGATTACGAAACTTTTCGCCGCTGGCAGGTGCTGGATGATGAAGTTGACCCCTTTGAATATTATGACAGGCAGGTTCTGCTGTCGAGAATCAAGGACGAACACCCGGATGTTAAACCCGGCGACTATATAGAAGAACCCATTGAATCCGTTGAGTTCGGTCGTATTGCAGCCCAGACAGCCAAACAGGTTATTGTGCAGAAAGTTCGCGAAGCTGAGCGTCAGAAAGTGGTGAATGAATACCAGGAACGCATTGGCGAAATGCTTTCAGGAACGGTTAAGCGCATTGAGCGCGGCAATGTCATTGTTGATATCGGCAATAATATTGATGCGATTATCAAGCGTGAAGACATGATCCCCCGCGAACCGGTACGCAATGGTGACAGAACCCGCGGTTATCTGTATGAAGTCAAGTCTCAGAACCGGGGGCCGCAATTAAGCCTGAGCCGGGTTATGCCTGAGTTTTTAATTCAGCTGTTTACTATTGAAGTTCCTGAAATAGGGGAAGGCCTGATAGAAATTCATGGTGCAGCACGTGATCCCGGTCTGCGGGCCAAAATTGCTGTAGAAGCGCATGAAGAACGCATTGATCCTGTGGGTGCCTGTGTCGGTATGCGCGGTTCCAGGGTTCAGGTTATTTCTAATGAACTGGCCGGGGAACGGGTTGATATTATCTTATGGGATGAAAATCCGGCCCAGTTCGTTATTAACGCCATGTCACCGGCAGAGGTTCAGTCCATTGTTGTGGATGAAGAAAGTCATTCCATGGATATTGCTGTTGAAGAATCCCAGCTTTCACTGGCCATTGGACGAAATGGTCAAAACATTAAACTGGCTTCCCAGCTTACCGGTTGGGAACTCAATGTTATGACTGTTGAGGAAGCCGAAAATAAAACTGAAGAAGAAGCCCAGAAAATTATTAATCAGATGATGGAAAATCTGAATATTGATGAAGACCTGGCTATTTTATTATTAAACGAAGGCTTTACCTCTCTGGAAGAAGTGGCTTATGTGCCGCTGCAGGAGATGCTGGAAATAGAAGAGCTGGATGAAGATACGATTATGGCCCTGCGTGAAAGGGCCAAGGACGTACTGCTCACCAGGGCCATTCGTGATGAAGAACAGCTCAGTGATGCTGAGCCTGCTACCGATTTACTGGAAATGGAGGGTATGGATGAAACGCTGGCTCATAAACTAGCCTCCAGAAACATTATATCCATGGAAGATCTGGCAGAACAGTCAGTAGACGAACTGCTTGATATAGAAGGTATAGATGAAGCCAAAGCGGCTGAATTGATTATGACCGCTCGAGCCCCGTGGTTTGCTGAGGAAGAACAGAACAATGACACGGCCAGTGTCGATAAACCATCAGAACAGCAGCTAGAAGATAAGCAATAAGCGGTTGGGCGAGGAGAGAAATTATGTCAGAAACCAAAGTTAAAGAATTTGCCGAAACCGTCGGTACGCCTGTCGATCGACTGATCACACAGATGCATGGTGCCGGAATTAAAGTCGAAGGTCCGGACTCAGCCGTAACGGAAGAAGAAAAACAGCAATTGCTGGCTTATCTGCGTGACAAGCATGGTGCAGGCAGCAGCAGCCCGAATAAAATTACCCTGAAACGTAAAACCACAACCGAACTGACGGCGGCTTCAAGTTCTAAAAAAGGCGGCAAAAAAGTTAAGGTAGAAGTTCGCAAGAAGCGAACCTATATAAAACGCAGTGCCCTTGAAGATACCCAACCTGCTATTTCAGCAGAAGAAGAACTGCTTGAAGTCAGGCGTCTGGAAGAACAGAAGGCTGTAGAAGAAGAACAGGCCAGGCTGGAAGCAGAAGCAGCCAGACAGGCCGAGGAGGCCAAAGCAGCAGAAGCGGCTTCTACAAAGACAGCGGAAACAGAACAAGCGGTTGAAAACAAAACTAATGGTGAGCCTTCAGCTAAGGAAGAGCCCTCAGCTGATAAAGAGCCCTCAGCTGGTAAAGAGCCCTCAGCTGGTAAAGAGCCCTCAGCTAGTGAAAAGCCTTCAGCCAAGTCAGCCGAACAGCTTGAAATTGAAGAACGGGCCAGAAAACAGACCAAACCTATTCTTAAGGAAGCCCCCAGACCTGACAAGACCACAAAAGCTAAACAGAGACATCCTGATAAACCCAGGTTCTCTGATAAAGACAAGAAAAGCAGCAAGTCTGCCGGTCGTTCCCGTAAGGGCAAACTGAGTGTTGATGAAAAGCAGGGCGGCAAAGGTCGTTTCAAGAAAAAAAGAGCCTCTGCACCTAATATTGAAACCAGGCACGTATTTGAAATGCCGACTGAGAAGAAAGTACTGGAAATTCCAGTGCCTGAAACTATCAAGGTTGGTGATCTGGCGCAGAAAATGTCGGTTAAAGCCGGTGAAATCATTAAAGTTATGATGAATATGGGCAGCATGGTTACCATTAACCAGATGCTGGATCAGGAAACCGCATCCATCGTTATAGAAGAAATGGGCCATATACCGGTTGCCATGAAAAATGATGAAATTGAAGATACCCTGATGGAAACTCATAATGAAGGTGAAGCTGTGCCCAGGGCTCCGGTGGTCACAATTATGGGGCATGTTGACCATGGTAAAACTTCCTTACTGGATTATATTCGTGAGTCCAAAGTGACAGAAGGGGAAGCCGGGGGTATTACCCAGCATATAGGTGCTTATCATGTGGATACTGATAAAGGTATGATCACCTTCCTGGATACTCCAGGACATGCCGCCTTTACTGCCATGCGTTCCCGTGGTGCCAATGCGACGGATATCGTTATTGTCGTCGTTGCAGCAGATGACGGCGTTAAGCCTCAGACCAAGGAAGCCATTCAGCATGCTAAAGCCGCCGATGTGCCTATTATTGTTGCAATCAACAAGATAGATAAGGAAGCCGCTGATCCCGAACGAGTTAAGAATGAACTGGCAGCTCTGGATGTGATCCCTGAAGAGTGGGGTGGTGATGTCATGTTTATACCTGTTTCTGCCAAAACCGGTGAAGGTATTGATGATCTGCTTGATGCCATTTCTGTAACAGCTGAAATTATGGAGCTGAAGGCTATTCCTGATGGGCCTGCTAAAGGCGTGGTTATTGAATCACGTCTGGACAGAGGCCGTGGTGTAGTAGTTACCATCCTGGTTCAGGAAGGTGTACTGAAAAAAGGTGATATCATTATTGCCGGTCAGGACTACGGCCGTATTCGTGCCATGGTTGATGAAAACGGTAAGACCATCAAGGAAGCCGGACCTTCAATTCCGGTTGAAGTACTGGGTCTTTCCGGTACACCGGCCGCCGGTGCGGAAGTCATGGTGGTTAAGGATGAACGTAAAGCACGGGAAGTGGCTCTGTTCCGTCAGGGTAAATACCGTGATGTTAAACTGGCCCGTCAGCAGGCCGCCAAGCTGGAAAATATGTTTACCCAGATGGAAAGTGGAGATGTTAAGACTATTAACATTGTGCTTAAAGCCGATGTGCAGGGTTCTGTAGAAGCGATTTCTGAATCACTGAAAAAACTTTCTACCGATGAAGTCAAGGTTAATATTGTGGCTGACGGGGTAGGCGGAATCAATGGTTCTGATGCTCAGCTGGCTGTGGCTTCCGGGGCTATTATTATCGGCTTCAACGTCCGTGCCGATGCGACGGCGAAAAAGATCATTGAAACAGAAGATATTGATCTGCATTACTACAGTATTATTTATGATCTGCTGGATGAAGTTAAATCTGCTATGACCGGTATGCTGTCACCTGAATTCAGGGAAGAAATTATTGGTCTGGCTGAAGTGCGTGATGTGTTTCGTTCTCCCAAGCTCGGTGCCATTGCCGGCTGTATGGTTATAGACGGCGTGGTTAAACGTAGCAATCCTATACGTATACTGCGTGATAATGTGGTTATTTATGAAGGTGAACTGGAATCACTGCGTCGCTTTAAAGATGATGTACCGGAAGTTAAAAACGGTATGGAATGCGGTATCGGCGTTAAAAACTACAATGATGTCAAGCCCGGTGATCAGATTGAGGTGTACGAGCGTGTTCAGGTTAAAAGAACACTATAGTCTTTTTTACAGCTAACTAAATACAGGCACTAAACAATGGCAGGTAATCAGAATCGCAGTCGTCGGGTTGGTGAACTTATCCAGAGGGAACTGGCTACTATGCTTATGCGTGAGGTTAAGGATCCGCGCCTGTCCATGGTATCTATAACGGCCGTTGATGTTACCCGGGATCTGAGCCTGGCACGGGTTTACTATACGGTTATTAATTCAGACCGGGATGCCAGCCTGCTGGATGATGTCAGACAGGGACTGAACAGGGCCAGCGGATTTTTACGCCATGAGCTGGGACAGCGGATCAAACTGCGTATAGTGCCCCAGTTACAGTTTCGCTATGACGAATCAGTACAACATGGTGCTCGTCTGACTCAGCTTATTGATCAGGTTATAGAAGAAGACAAAAAGCATCACCATTCCTCTGACAAAGACGACCAGACAGACTGAATCATTCATGGCGCGTAGAAAAAAAGGCCGTCCTGTCAATGGCATTCTTGTTCTTGATAAACCTTCAGACATCACTTCTAATGCCGCATTACAGAAAGTAAAACGGCTCTTTGATGCCCAGAAAGCCGGTCATACCGGCAGTCTGGATCCCCTTGCTACCGGTGTGTTGCCCATTTGCCTGGGTGAAGCAACCAAACTTTCCCATTATCTGCTTGATGCTCATAAACGATACCGGGCAAAATGCTTCCTCGGTACTACGACGACTACCGGCGATTCTGAAGGGGAAATACTGGAGCAGCGACCGGTAGCTGAACTGGATGAAGCCCGTTTACTGGGCTTACTGGAAACCTTTAAAGGCACTCAGCAACAGACACCTCCCATGTATTCGGCATTAAAACATAATGGCCGTCCTCTGTACGAATATGCCAGAAATGGTATCGAAATTAAGCGAAAAAGCCGTGAAATTACCATTTTCGAGTTAAATCTTCTGAATTGTAAGTGGTCCCCGGATAACCCCGATAGAAGCCCTTTTATTGAGCTCGAAGTACTTTGTTCCAAGGGGACTTATATTCGTTCCCTGTGTGAAGATATCGGCCGTGCTTTAGGCTGTGGTGCCCATATTGCAGAGCTTCGACGTCTGGAAGCTGAACCTTTTACTCTGTCCCAGGCTGTCAGCCTGGAGCAACTGGCACAGCAGGAAGATTTTGCTCAACGGGAAAAGTTACTGCTGCCGGTTGATTCGGCCATAGCCGGTTTCCCTGCCGTTCACCTCAGCAGTGAGGAAAAGGAGCGCATAGAACATGGCCATGAAATTGAGTTTAAAGCCTTTAACCAGCATAAAGCTTTAAAAAAACATGAAACCGAGAATATAAATTTTCGGCTGTATTTTAATAATACCCTGATTGCACTGGCGGTTCTTGATCAAAATGGTATGTTAAAACCCAAACGACTGCTGTTTTTATAAAGACGGCTGTAAACACCTGATTTTATCCGTCATTTTAGCTGACATTGAGCATTTTATATTGACAATTTAAAGCGGGTTTAATGCTTGTTTAATATCAGTTGAACAGGTAAAATACGCACCTTTACAGGATCGTAATAATACGATCCTCTTTTAGCAACACTCTATAATTGAGTTGCACTGGTTTAAATCGGGATAATCGATTTTTTCTGGTACTTTAATGTTTTAGGAGTAATACATGATTTCTGCACAACAAAAAAGCGCAATAATTGAAGAACACAGCCGCGGTACTAATGATACAGGTTCCCCTGAAGTTCAGGTAGCCCTGTTAACAGCCCGCATCCTGGATCTGACAGAACACTTTAAAGAACACAAGCATGATTTCCATTCCCGCCAGGGTCTGTTAAGAATGGTCAGCAAACGTCGTAAAATGCTGGATTATCTGAAGAAAAAAGACGTTGAGCGTTATCGTGCACTTATCTCTAAACTGGGTCTGCGTAAGTAATTAACCCGTAAGATTTATTAATTTTTAGTAACTATTCAGCATAAAATAGTATGACATAGAGCAATTGACTGCAGGTAGTGTGTTTACGGGGTTTTGAAAACATGGATGTTTTCACAATCACCAGGATAAGAACTTTTTACAAAACAAGTTTTGAAAAGTTCTAAACTAATACATGGATGTACTTGAGCACCCCCGGAAATACATTACCTGCAGTCATTTGCGGTCCGATACACTGAATAGATACAATTTTATACATTAGCCGAATATAACGGAGCAAAAGTAGCGTGACACCAATTAAAAGAACCTTTCAGTACGGCCAGGACACCGTCACTCTTGAAACAGGCGAGATAGCTCGTCAGGCATCCGGTGCCGTTATGGTCAATATGGGTGGAACTACCGTCTTTGTAACTGCGGTAGCCCGAAAAGAACCTAAACCAGGTACTGATTTTTTCCCCTTAACCATTAATTATCAGGAAAAAGCCTACGCGGCAGGAAAAATCCCCGGTGGTTTTTTCAAACGAGAAGGTCGTCCAACTGAAAATGAAACTCTGGTTGCACGCTTAATTGACCGTCCGCTACGTCCTCTGTTTCCAAAAGGCTATTACAACGAAATTCAGGTCATCTGTACCGTGGTTTCCCTAAACCCTGAAGTTGACCCTGATATTCCATCTATGATTGGTGCTTCTGCAGCACTCAGTCTGGCGGATGTGCCTTTTAACGGTCCTATCGGCTGTTGCCGGGTCGGCTATAGCGAAAGTGAATATCAGCTTAATCCAACCCGTGAGCAGCTGGATGAATCAGAACTGGACCTGGTTGTTGCCGGTACCGACACTGCGGTTCTGATGGTTGAGTCAGAAGCTGATGAACTGCCTGAAGACGTTATGCTTGGTGCGGTAATGTACGGTCATGAGCAGTTACAGACTGTAATTAACGAAATTAATGAGTTTGTTAAAGAAGTTGGTGTAACCAGAACGGAATGGACTGCACCTGAAGTGGATCAGGAACTGGTGGATACCGTTGCCAGTGAATGTGAAGCAGATGTCGTTGAAACCTATAAAATCAGCGACAAGCTGGAGCGTCTGAACAAGCTGGATGATATTCGTAATACCCTGATTGAAAAGTTAGCTTCCGGTGAAGATTCCAAATGGGATGCGTCGGAATTATCCAATGCCTTCTATAAACTTGAAAAGAAAGTTGTACGCAGCAGTATTATTGCAGGCAATCCCCGTATTGATGGTCGTGATACTAAAACGGTTCGTCCTCTGCATATTCGTACTGGCGTTCTGGAACGTACTCACGGTTCGGCACTGTTTACCCGTGGTGAAACCCAGGCACTGGTCGTTACCACTTTAGGTACTGCCCGTGATGCACAGATCATTGATGCTCTGGAAGGCAGCTATAAAGATTCCTTTATGCTGCATTATAACTTCCCTCCATACAGTGTGGGTGAAACCGGTATGGTTGGTTCTCCCAAACGTCGGGAAATCGGTCATGGCCGTCTGGCAAAACGCGGTGTGGCAGCGGTAATGCCGACCGTTGAAGAATTCCCGTACACCATTCGGGTGGTTTCAGAAATCACTGAATCCAACGGTTCCAGTTCCATGGCTTCTGTCTGTGGTACCAGCCTGTCACTGATGGATGCTGGTGTGCCTATTTCTTCCCCGGTTGCAGGTATTGCAATGGGGCTGATTAAAGAAGACGACAACTTTGCGGTTCTGACGGATATTCTGGGTGATGAAGATCATCTGGGTGATATGGACTTTAAAGTGGCCGGTACTGAAACTGGTGTTAATGCCCTGCAGATGGATATCAAGATCGAGGGTATTACCAAAGAGATTATGCAAATCGCTCTGGATCAGGCCAAAGATGCACGCCTGCACATCCTGGAACAGATGAATGCCGTTATTTCTGAACCTAATACGGATATGTCAGATTTTGCACCACGCATTCTGACTATGCAGATTAACCCTGAAAAGATTCGTGATGTTATCGGTAAGGGCGGTTCAACCATTAAGGCCCTGACTGAAGAAACCAGCGCCAATATTGATATTGATGAAGAAGGTATTGTTAAAATTTCTTCTGTTGATAATGTTGCTGCACAGGAATGTAAACGTCGTATTGAAGAAATTACCGCCGATGTTGAAGTGGGTAAAATCTACAATGGCCGCGTAACCAAGATCATGGACTTTGGTGCCTTTGTCACTATTATCCCCGGTAAAGATGGTCTGGTTCATATTTCTCAAATCTGTGAAGAGCGTGTTAATAACGTTACTGACAAATTATCCGAAGGTGAATTTGTTGATGTTAAAGTACTCGAAATTGACAAGCAGGGACGTATTCGCCTGAGTATGAAGGCTATTGCTGCTGATGCTGCCAGGTCAGACAGCGGATCTACTGAAGAATAAGCTGTTTTATTTCCCCTTCTTATGAAGGGGAATTGAAGGGCTGCAGCTCTGCATACCCGCCCCTCAATTCTTTCTAGTAATCTGAATCATTTCTATTATGTAAGCAATCGCTTACAGGCAATTATCAAAAAGTAAGCTACAATTTACTAAATACCTGTTTGTTTTCAGGTAGGTACAGTATCAATTTAACAATTCTTATTTCATATGGTATCAAATAATAATAATATGAGTGTTATTAAGGGTTATACAATTCAGGGGATTCTTGCCAAAGGTGGTATGGCAACCATTTATATTGCGCAGCAGGAGTCTCTTAAGCGTCAGGTTGCATTAAAGGTGCTTAACCCTAAACTGGATACTGTCATTCTGGATCACTTCCTTGATGAAAGCCGTATAATTGCTTCCCTGAAGCACCCTAATATTATACCCGTATACGATGTTGGCAGGGTAGGGATCCACTTTTATCATGCCATGGAGTACCTTGAAGGCGGGGATCTTGAAGCCCGTATTGCCCAGAAACAAATTGATGTGCATACGGCTCTGGAGATCATACTGGAATTATCCGATGCACTTTACCTGGTGCATAGTAAAGGCATTATTCACGGTGATATCAAACCCGCTAATATTGTTTTTCGTTCTGACGACTGTCCGGTATTAACTGACTTTGGTATTTCCAAACGAGTTGATACCACCGGTAAGGAACAGAATGCGGAAGGCATTCTTACCAGCCCAACTTATGCCAGTCCGGAATTAATACAGGGCCATCATTTTGATCACAGAACAGATATCTACAGTCTGGGTATTGTCCTGTATGAAATGCTGGTTGGAGAAAAGCCCTTTAAAGGTGAAACCAGGCTGGAAATGATTGCCAGCAGCATCCAGGACCCAGTCCCGACCTTACCTGAAAATCTGATGCCATTACAGCCTCTGATGGATCACATGCTGGCCAAGGATCCCGATGAGCGAATTGCTGATGGCCGTATGATAAGCCGTTATATTAAAAAGTATCTCAGGGATCATCCCCGTTCAACACAAACTGCTCAGAATCTGGCCGATGATTCCGGTTTCAGCAGCAAGGTTGTCGTTGAATATGTATCCGAATCAAAACCCGGCATAAAGGAAACTTCCTCAAAAGCTCTGGTTCCTCTGCTTATTGTATTATTTTCCATCGCCGTAGCCGCCATAATATGGTACTTTATCATCTGATTTTTATTTCTGCCTGTTATGCCCGTTTCCTATCTGCGCAATATGTACTAATATAAGAAATAAAAACAATTTTCCAGATTTAATTCTTATAAAAATCCGACAGCTGTAAATAATGAAATCAATAGCGGGTTATAAAATTATAAAACTGCTTGCTAAAGGTGGTATGGCTGCTATTTATATTGCTGAGCAGCAATCCCTGCAACGCCAGGTTGTCCTTAAGTTTCTTAATCCCAAACTCGATGAATCTATTCAGGAGCGTTTTATTGCCGAAGGCAAGATTATTGCTTCCCTGGAACATCCCAATATAATTACCGTTTATGATGTTGTCAGTACTGACAAATACAATTTTATTGCCATGGAGTACCTGGAAGGCGGGGATCTGGATAACCGCATTCTTGAAGGTCTGGATGTCAGTCATGCTCTGGATATTCTGACCAAAATTTCTGCTGCATTACATACTGTCCACAAGCAGGGTATTATTCATGGGGACATTAAACCTGCTAATGTTATATTTCGTAAAAACGGCTGTCCCGTACTGACGGATTTTGGTATTTCCTATCAGAGCAAACCCAAACAGGCCATTCATTCTAATGGTGAAGTTTATGCCAGTCCCAGTTATGCTTCTCCAGAACTGATACAGGGACGACCCTTTGATTACCGTACCGATCTGTACAGCCTGGGTATTATGATGTATGAAATACTGGTTGGAGAAAAACCCTATCAGGGTGAGTCGGAAATTGAAACCATTGCTAAAAGCATCCAGGATCCAATCCCAAAACTTCCTGAGAAACTTGATAAGCTGCAGCCGTTATTAGACAGTCTACTGGCTAAATCTGCCGATGACCGCTTATCCGATGCCAAACTGGTCACTCGTTATATTGAGCGCTTCTTTAAGGATAATCCGGAATTTAAAAAACAGGGCAATGAAACCAGGTTAATTGATAGTGATGTTGTGGTTGAATACGTGGCCAATAGAAAGCCGCAAAAAAAACATTCATTTGTGACTCCAACTATTCTAGTATTGATTCTGCTGGCGGTAGTATGGCTTAATAAAAACACCCTTTATGAACAGTTTTTTAAAGAATCCATTTATCCTCAAAACAATGATTCTGCACAACTTGTACAATCAGATGTTAAGCCTCTCTTAACAACTCCGGTTGTCAAGAAGCCTGATGATACTGAATACACAATTCTGGATTCTCTTGAAAACTCGATTTCAAAAAATGAAGCCCTGTTATTGCTGGAACAAAAAGATCAGGAAATTAAACAGGCCAAACAGGAACTTGAAAAACAAAAACAGGCACTGCGTAAAAAACAACTTAATCGTAAACGTCAGATTAACAAACTGCTTGCAAAAGGGCAGCAGAGTCTAAAAGATTATCACCTGACAACCCCATTAAATGATAATGCCATTTATTATTTTCAGAAAGTTCTGGATATGGATCCAGCTAATAAAAAAGCCGAAAAGGGTATTAAGGATGTAGTCTATCGCTATGAATTGCTGGCTCGTTCTGAACTGGATAAATACCATTACCAGAAGGCTCAGCAATACATCAGTACCGGTCTGGGTATTGATGCTGATAATAAACGACTTAAAGAACTGCAGGCGGAAGCCAATTTACTGAATGAGCCTAAAAGAGTCATAAAAAAAGTCCAAAACTTTTTTAAAAACCTGTGATAATCTGTTGTTTATGGTCTATTATTAACTTAGATAATACCCAATTTAGATTCTTTATAAATGGAGTGCTGAGTACTGATGAGACTGGTATTAAGATTTGATGGGCAGGATGTTCAGGAATTTGTGCTGGACAAGCAGGACATAACTATTGGGCGTGCTGCCAGTAATGATATAACGATTGATAATCTGGCCATCAGTGGTCATCATGCTACGGTTTATGCCACTGCTTCAGGTCCCGAACTGGTGGACATGAACAGTACTAATGGTACTTTTGTTAATAACAAAAAAATTAAGCGTCATCATTTAAAAGACGGTGATATTATTACCATTGGCAAACATCAAATCGTTTTTTTCAGAGATGCACCATTTTCTACAGCAGGAACAGACACACAAAGCGAAGCCACCGTCATGATGTCGGCGGATTTTCAACAGCAGTTACAGAAAGAACTGTCTAAAAAGAAACAGCAGGTTCCGGTTAGAACCGTACAGCCCAAACATAAGAAAGGATTCTGGGACAGATTAAAGTCATTTTTTGGTATGTAGTTCTGGAGTTTAAAACAGGCTATAAAATCCGGGAAAAGTGGATTTAAAAGTGGACAATAAAAAAGGCATTATCCAGTTAAGAATAATGCCTTTTTTGATTCAGGAGATTTAGCCTGTTACTTTTTAAGGCTTTCGTAATAATCCATTAGAATCTTGGCCACTTCAGGGCGTGAAAATTCTTTAGGTGGTGCTATACCATTGCCTAACATTTCACGAACCTTGGTACCGGAAAGCAGTACAAAGTCATCTTTGGTATGATCAGGTGCTTCACTCATCATAACAACCTTGTTCAGCTTTTTGGAGTAAGCCGTGTGGTCAGCTTTAAAGATTTCGATTTCTAATGCACCTTCTGGCACTTCTTCATCAAAAATCTTCTGAGCATCAAAGGCACCATAGTGATCGCCAACACCGGCATGGTCACGACCGATAATAAAATGAGTAGCACCCATGTTCTGACGGAACACTGCGTGTAACACACCTTCCTTAGGTCCTGCATACAGCATATCGAAACCGTAACCGGTTACCATCGCACTATTTTCAGGGAAGTATAATTCCACCATTTTGCGAATTGCTGCATCACGTACAGGAGCAGGGATGTCGCCGGGCTTAAGCTTACCTAACAGCATATGGATAACCAGACCGTCACAGCCTAAACGTTCCATCGCCATGTGACACAGTTCTTCGTGTGCCAGGTGCATTGGGTTACGAGTCTGGAAAGCAACCACTTTTTTCCAGCCGCGTTCAGCAATTTCATTACGGATTTCAACTGCAGTACGGAAAGTATCTGGAAATTCAGTCTGAAAGTAGGAAAAGTTCAGAACCTGGATAGGACCGGATAAAACAACCTTACCCTGGGCAACAAAGGCGTCAACACCTGGGTGCGCTTCATCAGGACTTGGACGATAAACGTTTTGAGTAATTTCCTTGATTTCATCATCCGTGAATTCTTCAACGGCTTCAACATCCATTACGGCCAGTACCGGATTACCTTCAACATTGGGATCTTTCAGAGCAATACGGTCGCCGGCTTTAACGCCCTGGGCATCCTGCAGCAGGTTTAAAACCGGAGTGGGCCAGAATAAACCTGAAGTAGTTTTCATGTCACGGGCAACTGAAAGGGCATCCGCCTTGTTCATATAGCCGGTCAGAGGGTTAAAATAACCACCACCCAGCATAACTGCATTGGCTGCAGTAGCAGAACTGACCAGTACGGAAGGTAAAGATTCAGCTTCTTTCTGTAATGCTTCGTTTTCAGCAGGGTCGTAAACAAAAAGTGGATTTAGTTCATCAGATCCATGAGGTTTAATCATGTACATTCTCCAAAAGTTAACTCACGCATCGGCTTATCCAATGCGACCAGAAATTTATAACCGTGTTAGGGTAGCTTATTTTAGATGGGTTTAGAATTGATATTTGTCAAAATAATAAAAAAGAAGCAAAGCAATCCAAATCACATCAAATAATCTGATTAATTTTACCAGAAAAAACAGGCATTGTAATCATGCCTGTTGCTCCCAAAATGGGATAATGCTATGATTTGTTTATGCGAATTATAGCAAAATCAACGCTCATGAAATTTTGGGAAAGTCGACCAGAATATGCTGATGCAAGGGTGAGCATGACGGAATGGTATAACTATGCAATGAAATCAACCTGGAAAACACCCCATGACATCAAAGAAAATCTGAAAACGGCCAGCATTCTAAAAAATAACCGGGTTGTATTTAATATCTGTGGCAATAAATACCGAATTGTTGTCAGAATAGATTATTCATTTCAGATGATGTTGATCCGCTTTGTCGGCACACATGCGCAATACGATAAAATTGAAAATATAGAAGAGATATAACAAATAAGGTTAGAACAATGGCAAGTAGACTCAAGCCCATAAAATCTGATAAAGAGCTTAAGCAGGCGCTGGAACGTATTAATGAGCTCTGGGGGGCAAAATCCAAAACAGCAGAACGTGATGAGCTGGAAGTCCTGTCTCTGCTGGTGGAAAAATATGAGGAAGAGCATTATCCCATTCCACCCTCCGATCCAGTTGAAGCCATCAAGTTCATGATGGATCAAAACGGCCTGACACGTACTGATTTACAGGCATTTATTGGCGGCTCAGGCCGTGTGTCAGAAATTCTCAATGGTAAACGGGATCTGACACTAAGTATGATTAAACGATTACACCATGGGCTAAAAATCCCTTATGATTCATTGATCAATTAACCATGGTATGTGTTATTAAAACCATAAAAATTTCATTTTGTCACTTTGTACAGTTTGCCATTAATTTCAACTCCTCAATTGTTAATGGGGGGTGCTTCTTGTGTAGCATTGCATGACAATTAGGACATACAGGGCGTAAATCATTAATAGGGTCAACTTCATAGCCTCGCCTGATGTCTGATAGCTGAGTCAAGTGGTGCACATGAATAAATCCCTTACCAATCTCACCATATACTTTTTCAAAATCAAAATTGCAAACCACACACTGCGCACCATAGTGCTCAATACATTTTGTCCTTGCTATTGGGTTCCTTTCGTATGAGTTAACAATAACGGCTTTCTTAATTCCTTCAAATAGGGTTTCTGAATTTTTAAGTTCATCTGGATAATCACTTGTAAACTGCGATTCCATTTTTTTTTCGTGCCGAGATATTATAGCTCTAATGCCGTTCAAGTTCCCTCTACCAAGCCCTTCATAATAATCTACATGCTCATTGGCAGCTTTGATTGCATTACGTAGTTTAGCTAACCCATAATCAGAAAGTATTTGCGTAAGAAAATAATCAGTGGCTTCTGCATTGTTTGTTCTTGTGTATTTATTACCATCCATCATTTTTTTAAAATTTACTATGTAATCTGATGCAGATCCTCTATTCATGCCATGTTCATTTTCTAGTATATCAAGAGCATCATTCTTGCTAATTCGACCATGATATACATCCTTTGCGGCTTGGTATGCTGTCTGTGTCATCTCTGTTGTTATTTTCATAGAACAAACTTTTTATACATAACATTATTAATCAGCAGCACCAAATTTTGACATCTGCTGAATTTTTTGTTGGATAAACCGCTTTCTCGGAGAA
>JALUZF010000187.1 GCA_027012135.1 Gammaproteobacteria bacterium
AAATTATACTCTGGAGTCTGGCTTCTTTAGTCGTTATTGTAGTGCTGGCGGCAATTTTAATCCCGGTACTGGTCAACCCCAATGATTATAAAGACGAAATTGCCCAGCAGGTTTATCAGAAAACCGGGCGAACTCTGACTATAGAAGGTGATATCGACCTGTCCATTTCACTACCTCTGTCCGTTTCCCTGGATCTGGGCAAAACAGAACTGAGTAATGCCAAAGGCTTTGGCGACCAGCCTTTTGCCAAAATAGATGAGGTTTCTCTATACGTGGCCATTATGCCACTGCTGACTCAGAACCGCCTGGATATCGGAGAAGTCAGACTAAACAATATGGCTCTGAACCTGATTAAAAATAAAGACGGTAAAACCAACTGGGCCGATCTCAGTGGGGAAAAATCAGCCACTGAAAAAGAAACAGAAGCTAAAAATTCAACAGACACATCAAAACCAGCCACTGAAAAAGCCTCCATGCCCGCAATTAGTGTGGCCGGCCTAAGTGTTAAAGATGCCCGGATCAGCTGGACCGATAAACAGAACAATCAGCATATTGTGTTATCCAAAGCCAATATAAGCATCAGTGAACTGATTGAAGATAAGCCTTTTGGCCTGGAAATCTCCACCCTGATCGACAGCACTAATCCTGAAATGAAAGGCAGCTTTAAGCTAACCAGCTCACCGACTATTTCCCTGGCACAGCAGTTATTTAAATTACCCAAAACCCGGCTGACTCTGGATCTGACCGGTAGCGCTTTACCCGGCGGAGCCACTAAAACCTCCCTGGGGGGAGACATTGTATTTGATGGCCTGAAACAGCTGCTGGATATTAATGGTATGAAACTAACCTCGTATGAGATGGTTATCAATGGCCAGTTTCATGCGGCTAAACTGGACAGTGCTCCGGAATATAACGGCAAGATCAGTATAGAAAAATTCTCACCCAGGCAGCTCGCTGCTGCCCTTGGAGCCGCTTTACCGGCAATGAAAGAGAAACAGGCACTCAGTTCTGCTGATGCCCGGCTTTCCTTTAAGGGTAACCAGAATAACCTGAATATCAGCTCCTTAACAGCCAACCTGGACGATACTGCTCTAACCGGAACTGCAGCTATTAAAAACTTCCAGAAACCGGTTTATGGTTTTGATTTAAAACTTAACCAGCTCAATCTGGATTACTATGCCGTGGCTGCTCCAGAACAGGCTGCTTCCAAAACACCTGCACCTAAAGCTGAAACTAAGAAAACAGCCTCGCAAGGTAAAGCTCCCATTTTCCCGGTTGAAACCCTGCGTAGTCTGAACCTGGACGGTAAATTAGCCATCGGCCAGTTTATTGCCGGGGGCGCTAAAATGACCAATGTAATGATAGTTCTAAAAGGCAAGGACGGTCTGGTTCAGCTGGCACCTTTAAAAGCAGATTTATACAAGGGCAATATCAACCTTAAAACCACCCTGGATGCCCGCAGCAATACACCTAAACTCAAAATCATTAACGAGCTGAAAGGGGTACAGATCGGAGACCTGTTACAGGATGTCAGCGGCAGCCAGGAAATTACCGGTACCGCCAATATTTCAGCTAATATTACGACCGCCGGGAATGATAAGGATCGTTTAATTAAAAACTCCAATGGTATTGTTAAATTGCTGGTAGCTAATGGCCATGTAAAAAAACTGGATGTTATAAATACCTTAAGAAAAACAGAAGCCATGCTTAAAGGCCGCTCCGTTCCTACTCAGGCTCAGGAACAAAATACCAAATTTTCTGAACTAAAAGGCACATTTAATATTAAAAACGGCGTGGTTAAAAACAACGACCTGAGCAGTAAATCTCCAGTTATGGAACTCACTGGTGCCGGCTATGCTGACCTGCCCAAAGAGTATCTTGACTACACTCTGAAAGTTAAACTGCTTAACAGCTTAAAAATTGATGAAAAATCCCAGGGTACCGATTACAGAGGCAAGGAAATTCCTTATACCATTAAAGGTAAATTCTCTGAGCTGAAACAGGAAGCCAATATCTCCAAAGTGCTGGAACAGCAGGCCAAAAAGAAAGTTGAGGAAAAACTCAATGAAAAACTGGAAGAAAAATTTGGTGACAAGTTTAAGGGTCTGCTGAAATTCTAGAACCTTATCCTTCCTGGAAGTTGGAAGTGCGGGCATCCATCCCTGCCCGCATTAAGCAAGAGACATCACCCCATCAATACCTTTGCCCCACAATTACTCACCTGGTTTGACCTGCATGGCAGAAAAAACCTCCCCTGGCAAAAGAATAAAACACCTTACCGCGTCTGGATCTCGGAAATCATGTTACAGCAGACCCAGGTAAAAACCGTTATTCCATACTACCAGCGTTTTATACAGCAGTTTCCCGATGTTATCAGCCTGGCCAATGCCCCTCAGGACGAAGTCCTGCATCTGTGGACTGGACTGGGTTATTACGCTCGTGCAAGAAATCTGCACAAAGCTGCTCAAATAATACGCGACCAGTTTGCCGGATATTTCCCTGACTCTATGGAAAGTATTCAGGCTTTACCCGGCATAGGCCGTTCTACCGCCGGAGCTATTTTATCCCTGGCCTGCCAGCAGCATCACCCCATACTGGATGGCAATGTTAAGCGTATTTTATGCCGCTGCTTCCAGGTGGACGGCTGGCCGGGACAGACCAGAGTACAGAAAGAACTCTGGAGCCTGGCTGAAAAACTCACCCCGAAACAGCGCTGTGACGACTTTAACCAGGCCATGATGGACCTGGGTTCCAGCCTGTGCAGCCGCAGCAAACCTCAATGCTCACAATGTCCATTGCAGACTCACTGCCAGGCCTGTCTGAACGATACCATTAAGCATTATCCTAACTCGAAACCTAAAAAGGATAAGCCCGTAAAAAAGACCTGCTTACTAATTCTGAGCAATGAAAATGGCGATTATTTACTGGAAAAACGTCCTCAGCAGGGGATCTGGGGCGGTCTCTGGTCCTTTCCCCAATGTCAGGACAAAGCAGAGCTAAAAAGCTGGCTGGAAACTCATCATTATCAACCCTGTGGCTCTGTTCAGGAACAGCCTGAATTCAGGCATACCTTCAGCCATTACCATTTAGATATCACTCCATTACAAATTCAGGTTAAAATACCTCCCATAGTAATGGATGACAATCGCTTTCTCTGGTACTCCCCAGGCAAACCATTGAAATTAGGATTACCAGGCCCCATAACCAGACTTATATCTCAACTGGATGCCGTGCCTTAAAAAGCCAACGTCAGTCCACATAAATTTTAAACTTATATATTAAAGGTACCAATATGACTAGAATGGTAAATTGCGTAAAACTGGGAAAAGAAGCCGAAGGCCTGGAGCGCCAGACCTACCCCGGTGATCTGGGAAAACGAATTTTTGATAATGTCTCCAAAGAAGCCTGGAACGCCTGGATCAAACACCAAACCATGCTGATCAATGAATACCGCCTGTCCCCCATCGATCCGGAACACCGAAAATTTCTGGAAACTGAAATGGAAAAGTTTTTCTTCAGCGATGAAGCCGTCGCCAAACCGGACGATTATGTACCGCCCAAATAATCTTTCGTTCCCACTGCCATCTGACTGCAACAGGTTCCTTCTCCCTCTGGGAGAAGGTCAGGATGAGGGCCATTATTTATTCAAGATTAATTAAAATTTTTCTTGACACAAACCGGCAAAAAAGACAGAATACACGCCGTTGAATAAATTAAGTCTCACCGAATAATTTGATTCACCAATACCTATATATGCCCAGATAGCTCAGTCGGTAGAGCAAGGGACTGAAAATCCCTGTGTCCCTGGTTCGATTCCAGGTCTGGGCACCACTTCTATTTATTTACGAAAACGCTTAAAAACCCTGTCAAAATTAATACTGACCTTACAGAACGTTTCATCAAAGCCATAACATCTCCCTGGAAAGATCACCCTGATTGTCATATTTACCGTCTTCAAGTTTATAGACCTTGGCGTATAAATCATCGGGATAGACAATAACATAGTATATTACTTTTTCCACTTCATACTTCTGAAGCTTATAGCCTTCGTCATTTTTTGCTGTACTTTTAGAAATCACCTCTATAATAATCTCAGGCGCTTTGGTAATATAAGCCTCGTTGGGTTCATCACAGATAAGCACAACATCGGGGCGTAAAACTGTATCATCGGAGAGTTTGTAATCCTCTTTCCCAATGACCATACAGCGTGTACATTTCCCGGCACTATTTTTAAGTTCAAAGAGTATATTACCTGCTAATGCCTGGTGAGTAATCGTTGACGCAGGAGTCATAGCGACAGGAAAACCATCAAAAAGCTCCCATTTCCCTTCCCAGAGCTTATAGTCATCATAGTATAATGCTTGATAAAATCGACCATATTCATAGGAAACCTCAGAGTCTGGTATTTCTCATTATAGCAGAGCATTAAAATTGAGCTTTTATGACATTATTTTCCTGTTTTTTTAATTCACACCATAACAAATCCACAGGCTGCTCCTTATCGGGGACATAGCCGGTTTCACTGTCCAGCAGAATTTCACGTACCCAGGCTATATTAAAGTCATTACAGGCTTCATCCAGCAGAGCCATCTTTTTATTAATCACCTCAAAAGACAGCATATTTTCTTCTGCCCGCATAATTCTAGGGTGTTGTGTGCCCGTAACATTATCTCCAATAAGCAGTTCTTCATAGAGCTTTTCACCCGGACGCAGACCAGTATAAATCAGCTCTATATCACCATCGGGATTAGCCTCATCTTTTACCTCATAACCAGAGAGGCGGATCATTTTTCTGGCCAGATCAGCAATTTTGACCGGCTCCCCCATATCCAGCACAAAGACATCCCCACCCTGCCCTAAAGAACCAGCCTGCAATACCAGTTGTGCCGCTTCAGGAATGGTCATAAAGTAACGCACTATATCAGGATGGGTTACTGTCACCGGCCCACCCTGCTTTATCTGCTTTTTAAACAGGGGAACTACTGAGCCGGATGACCCAAGCACATTACCAAAACGAACCATACAGAAACGGGTACCCTGATTGGCATGCTTATCAGCCAGTGCCTGCAACACCATTTCAGCAAAGCGCTTGGTAGTACCCATGACATTAGTAGGTCGTACAGCTTTATCCGTTGAGATAAGTACAAAGGTTTCCACTCCACTGGCAAAAGCCGCCTCTGCTGCCCGGTAGGTTCCAAAAATATTATTTCGAATGCCTTCTACAATATTTTCTTCTACAATAGGTACGTGTTTATAAGCTGCAGCATGATAAATTGTCTGTACACCGTAAACAGTAAAAATACTCTGCAGTCTTTTTTGATCCTGAACTGAACCAAGTAACGCTGTCATTTGAATACCTTCAGGCAGGATTTTCTTCAGTTCCTGCTCAATGGCATACAGGGCAAATTCCGATAATTCTAATAGAATTAAATGTGCAGGTGCATGTTCAATGATTTGTCGGCATAATTCAGAACCAATAGAGCCTCCAGCCCCTGAAACAAAAACAACCTTGTTTTTTATGCACTTATCAAATAACTTATTATCCGGGCTGACACAATCACGACCTAATAAATCATCAATATCAACTTCTTTCAGTTCTTCAATTTTAGCTCTGCCACTTATAATATCACTTAAGCCAGGGATAGTTTTTACATAAACAGGGTACTCTTCAAGATTTTTTATAATATCTTTTCGTCTACGTGCAGCTACTGAAGGCAGGGCTAAAAACAGTTGAGAAATCCCCTGTGATTTTATTAATTCCTTCAAATGATGAGGACGATATACCATCACACCATCAACCAGACATCCTTTTATTTCTTTATTATCATCAAGAAAAAACTTAACATTATATTGATCACCCTGTTTTAAAGAGGTTAGCAGTTGACGACCAGCCATTCCCGCACCATAAATAGCAACATTCTCTCGTCCCTTATGTTTAGGTTTCTGATAATGAAACCAGATAACAAAACGGGCACCACCAACAAAGAACAGTAATAATCCCAGATATATAAATGGAATTGAACGCGGCATCCCATTTTTTGTCAGCATAATACTTGCAGCAAGAATCAGAGAAGAAATCGAAACTGCTTTAAGTACAGTAAAAAAAGCGGTATAGCCCATATATCTTACAATTGAACGATACAGGCCAACACGTAAAAAAACCAGAATAGTAAAAATAAGAGTGATTAAATAAGCAGGATAATCTTCTGCATGAACTGTATTAAATTCACCTAGTCTAATAACCAGAGACAGATAGATTGCCCCTATAATAAAAAATGTGTCCGAT
Source organism: Gammaproteobacteria bacterium (assembly GCA_027012135.1). Lineage (GTDB taxonomy): Bacteria > Pseudomonadota > Gammaproteobacteria > GRL18 > GRL18 > JANELJ01. The sequence goes on from JALUZF010000187.1 coordinate 6,287, forward strand.
ACGAGTAAAACAATTTGTTTTAAAATTCTTTGATTAATCCTGATCATTTTTAAAGTCCACATTAAACACAATTTTTTAAAGCCATTTGAACTGACTGCTCTGGTTTCCAGTTTAACAACTGATAATTTTTTCTTATATCTACCTGTAAAGAACCAAATAAACGTTCATACTCAGAACGTCTTCCAAGTAATGTTGTTAAAAATTTTATTGTACTGGCCGGAATATAAAATAAAAAACTTTTTTTCCCCATTGCCTGTGCCAGATTTATTAATAACTCAGAAGTTGATAAATCATATCCATCACTTACCAGAAAAATTTCACCGGCGGCATGAGGATGATTCAAACAAATCTTAATTAGAGAACATAAATTTTCAATACTAACCAGTGAACGGACATTTTTAATATTTGCCAATGGTAAAGGAACTGATTTATTAACAAGTTTGATCAATCGTCTGAAGTTTCCTTTTACACCAGGTCCATAAACCAGAGGTGGCCGGATAATAACGACTTCCATACCGGTTTGTTTACTTAATTCAAGTAACTGCTGTTCTGCCTCATACTTTGATACTGCATAGGGGTCCTGAGGATTCGGATTATCATCTGCCGTAAAAGCCAGCTTATCGGTTTGCTCTCCATTAACTTTGATAGTACTTAAATAGATAAAACGCTTTACACCTGATTCAGATGCCTGCCGGGCCAGATTTAAGGTACCTTCAGTAT
>JALUZF010000188.1 GCA_027012135.1 Gammaproteobacteria bacterium
TTGTGGACATAAAACCATCATTTCTGGTTTTAACTGGGCCTGTAGCTCAGCTGGTTAGAGCGCACGCCTGATAAGCGTGAGGTCGGTGGTTCAAGTCCACCCAGGCCCACCAGACGGGGGTGTAGCTCAGTTGGGAGAGCGCCTGCCTTGCACGCAGGAGGCCATCGGTTCGAACCCGTTCACCTCCACCAGTATCATGGTGTTACGAGTTGATTTACGTTTTCAAGGTTTTTGTTTTTTTTGAAGGTGTAAATCAGGACGTAAGCCTGAGAGTTACGCAAGCTGATCTTTGATAATTGAATAGTAGAGTAGTACAAAATCCTTTAAGCGCATTTTTTTTGATACACAGGTCGTTTGATCGTCGTATCGTGAGGGAAAAGACGGAGTTTAGAGGTTACAGTAGTTGAGATCTTAAAAGTTTAATCAAGAGTTTATGGATAAGCTATTAAGGGCTAACGGCGGATGCCTTGGCATCGGAAGGCGATGAAGGACGTGGCAAGCTGCGATAAGCTTCGGGGAGTTGTTAACAGGCTTTGATCCGGAGATTTCCGAATGGGGAAACCCGGCAGGAGTTATATCCTGTCATCTGTTACTGAATACATAGGTAGCAGAGGCGAACGCGGGGAATTGAAACATCTAAGTACCTGCAGGAATAGAAATCAAAAGAGATTCTGTGAGTAGCGGCGAGCGAAAGCGGAACAGCCCAAACCGGTAAATTTATTTACCGGGGTTGTAGGACCCCCATGTGGGATTGAAAATGTATAGCGGAACAGTATGGAAAGGCTGACCAGAGACGGTGATAGTCCGGTACGCGAAATGCAGTTTCACCCTGGGGAGTTCCTGAGTACCACGAGACACGTGAAACCTTGTGGGAATCTGGGAGGACCATCTTCCAAGGCTAAATACTAACCGATGACCGATAGTGAACGAGTACCGTGAGGGAAAGGTGAAAAGAACGGGGGAACCCGAGTGAAATAGAAACTGAAACCGTTAGCCTACAAGCAGTGGAAGCACTATGTATTTATACAGTGTGACCGCGTGCCTTTTGCATAATGAGTCAACGACTTACCCTGTGCAGCGAGGTTAAGCCGCGAGGTGGAGCCGCAGCGAAAGCGAGTCTTAATAGGGCGATTGAGTTGTATGGGGTAGACCCGAAGCCGGGTGATCTATCCATGGCCAGGGTGAAGTCTCGGTAACACGAGATGGAGGCCCGAACCGATATAGGTTGAAAACTGTTCGGATGAGCTGTGGATAGGAGTGAAACTCGGTAATAGCTGGTTTTCTCCGAAATATATTTAGGTATAGCCTCATATGATGACTGACGGAGGTAGAGCACTGACAAGACTAGGGGTCCCACCGGATTACCAACTCTTTTCAAACTCCGAATGCCGTCAAGTTCAAGTATGGGAGTCAGACTACGGGAGATAAGTTCCGTGGTCGAAAGGGAAACAGCCCAGACCGTCAGCTAAGGTCCCCAAATCTATGCTAAGTGGGAAAGGATGTGGAATTGCAGATACAACCAGGAGGTTGGCTTAGAAGCAGCAACCCTTTAAAGAAAGCGTAACAGCTCACTGGTCTAGTGATACCGCGCCGAAAATTTAACGGGGCTAAGCATAGTACCGAAGCTACGGATTCAGAAACCAGAATCCAGAGGACAGAAACCAGATGATCAAGTCATTTGAAGATTTGGAAGTGTTCCAACGAAGCTATAAAATCTCACTGGAAATACATAGGTTAAGCCTTAAATTTCCTAAAAATGAGCAATATGGCCTTGGAGAACAGATACGCCGTGCGAGTAAATCCATCTGTGCAAATATTGCAGAAGGATTTGCCAAACAGCGTTATTCCAAAAAGGAATTCAAGCGGTATATAATGATCGCAGCGGGTTCCAGTGATGAAATGAGAGTCTGGCTACGTTACTGT
>JALUZF010000189.1 GCA_027012135.1 Gammaproteobacteria bacterium
TCTGTTTCAAAAAATATAAAATTAGAACAGGCTGATATAACAAAATTTATCACTTATTTTATAATAAAAAAGTGGTCAGTGCTCTGTACCATGCCAAACACAGCGGCCGGAACCAGCCTATTATTTACCCTATTATTTCCATTACAGTGTAAACACGATTACGCTCTGGTTTACATAACTGATTACCCCCATTAACCCAGGGAATAAATACTATGCCGATTATTGATCCTGCAACTGCCCTGCCCGGACGTACTGAAGCCATGCCTGTTAATAACCGTCATTTTGTTAATCAGCATCCGCTGCAGCCGCCTTTTCCGGAACAGATGCAGAAGGCACTTTTCGGTCTGGGCTGTTTCTGGGGAGCCGAACGGACTTTCTGGCAGCATCCTGGTGTGTACACTACTGCCGTGGGCTACTCTGCCGGAATAACACCCAATCCCACCTATCAGGAAGTCTGCAGCGGGCAGACCGGACATAATGAAGTGGTGCTGGTGGTTTTTGACCCGCAACAGACCCGTTACCAGGATTTACTTAAACTGTTCTGGGAAAGTCATAATCCAACCCAGGGCATGCGTCAGGGTAATGATCGCGGCACTCAGTACCGCTCCGGTATTTATACTTTTTCTGAACAGCAGCAGGAACTGGCTCTGGCCAGTCGCGAACACTATCAGCAGCGGCTAAATACTCACGGCTCTGGAGAAATTACCACTGAGATCCTGCCTGCCGGCCCGTTTTACTATGCCGAAGACTACCATCAGCAGTACCTGGCAAAAAATCCGGGCGGCTATTGCGGACTTGGGGGGATTGGTGTGGCTTATCAGGACGAGCTGTCCTGAGGTTCCTTACACATTAACCAGGCAAAGATCCAGGTGGCCAGAAAAGGCAAAATAGCCAGATACAGGTTCAGCTTAAAGGAACAGAATAAGTCTTTTGCATAACAATTATAAGCATTACTAAGACCGGACATCCAGGCCAGTGCCGGAACCGGAATACCGGAATGTTCACCATATAACAATAAACCGGGTGCCAGAAAAACCGCCAGGTAGGTACTGCGCCAGAAACAGGACACCTGATGCTTAATGAGCCATTTTCTGCCCCATAAAACCAGGGCAATATAAACCAGCAGCGCCAGCACCAGGGCGCCGATAACAATTAGACCACTATTCAAAATTAACCTCACATAAACCTGAATTACTCATGCTGCGCATTTTATCCTTATCTCTGATTATTACAAGCTCACATCATTAAACATTAAGCTCTACTGTACTTTTTACCCAGCAGATTATCAATAGATACTGGGCTGGGGCCATACAGAATATAAACCAGTATCATGGCACCCCAGAGCATATGATCCATCATCCCCACCATATTGTAATAGTCGGTTAATGAATAAGCATAGGCCGCCACCGCATTAAGAATAAACAGGCCAATGGCTGCCGGGCGGGTCAGGAGACCAATAAGCAGCATAACCGGTAATATCAACTCTCCGGCTGTGGCGGCATAAGCGGCTATCTCAGGAGGCAGCAGGGGCACTGAGTATTCATAGGCAAACAGATCCAGGGTGGACTGCCAGGACTGAATTTTTACCATGCCGGACTGAAAAAAAACTTTTAGAAGATACAGCCGAACCAGTAAATCAAAGCCGTGCAGCATAATGTCGCTGCGGAAAAACAGGAATTTTTTTATCATTATATGTCCTTTATAATCGCTGCACTTCATTTAGGTAAGTGCATGTAGTTTGCGGTTTGTCGTATGTGCAGACTGTGTGTAAGCTGTTTTTCAGGAATAAAAAAAGAGCATCTGGAAAACCGGATGCTCTTATTATTCAGGGAACTAACCAGGGGTTTATTTTACCCCTTTATTACCTGCAATTTTTTTACAGGTGCCTTCAGGTACATAAACCCATTCATCGGGACCAGCATCAGTCTTTGCCATACCGGCACAGGCATGCTTGCTGGTACCACAGTCATTCATACCGGCCTTGGCAATACCCTGGCACTTTTCAAAACCGGGCTTACCGGCATGGGCAGCTGCACCCATCATGGTAAAAGCCACTGCAAATAAACCGATTAATGCTGTTTTTTTAGAGTTTCCCATATTATTTTCCTTTTTGTTTAGTAAGCTGTTTAAAAATGCTTTATTACTGACTTGTACTATAAGACCCGGATAGTTACAAAAAAGTTTCAATCTTTTTTGTAACTACTCCATTCAGCGTGTATTAAGTATAAATAATGCACCATTGGTATGATAGTCATTATTTAAGGAAAGAAATTGCAGAAATCCCCGGTCTTTATTGTTATGGATAGACAAAACCGTTTTGAAGCACTGGTTAAAGCCTATTCCAGTGATTTATACCGTTTTGCCTTCTGGTTATGCCAGCATCATGCTATTGCCGATGACCTGGTACAGGATACTTTTTTAAGAGCATGGAAAGCACTGGATAGTCTGGAAGATGAAAAAAAGGCCAAAGCCTGGTTAATTACTATATTACGCCGTGAAAATGCCCGCCGTTTTGAGCGTAAACAGCTGGATCTGGTGGATATTGAAGAGGTACTGGTTGAGGATCAGCACAATCTCAGCCCTGAACAGTCGCTGGATAAACAGCAGTTGTACCGGGCCATAGGCAATCTTGAGATAGATTATCGTGAACCTCTGTTATTACAGGTGCTGGGCGGTTTTAAAACCCGTGAAATTGCGGAGATTCTTGAGCTTAACCTTAATACCGTTAACACTCGTCTGTTCAGAGCCAGGGATCAACTCAGAAGCGTTTTACATAAAGCCTGGCATTTAGGCGAATCAGCAACACACTAATGATATATTTGATAAAGCAACAGGATTTTAAACGTGGATGATCTGGAATTTAGAAAAAGAGCAATTATTGATCCCCATGATCAAAGTGCTGAATTTCTGGAAAAAACCCGTCAAAGCAACAACAACCAGAAGTTTGTCGAACAACAGCGTCACTTTGACCAGCAATTATCTGAAACTCTCAGAATTATCACACCGAATAATCTTGCCGAACGCATTATTTTGAATCAGCAGCTCGCTGAACATAAAGCCAGCCACCAGCATAACAGACAAAGAACCAGACAGAGAAAATGGTTTATAGGCAGTATCGCCGCCTCTATATTTGCCATTACCCTGAGCTTTATTTTATGGCCGGCTTTGTGGACACCTGCTACTGTTGATGGTAATCAACTGGCTGAGCAGGTGCTCAGCCATTATTACCAGGACACCCATGCCTTAAATGTTGATATGAATGTTGCCAAAAATAATATCGATACAATGCTGGCTTCCTATGGCGGCAAACTTAACGATCCGATTGGTCAGGTGGCTTTTCTGGGACACTGCATTGTCGGCGGTCATACCGGGGTACACCTGGTACTGAATACCCCACAGGGTCAGGTCACAGTATTGATTTTGCCCACTCAGCCGATTAATCATACCTACCCGCTGCATGATCAGCAAATAAGCGGCATTGTTTACCCCTCTAAAAAAGGCAGTATTGCCATTCTTACCGAACACGCTGAAGTGATTTCCAGTACCCGTCAGCGGCTGGATTCCAGTTTAAACTGGATTATTTAGCTTTTGTCGGTAATCCATACTGGTCTGATAAATCTTTTCCAGTGTGGCTGTATCCAGATACTCCTCCAGCAGGGGAAAAAGCTCTCTTTCTTCAGTCCGGGTATGCTGCTTTAATAAAGCACCAAACTCCCCCAGTAGCGAATAGTCACCAGACTTCATCTGTTCATAATAAGCATCCATCTGCCGGTGTTCTTTTTCCAGCCGGTCACATAAACTGAGTATTTTTTTCTGCTCTGAATCATGGTCAGATAATAAATCTTGAATAACATGAAAAATACTGTCTTCTTCAATTTTAAAATGTATTTTCCAGTCACCGGGATAGCTCTCTACAATTTGCTGACAGAGTTCTGTAATTTGTTTCTCATCACCCTGCTGTGCCGTATTAATGGCTTTTTGAGACAGTACCAGTGACTGATGATGCTCTTTGGACAGGGGTTGAAGCTGTGTGATGCGTTTCATGATCGGTTTATATCCGTTTTATTTGTCTTTATAGTATCATTAAATTGTATTGGACCATTCATCAATTGAGGATTTTTATGAGTTCTGTCAAACTAAATAACGGCTGGAAGGAACTGCTTGAAGGCACATTTCAAACAGATGCCTTATTAAACCTTAAAGAATTTTTACGCGCTGAAAAAAAACAGGGCAAAATTATTCTGCCCCACTCCAGCCTCTGGTTTAACGCCCTTAACACTACTGCCCCGGAACAGGTTAAAGTGGTTATCCTGGGTCAGGATCCCTACCCCACGCCCGGACATGCACATGGCCTCTGCTTTTCGGTTATGCCGGAAGTTAAACCCATCCCTAAATCTCTGATTAATGTATTTAAGGAACTGGAAGAGGATCTGGGCATTACTAACCACAATGGTCATCTGCAGTCCTGGGCCGAACAGGGGGTATTATTGCTTAATAGTGTCTTAACCGTGGAAAGCGGTAAACCCAATTCCCACCAGGGACGCGGCTGGGAAATTCTCACCGATGTCATTATCAATACGCTTAATCAGCAGTCCAGGCCCATTGCCTTTGTCTTATGGGGCAGCTATGCCCAGAAAAAGGGAGCCATTATTGATACTGCTAAACATTTTGTCCTGCGTTCACCCCACCCATCTCCCTTATCTGCCTATCGGGGATTTTTCGGCAGCCGCCCGTTTTCTAAAATAAATCAGTTTCTTGAACAGCAGGGACAGACCCCCATTAACTGGCAAACCTAAAAAGTGCAGGTTATGAAGTGGATCAAGAGCAGGGGGAGTTTATCTTTTAGCTTTATCTCTTAATATTTGCATTATTTTTTAAACAGAGCCCACAATGCACCTGCCGCACCCAGTCCCGCCAGAACCTGAGCTTCAAGCATCAGTCCGCCGGAATACAGAATAGTTCCGCATACCATCAGGCCTGAACTGATAATGGCAGAAGTGGTCTTACTACTCTGCAGTTGAATTTTTTCTTCTATACGGTTTAAAGTTTCACTTTTGTAATTAATACTCAGCTTACCATGGCGGGCCTGTTGTACCACATCAAAAACCTTATTAGGGAAATCAGGCAGTTGCTCCATCCATAATGGGGCATTGTGTTTAACCTGTTTGGCAAAAGAGCGGAAACCCAGTTGCTCTTTCATCCAGTTTTCAAGGAACGGCTTGGCAGTATCCCAGAGATCCAGTTCAGGGTATAGCTGCCTTCCCAGCCCCTCAATATTGAGCAGGGTTTTCTGTAATAACACCAGCTGGGGCTGAACCTCCATATTAAAGCGCCGGGCGGTCTGAAACAGGCGTAATAATAACTGACCAAACGAGATCTCGTGCAGCGGCTTTTCAAATATTGGTTCACATACCGAACGAATCGCTGACTCAAAATCATCCACCCGGGTATCAGGCGGTACCCAGCCGGATTCAACATGCAGTTCGGCCACCCGGTAATAATCCCGGTTAAAAAAGGCCAGAAAGTTTTCTGCCAGATAGCGCTGATCTTCCGGATTCAGAGTCCCCATAATACCGAAATCAATGGCAATATACTGGCCGGTATTGGAAACAAAGATATTACCGGGATGCATGTCGGCATGGAAAAAGTTATCCCGGAACACCTGAGTAAAAAAGATTTCCACACCCATTTCCGCCAGCCGCTTAAAGTCAATATCCATAGCCTTAAGTTCGCCCATATTGGTTACCGGTACGCCATGTATGCGCTCCATAACCATGACTTTTTTACGGCAGTGATTCCAGTCCACTTCCGGTACATACAGAATAGGGGAGTCTTTAAAGTTTCGTCTTAACTGGGAGGCATTGGCGGCTTCACGCAGCAGATCCAGCTCATCCAGAATGGTTTTTTCAAATTCATGCACCACTTCCATCGGGCGCAGACGCCGGCCATCGGCCCAGTAGCGCTCTATCTTGCCGGCAATAACATACAGCAGAGCCAGATCCCGGCGGATAACTTTTTCGATATCCGGGCGTACTACTTTAACTACCACTTCCCGACCATCGTGCATCGTGGCAGTATGTACCTGGGCAATGGATGCAGAAGCCAGTGGGGTACGCTCAAACTCAGCAAAAATTTCATTAATCGGCTGTTTAAATGAGGCCTCAATTATGGCCACGGCTTTATCTGCACCAAAGGGCGGCACCTGATCCTGCAGTTTAGCCAGTTCCTCGGCCAGATCATCAGGCAGCAGATCCCGCCGGGTTGACAGTATCTGCCCGAACTTAACAAAAATCGGCCCCAGATCTTCCAGGGCCATACGAATACGTTCACCTCGTGGCCGACGAGTACGGGGGTTAAACCAGAAGCCAGGGGATAAATAACGCAGCAGCCGAATAGGCCTGAACAGATGGGTATTTAAAATTAGCTCATCAAGGCCGTGTTTCAGCAGCACCCGACTAATAGTCATAAGGTGGAAAAAGTGAGCGATATTTCTCATTGAATGTGAGCCATGTAGAAAGGGGTTCCGTTATTTGTCAGAGCTGTTTTCTTTTTCTGATTTAGCTGATTGAGCAAGCGCCTGTTCCAGACGCTTAATACGGACTTCTGCCCGTTCGACATCATTACGGATAGTATCCACCTGCTGGTTAAAATGCTGAATTTCCGGCCCGGAAGCAATGTCACGAGTTTCATATTGCAAGTACTCACTTACATCCATACCCATTGAGTTAAAGAGTTTTTTGCCGAAACCCAGCACGCTTCGAGCCGCATTACCCAGCGAATGGGCTATGACATCACCGGTAATATGTGACAGATGTTCTTCCCAGTCAATATTCAGTTGCTGGAACAGAGCCTGGAAATGCTGGCCCAGTGCCATATCGCCAGTAATTTTAATATCACCCTTAAAGACCGAACGGGTTTTTTCATGGTCTTCCGCCATTGCCATTTTGGCAAAGGCCAGTAAGCTGCCCGATATGACCGTATCCGGTTCACCTTCATAATGACTGATGATCTGCATACCCTGTGCATCGGGGAAAAAATACAGCCATTGATCCATATCGGTGATATGAAAGGCTATAACACGTCCCTTAAAATCGGCCAGTCTGGCAAAACTCTCGGGATCCATGGCAAACAGCTGATTTAGGGCGGCCTCCATAGCGGCAAGCAAGGGGACCAGCAGGGGATTAATATCATCCTGCGGACTGTTTACTTTTTGATCAATTGTGTTGCTTTGCATAAAATTGCCGGGCCTGTATTAAAATTTAAAACCACGATGCAGAGCCACAATACCGCCGGTCATATTGGTATAATCACAACGCTCAAAGCCGGCATTTTCCATCATGGCCTTCAGGGTTTCCTGATCCGGATGCATACGAATGGATTCTGCCAGGTAACGATAGCTTTCTGAATCGTTGGCAATCAGTTTACCCATGGTGGGCAGAATATTAAAGGAATAAAAATCATAGATGGGACTCAGACCCGGCGCAACCGGTTTGGAAAATTCCAGGATAAGCAGACGACCGCCAGGTTTTAATACCCGGAACATGGAAGCCAGAGCCGCGTCCTTGTCCGTAACATTACGCAGGCCAAAAGCAATAGTAATGCAGTCAAAGGTATTATCCGGAAAAGGCAGGCATTCAGCATTGGCCTGCACATACTCGACATTACCAACAATACCCTGATCAGTCAGGCGAGCACGGCCTACCTTAAGCATGGACTCATTAATATCACCCAGCACTACCCGGCCGGTTTCACCCACAATTCTGGAAAATTTAGCCGCCAGATCGCCGGTGCCCCCGGCCAGATCCAGCACACTCTGACCACGGCGCACACCGCTTTTTTCAATGGTCAGACGCTTCCAGAGCCGATGAATACCCATCGACATCAGATCATTCATCACATCATATTTATTAGCCACCGAATGAAAAACTTCGGCCACCTTACCAACTTTTTCTTCTTTATTGACAGTTTTATAACCAAAATGGGTGGTATCACCCGGCTGATTCTGATTTTCCATGGTATTTCCAATAATAAAATGCAGTTATTTTCTTAACTGTCGATTATACGACGATTCCATTAGAAAATCATGATCCTGTTAATAGAGTGTTTTTTACATTACACTCAAGCTCTTTCAAATTAAGGTTAGCCATGTTTCGATTCCCTTTTATTTTATACAGTCTCTATTTCGTATTTTCTTCCACAGCTCTGGCTGGCCAATCCTGTGATTCCACTAAGGTTCGATTACAGATGCTCGGTACGGGCGGCCCTGAACTGCTGGATGATAATCGAGCCTCCACCAGTTATCTGCTCTGGCTGGATAATAAGGCCCGTATACTGATTGATACCGGTCCCGGCAGTGTTCAGAATTTCAAGCGCAGTAAAGCCCGCTTTCAGGACATTGATGTTATTTTATACAGCCATTTTCATGTTGATCACAGTGCTGATCTGGCAGCTTATATTAAAGGGGCCTTTTTTACTGACCGAAGCAGAGAGCTGCTGATTTACGGCCCCAGTGGCGAAAATTTTATTGCCTCAGCCGAGCAGTTTACTGACCGTCTGTTTAATGCAAAAACCGGCGTCTACCCATACCTTTCTCCCTTTATCCGCAGTGATGCTCAAAGCAGTTATAAGATCATTACTCATAACCTTCAATGGAGTTATAAAAACAGGGATATTCAGACAGTTATCAAAAACAGGAATTATAGTGTGAAAAATGTTGCCGTTCACCACGGTCCTTTTCCAGCCTTTGCCTGGCGTATTGAAGCTTACGGCTGTATTCTGAGTTTCAGCGGTGATATGAGCGGACGCCTGCAGACCATTACCGATTTAATAAAAGACTCTGATATTTTTGTGGCTCATAACGCCATCCCGGAAGACGCCATCGGTGTACCCCAGTTACTGCATATGAAACCTTCTTATATCGGCAAAATAGCCAGAGAAGGCAATGTAAAAAAAATGCTGCTGACTCATATGATGGAGCGGACGATTAACCGCCAGGATGACACGCTTGAACAGATTAGAAAAAATTATGCCGGGCCGGTTATTTTTCCAGAAGATCTGGATAGTTTTCAACCTTAACTTTTCAACCTCAACAAAGTGAAACTTTTCAGGTACTTAGAGTTAATTGCAGGGCGGAAGCATACTTTTAATGCTTCTCATTTAGACGCAAATACCGTATCCATTGGTCGTGCTCCTTGCTGAAGACGCCGTGAATCCATCCATGGAGGCTTTTAGGATCAGCTATTTAGGCATGTGCTTGCGGAGGTTTAATCAGAGACTCCGCCGGAATACCTAAACCTTCATGCAGTTTCCAAATCATTTTTAATGTCAGTGAACGCTTATGGTTGAGGATCTCATACACACGATTGCTTTTGCCAATCATGGGCTCGAGGTCTTTGACAGTTAAACCTTTACGCTCCATCTCGAATTTGATGGCCTCAACAGGATCTGGCAAATCCATCGGAAAATGTTTCGCTTCATAGGCTTCGATAAGCGTAACCATTACATCCAGCTTTTCTCCTTCTGGTGTGTCAGGGTCTGCCATCATGAGGCTTTCAATTTCTTTTAATGCCGCTCGGTAATCAGCATCAGTTTTAATTGGTTTGATGTCCATAGTTTTTCCTCCGGCAATTAAATAGTTTGTACATCAATCTTGTCATATTGCGTATGAGTACCGATGAATCGGATGTAGACCACTCGATAGGCGTAGTTGATCCACACGACCAGTCGATACTTATTCCCTGCAATATTAAAAACCACACACCCATCTTTAAGGATACTGGCATTTCTGAAGTCCTGCTTGACATCAGCTGGTGTACTCCAGTCAGCAGCTAATGCATAACGGTACCAGGCCTGGGTTGGCTCTCTGGCATCCGTATATTCCGGGGACTCTTCCCAGAAAGCTTTCAGTGTCGATAAGGCGATGATTCTCATAAGGTTAATAATAGTCCCAATATGGGACTTGTTCAACAAAAATACACAGAAAAATTAATATTATTTTAATATCAATCACTTATGACACAAATTGAGCTCTGTGATCGCGGGCAATTGAGCACGTTAAACTCAATAATCAGACAAGTATTCATTTTGCTTTAAAACACATTAATCCATTAACGTCCAGGACATATCATTTTCCAGGCGGTAGGAGGCTATAAATTCATGCGGGCATTGTTTGCCCCAGTCCTGTGGGGAGAGCATGGAGAAATAAGTAGTACCATCAGGTTTTCGGTACAAATGGTAAATACGGCCGGGGATGCGGGTAAAATTACAGTCGGCCTGATGCAGTTCCTGATCCCGTTGGGCGGCTTCCATTACGCTCTGGGCTTCGGCCTGCAGGTGTTTGATTTGATCGGCTATGACCTTGAGCTTGGCATTGACACGGATATTGATTTTGCTGTCGGCTTCGGAAATCTGGCGGGCCAGATCCACCAGTTCAAAATTGGGCGCCAGGCGGCTAACAGGGTAGGGTGAGGTGCTGTTACTACCCTGATGGTTGGGGCCGCTATGCTTAATGGCGCCTTCCTGTTGCTCAGGCTGTTTTTTCAACTTGTTCCCGTTCACAGTAAATAGTGCGCTTAAAGTTCATACCTTCAGGGAAAGTCTGAGCAATGATCCAGATTTGCGGCAGGTCGTCACTGAGCTCCGGCAGTACGGCCAGTGAACGCTCGGTGCGTTCTTCATCAAAGAAGGCAAACGGCTCATCCAGGATCAGGAACTGCTGGTTATGCACCTTGCGGCTGACCATTTCCTGTGACAGAGCCAGGCGCACAGCCAGCATGATCTGCCGCTGAGTACCGCTGGAAATTTCATCCAGTTCCATAAAGTCATGCTTTTCATTGGAAAATACCCGCACGGTCAGATCTTCATCAATCTGCAGATGTTCATAACGGTTATCAGTAAACAGGGGCAGGGTCTTGCTGACGTGATCACGGATCACATGATTAAAGCGTTTGGACAGGTGACGGGTCGCGCCCATTAATAATTCTGATGCCAGTTCCCGGATACAGTTACGCTCGGCTTTGTCATCAACCTGAGTTTGCAGAGTATCTACTTTTTCCAGCAGATCGCGTACTTTCTCTACACGATCACGTTCAATGGCCAGTTCTGAAGATAATTCACTGATCTGTTCCGCCAGTTTTTCCTGTTCCTGGGTCAGATAATCCAGATCCGCCTGTACGGCATCAGACAATGCTTTAGTATCAAGCGAACTTTTTTCAATACGGCGCAGCAGTATATCCCTGGTTTCACTGGACTCTGCAGAACGCTCACTGTCCAGTGCCCGCAGTTTCTCTGCCAGGGTTTTACCGGTTTCACTAAGACGTCCAATATTGCCTTTGTGACTGACGATCATGGCCCAGAAAATAATAAACAGGAAGGCAAAACCGCCGCCGGCATAGAGTAAAAACGGATATTGCTCGGCACTGAACTGGGGAACATTGGCCTGTAGAAGTTCATTAACCTTATTAAACAGATCACTCCCGGGCATTTTAACCAGGATCACCCATAGCCCCAGAGATCCTGCAGCCAGGATCAGACTAATAAAACGCCAGAACCCGGCCCGGCTTTTTTTACCCTGATAGGCCACTTTCTGCGGCTGGTCAGTATTATACTGCTCAATACTACTGTTCAGCTCTGACAGGTTTTCATCAATCTGCTTTTTATCGGCCAGCAGCTGATCATGCTGTGCTGTCAGTTTATCCAGATGCTGTTCATCCAGCTGTACGGCCTCAATTTCTTCTTCCAGCAGGCTGATGCGATTTATCAGCTCTTCGGAGGCGGCTATATCCTGCTCAATATCTTCCTGGATATTCTGCTCGCAGTATTCCATGGTGGCAATACCGGCCATGGTTTTAAGGGCATAACTATGCGGATGGGGTGTGGTGATTTCTCTCTGAGCCAGGTAGAAGGACTCAATAAATTCATCAAATTCCACCGAAGTCAGCTCATACAGGGCTTCTTCAACTCGTTCAACCCCCCGGGCAATGACATTTTCTTCATTATAAACTTTATAAAGCTTGGCAGAGTGGTTGCCGTCACAGTCCAGCATTCGGGTAATGGCATACAGTTCAGGCTCGCTGGCATCAGCACTTTGATGGCTGAAGCGGATGGTCACTGAGCAGTCACTGGCACCCCAGCGTAAGATCTTGTCCAGATCATCTTCATCAATAGAGAAAGTTCGGCCAAACAGAGCAAAACAGATAGTTTCCCCGATGGTACTTTTGCCGGACTCGTTAAAACCGCTGATGGCAATAATTCCCTGTTCAGGCAGCTCGTTCAGCTCCAGGCTTTTGTATTTAAGTACATTTTTTGCACTGATACTTTGAATAATCATACCCAGCCCTCTTCTTCCAGTGTTTTTAGTTTACGCAGGGTCAGCTCGACGGCCGCACCAAAAGCCTGCTCATCAAAATCTTCACCGGAATTCATACGGCGTTCTTTCTCTTCTTCACAAAACCGGGTGTACTCCTCAATGGTGGTACGCCTTTCGGTTATATTCAAAGGCTTGGGATGTTCACCTGCCGACATAGAAGCTCTCCTGGGTAAAAATGTTTATCAGTAGCCAGTTCATATCAGACAGTCCTGAACCGGTATATAGCCCTGAACCGGTATAGTCATGAACCGCTACAAATTATTAAACGCTAATACTACCATTGCTGGCTTTAAGAGTGAAAAAAAATCGGTTTTTTTTTGATCAATATCTATGCGGTTTAAATTCAATCAATAAACTGAGCACCTTCTCCCAATGGGAGAAGGTCTGGGTGAGGGGATATTAGTTGATTTTACGTTCGTGGCCGGCTTCTTTAAGTTTTTCCAGATAGGTCTGCCACATTTTTTCCTGGTTTTTACCGTAATCATAAAGCAGCTCCCAGGAGAAAATACCGCTGTCATGGCCGTCGGTAAAAGTAATTTTAATGGCATAGTTACCAACCGGCTCCAGTGACTCAATATTGACGTTTTCCTTGCCGACCTGCAGTTTTTCCTCACCCGGTGCATGACCACGTACTTCCGCAGAAGGGGAGTGGACTCTTAAAAATTCACTGCTGAAGGCAAAACGGGAGCCGTCATCAAAAGCCACTTCCAGTTCGCGGGATTTTTGATGAAAGTTAATCTCTGTTGGTGTAGGGATATTGGTGGTTTCTGACATTCTTTATTACCTTTGCTTACCTGACTAACATTAATCAGGTTAAAAAATTTATAAAATATAACGCGACAGATCTTCATTAATCGCCAGGTCACCTAATTGCCTGTCCACATAAGCGCCATCAATAACCAGCACTTCGTCACTGATATCTGAAGCTTCAAAAGAAATGGATTCCAGCAGGCGTTCCATAATGGTATGCAGACGTCGGGCGCCAATATTTTCGGTGGACTCATTAACGGTAAAGGCCACTTCTGCAATACGCTCAATGGCACTGTCTTCAAATTCCAGCTTCAGGCCTTCGGTAGCCATTAAGGCCCGGTACTGCTCCGTAAGGGAGGCATCCGGTTCCACCAGAATCCGGCTGAAGTCCTTAACATCCAGAGCATTGAGCTCCACCCGTATGGGCAGACGGCCCTGCAGTTCAGGTATTAAATCAGAGGGTTTGCTCAGGTGGAAAGCACCGGAACAGATAAACAGAATATGATCGGTTTTAATCATACCGAACTTGGTCGAAACGGTACTGCCTTCTACCAGCGGCAGCAGATCACGCTGTACACCCTCTCGGGAGACTTCCGGACCGCGACCTTCACTACGGGTGGCAATTTTGTCAATTTCATCCAGAAACACAATGCCGTTCTGTTCCACATTGTTGACAGCCTGCTGTTTCACTTCTTCTTCATTGATCAGTTTGCCGGCTTCTTCCTCTGTCAGTACTTTTATGGCATCTTTAATAGCCATTTTGCTGCGTTTGGTTTTTCCGCCGCTGCCCAGATTCTGGAACATACCCTGTAACTGGCTGGTCATTTCCTCCATACCAGGAGGTGCCATAATTTCTACCCCGACGCTGGGCGCCTTAAGATCAACTTCAATTTCTTTTTCGTCCAGCTTACCTTCGCGCAGCATTTTACGGAACTTCTGCCGGGTAGCATTTTCACTGTCAGAAGGTGGCATGGCATCCGCACTCCACTCATCGGCACCGCGGGCCAGGGGCAGTAAAATATCCAGTATCCGGTCTTCAGCCGCATCCTGGGCCCGGTGCTGAACCTTAGCGGTTGCCTGCTCGCGAGTCATTTTAATAGATACATCCACCAGATCGCGGATAATTGACTCCACATCACGACCTACATAACCGACTTCGGTGAACTTGGTGGCTTCAATTTTAATAAAAGGCGCATTAGCCAGACGCGCCAGGCGGCGGGCTATTTCGGTTTTGCCTACCCCTGTCGGACCTATCATTAAAATATTCTTGGGAGTGATTTCACTGCACAGCGGTTCCTCCACCTGGCTTCTGCGCCAGCGGTTACGCAGGGCAATAGCGACAGCACGCTTGGCATCGGCCTGACCGATAATGTGTTTATCCAGTTCCTGTACAATTTCTCTTGGTGTCATCTGAGACATTGATTCTTTCTGCTCCTGCTTAATGCTTATCTGGCAATCAATAAGGTTAATTACTGGTCTAAATCCAGTGTTTCAATAGTTTGATTGTGGTTGGTATAAATACAGATGTCACCGGCTATGGTCAGACCTTTCTGTACAATTTCCTGGGCACTGAGTTCAGTATTATCCAGCAGGGCGCGTGCCGCTGACTGGGCATAAGGGCCGCCAGAGCCAATGGCTATCAGGCCTTCTTCCGGCTCAATGACATCACCATTACCGGTAATAATCAGGGAGGCATCCTTATCGGCAACCGCCAGCAGTGCTTCGAGCTTTCTTAAAGACTGTTCAGTTCGCCAGTCTTTAGCCAGCTCCACTGCTGAACGCACCAGCTGACCGCGATGTTTTTCCAGTTTAGCCTCAAAACGCTCAAACAGGGTAAAAGCATCGGCTGTACCGCCGGCAAACCCGGCAATCACCTTGTCATGAAACAGCCGGCGCACCTTACGGGCATTTCCTTTCATAATGGTATTACCCAGGGAAACCTGTCCGTCACCGCCGATAACCACCTGGTTGCCCCGGCGTACAGAAAGAATCGTTGTACCTCTATATTGTTCCAAAATAACCTACCTGCTTTTTTAATTATTGTGAAATAAGGTTTACATATAATAAAATCAAGGCTTAACTATAATAATCCTAAATAAAAGATTACTCATTATGCGCTATTCTTCTGATAAGGAAAACCATGCGGAAAGTTAATTTTCCTTATGCCTACAAACTGGCCATCTCCATGATAGTGCTGATTGTTACCGGGATGCTGGCACTGGGCGCACTGATCATACGGGATCAGAATCAGCTGCTTGAAAAGCAAATGTACTCTTATGCCGATATTCTTATCCGTCAGCTTGCCACTTCAGCAACCGAATCCTACCTCACTTCTGATACCCTGGATCTGGATGTACTGGTTAAAAACCTTTCACATCATACGGAAATTCAGGGCATTGCCTTTTATTCCGATGAAAAACAGCCTATCAGCAGTAAGGGAATTCTACCCGCCATTAACCGTTTTTCCGGCAAAGATAAGCAGATATCATCACTGCAATGGGACAATAACCTTTCTTTTATGGGTCATGTGATTTATGACAATGTCACCATTGGTTATGTAGTACTGACTTTTGATCAAAGTCTGTTTACTCAGGCTCGAATTAAAACTATGTATACCATCATCCTGACAACGATAGTACTGATTATTTTAACAATTTTGTTTGCTTTTTTCCTCGGTAAACGACTGTCCAGACCCATTGAAGAGCTGGTTACTGCCAGTGATGCCATTTCCCGGGGCAATTATAAGGTCCGTTTTGATGAACGGCGTAATGATGAATTTGGTATTTTAATGGAGTCACTCAATGTGATGGCTGACGGTCTGTTAAAAAAGGAATCGGTTGAAAAAGCCTTTTCCCGCTATGTTTCTCCTCAGGTAGCTCAGGAAGTACTGAACAACCTGGAGAGCATTAACCTGGGCGGACAGCAGATTGATGCCAGTGTACTGTTTGTGGACATGATAGGCTTTACCGAAATGTCCAAAACCATGGAGCCAGGTAAACTGACCCAGATCCTTAATGAATATTTTTCCTATATTGCCCAGGCCGGCCAGATTTACAGCGGACATGTTGATAAATATATCGGTGATTGCGTTATGCTGGTGTTTGGAGTGCCTGAAAAGACAGAACACCACACCTTTCAGGCAATTTCCTGTGCTCTGCTGATTCAGCGGCTGATCACTACCCTGAATAAACAGCGTGAAAAGGCCGGCCAGCCGATTATTAATTTTCACATTGCCGTAAATAGTGGTTTAATGCTGGCAGGAAATATGGGATCTCAGCAACGTATGGAATATACTGTTATTGGTGATGCGGTTAATCTGGCTTCACGAATTGCCAGCTGCGCTCATAATAATGAAGTAATAATACCAGACACCATGCTGAAACGTCAGGGGATAAGAGAGCAGTTCAGCTTCCGGAAAAAAGACTGCATAAATCTGCGCGGCCATAAAGAACCCGTTTCCCTTTACCAGGTAACCGGCTGCATTAATAAAGCCCAGAACCATTTAACAAAGAATATGGAAAAGTTGATTAATCATGATTTTAAAAAAAAATAACGCCTTACTGACTTATTTTTTCCTTACAATCCTGAGCTTTTCTCTCCTGACACTGTCCGGCTGCAGTACCTACATTGCTGCCAAACAGGACGATGTACTTACCCAGATAGATGTCTGGGCCAGCGAGCAGGAATACGGCAAAGCCTTTGAAACCCTGAATTATGTGAAAAAAACACACCCCCAGTATGAAAGCCTGCAGCAACGAAAAAAATCCCTGCTGATTGAAGCTCAGGAATACGAACAGACTATTCACCAGAAGATAGTTAAGCTGATTGAACAGGACCGTTGGGCCGAAGCACTGGATCTGCTCGACATAGCAAAAGCTAAATACCCGAAAAGTAAGAACCTGGCAAAAACCCAGCAGTTACTGCTTGATCGACAGGCCAATGAACTGCAAAAACTGGCTCAAAAGCTGATGCTTGAACGCAGCCAGTGGATGATACAGGCCCGTCCTCTGTTTAAGGAAAAAACCATTATCAGCCCAAGGGACAAGGACTTTAAAAAACAGCTGGACGCCCTGAATAAAGAAGCTTTCGAACTGGCCGCCCAGTTAACCCGGCTCTCTCAGCAGGAGAGCCGGCGCGGGCATTATAGCCATGCCAGAAAACACATCGAACAGGCTTTAGCCCTGGAACCCACTCCGGCACGGGAACAGATTTTACAGCAGCTTAAACAAAGAGCCTCTAAAACCTATAAGCGTAAGAAAAAAGCCCGATCCGTTGTTATAAAAAAACAGCAGACTAACATTCTTCAGGAGATAGAAAAAAATTTCCAGAACGGTAATTTAATTAAAACTAAAATGCTGATCGCTACTCTGAACGACTCTGAGAAAAACAATCCCGAACTGATCCAGCTGGAACAGGAACTGGATCGCTCCATTAACTACCGCATACAATATCATTTTGCAGAAGCCAATAAATTTTATACCGACGGCCAGTTCCAGCAGGCCATTGCCCACTGGCAACAGGTTTTACTTTATGATCCGAAGAATAAAATTGCTCAGAAAAATATTTTAAGAGCGGAGAAAGTGATTAACAAACTGGAAACTTTAAGGGAAAAGCAGCAGAATTAAATTTATCATTTTATAAACAGTGCGTCCACAGTCTTATAAACACTTCCGCCAAGTGCTGGAAAGTCACCTGCAGGCAGGTAATCAGTCCATACCCGATGATCTCAGCCAGCTTAAATATGGTGTATTCGTAACCGATGCCTGTATTGACTGACAAACAACAGAAGAACTTTTACGGGATATGGCACATCGCCTGGCTCCTGTATTAAAAAAACGTAGCTAATAAAAGTTAGAAATAAATCACCGTCAAATGAAAAAAATTATTCTCTGGTCTCTGTTTGTTATTGTAGTCATTTTATTGATTACCTACTGGCTAAATCCCAAAGAAATATATCAGCTTAATAGCAAGACTACACATTTTATTAAACTTCAAAAACCACCACAGGGAATCATTTCATTAAAAGCGGCTGACTGTGGTAACTGCCATCAGGCAATTTACCAGGAATGGCAAAGCAGTCTGCACTCAAAGGCTTTTACCGATCCTTTTTTTACGGCCTATCATAAAAAAGACAAAGGAGACCCAACCTGTCTGGTCTGTCACACGCCTCTGGAAAATCAGTCCCCGGTTTTAATTACTTTCAGCAATAACCATATTGAGAATTTAATAACACAAAACAATCCTGGGTTTGATCCTGAACTACAAAAAGAAGGTATTAATTGTGCCGGTTGTCATGTGCGTGACGGGATCATATATGGCCCGTATAAAGCCAGAGATTTAAATGCCCCCCATCCGACAGGTTATGATCAAAAATTTTTAACAAAAACCTTATGTAAACAGTGTCATGAAGTCCCCAGCAAGGATTTTTCGCTTATGAAGGAAGGCATTTGCAGTACTGGCATAGAGTCCAATACCGGGATTTGGGCAGCCCGAGGCTATGTCTGTCAGGATTGCCATATGCCGGCTATTGAACGTCCCTTAATGACAGGATACCCTGTCCGTTCTGGCCGAAAACATTTATGGCCGGGCGGATATTCAAGCCAACAACTGCAAAAAGCCTTTAGTTTTAGGGCTCAGAAAATTAATCAGCATATTTTAATCACTATCACCAATAGCGGTGCAGGGCATAAAGTACCAACAGGCGATACCGACCGATTTATTACTCTGGATTTTATCTGGAAAACTGAGCAGGGTCAGACGGAAGTTTTAAAGAGTATAACCTTTAAACGTCAGCTGATCTGGCAACCGGTTATGTTCGTACTTTCAGATAACCGCCTGTCCCCCGGAAAAAGTATTACTATTAACATCCCTCTTCCTGAAACCAAAGGTCACTTAATTGTTAATGGTATTTATCATGTTATGACAGACCGATCCTTACAACGTTTAAAAGACAAATATCAACTGCACAACGAACCCGCTATTCACAGGCCATTTATTAACAATCTGAAAATAAATATACCGTAGTTCAGTTGTAATGCCCTATCCCCTTACATTATCAATTTTACCCGCCGGATCCACCGACATCTGGTGCTGAATGAATTGGAAGTGATCTGAAAATCTGATGTCTTATTATCCTAAATAATCTGTAACTGCTCAGAACTAAATTATAGCTGTCCTGTAAAGAACTACTATAGCAATGACACACCAGGGACATTTGTGGCTGTCTCAAATTCATTCAAATTCATTCTACGTACAGGGCGGGAGCATACTTTTAATAATTCTCATTTAGAAGCAAATACCGTATCCATTGACCGCACTCCTTGCTGAAGACGCCTTTCTCTTATAATAAAGAACGCATCCATGGAAGCTTTTCGGCAGCATGACCGCCATGGAAGTCGGGAATACAATAAATGCAGGAGCAATTTATTGTCCCTGCTGCCGAAACTTTATCAAGAAACACGGTCAATGGATACTCAGCGTCTATAAATATAATATTTTTGCATATTGAACATATTTTTATCAAAGTATGATCCGGCCCTGATTCAACGTATAAATGCTAAGAAGTTTGGCTTGAAAAACCAACTCTTTTTAGCTATAGTTATTCAAACAACCGTTTGGATTAAACAATGCCAGTCATAAAAACCGATAAAGAATCAATCATTCAAAAGAGTATTCACCTCTTTAAGGTTCATGGATATAGCAGTACCACGATGGCGGCTATTGGTGAGGCTTGTGGTCTCATCAAAGGAAGCATTTATCATCACTTTAAAAGCAAAGAGGAGCTTGCATTGGAATGTTTAAAATATATTCATGAGTATTTCAAGGAGGAAATATTTTCAATCGCCCATAGAAAACGCTTGTCTTCAAAAGAAAAGTTAGTGCTCTTTACTAAAAAAATTGAAGAGTATTTTCTCCATAGCGAGGGTGGCTGTCTTTTGGGTAATTTTGCACTAGAAATATCAAATAATATCCCCTTACTCAAGAAAGAGATCGTTGCGTATTTTAATTCCTGGGAAGAATCCATCTATGAAATACTAAAATCTGACATGGGAGAAAGGAAGGCTAAGGAAAAAGCAGTCCAAATAGTAGCAGCTACACAAGGGAGTATTATGTTAATGCGTTTATATGGAAGTTCTGAGCCATTTAAAATTCAAAATAGGGCAATCATTGATTTGTTGCCTTAAAATATCTTTAATTTAATAAAACAAACGTTAGTTATATAAAAGGAGAAAAATATGTTGTATTTTCAAAAATTTAAAGGTTTATCTTCACCTGTGCCGTCATCCCCACCTATAAAGCAAGTTGGGTTCATTTGGTTAGGTGCTGTTTTAGCCGCCGCAGCAGTTGGTTATTTAGCATACTTTACCAAACAACCGTTAGTTTTAGGTTCATTTGGTGCATCCATCTTTGTTCTATTTATACTACCTGATACTCCATTTGCGCAGCCTCGTAATGTCGTTGGTGGACATTTCATATCAACATTAACAGGTTTGGTATTTCTGCATTTTGTTAGTCCAGATTGGTGGAGCATGGCGTTATCTCTGGCTACTGCACTATCAGCTATGCAATTACTACGAGTTCCACATCCTCCTGCGGGATCAAACCCATTTATAGTATTCCTGGTAGGTGCAAAGTGGGAATTTCTTTTAACACCAACATTACTCGGTGCTATCATACTGGTAATCGTAGCACTATTTTACAATAATCTATCCAAAGAGCGGAGCTATCCTAAATATTGGCTATAAAAAGCCTAACGAATAAAGCCATAAATTATTACTAAATTATTAAACTAAATTATGGTTGTCCTGTAATACTATTGCATCTTTCATAAACTTGCGGCCGGTTTACCCTCGTGAAATAGCGTCACCGAGTTGCTCATTGGTCATGGCCTGGCCATCAAGATTCCAGGCTCCGTCCACGGTATGAACCACATTGACGTAGATATG
>JALUZF010000190.1 GCA_027012135.1 Gammaproteobacteria bacterium
CAAATTGAACCTGGCCCAATTGAGGCTGTCCCGCAAATTAATGGCCGAATCACACTGTTTTTAACTGATTATTAGCGTGCGCTCATTTTGTCGGCATGTTCCGACGCAAAACAAAATATAACGGGAAAAAATAGTGATATTCTCCTATCCCTCCCGCCATATTTTCCTTATTTATGCTGTTATCGCCCCTTTTTCCAGATTTTTCGTATATAATTTTAAAACTGAAGTTTCCCGGTTTTTGATCGGTGGTTTGTTAGGTTTAGTCAGTTGGCGAATAAGCGCAAGTGGGTTGGAATAAAAAGTTCAATAATATCAACAAGTTAGCTTTAAATCTGTCAGGCGTAACTAGCTGATTTTATTGATAATAATTAAGTACAAGATGTCACTTTTTTAATAAAAACAATAAGTTAATTGATGAAAACGAGGCCAGGTTATGGTATATTGTAATCGAGAAAAACAAAACATAACGAGGCCTCGCTATGCACATTCTACATTCATTACTCACAGAACTCAAAGAAGAATTTGCCTGGTCAAAAAAAGGGCAGGAACGTGGTTCATGGTTCATCTACACCTTGCTGGCTATTATACTGCCCTTTACATCATCCAGAACTTCAAACCTCTTGCGGACATTGACTACTCTGTTTGGTTTTTCTCATATCAAGAAGAAACGCTATTACACATTCATGGCATCAACAAAGATCCCCTGGAAAGCTTTATGGTTAAAAATATGGCATATGATTCCTGAACCCAAAACCAGGGGAAAGTTGCTTATCGCTTTGGATGACTTCATCAATCCCAAAACAGGGAAAAAGATATTTGGCTGTTCCAGAATCTTTGACCATGCTGCCAAGGAAAATCAGTCGAAATATCCTTGGGCACAAAATGTTGTATCAATCGGATTGCTCAAAGAGATTAAGGGCCGGTGGGCCTGTCTGCCACTGAGCTACCGGTTTTATCATCAGCGCAATGATATTGAGCAAAAAAAGATAAAATATCGAGGCAAACCGATTAAATTTATGAGCAAGCACCAACAAGCTGTATCTATGATCGGTGAAGTTGCTTCCACTTTTACAGATGCGGATATTGCAGTGGTTGCCGACTCATGGTTCGGCAACAATGGCATGTGGAAGCCACTTCGTGAGGAATTAGGACAAAGGGTACATCTCATCTCAAGGCTCAGGTCTAACAACAACTTGTTCGATCTGCCCAGAGCCACTGAAAAGACTGGGCCTGGTCGACCGAGGAAGTATGGCGATAAGCTTGGCACAACATCATCTCTTGCCGCCAAGTACAGGGATATGGCCAGTGAATACATGGCCAATCTCTATGGACGGAAACGTTCAGTTTTTGCTTATGACCGGGTGGTCATGCTAAAGACGCTGAAATGTGCGGTCCATGTGGTGTGGATTTACCGCAGGACCCAATGGGTGGCGCTATTCTCAACCGATTTGAATTTGTCGGTCAATGAAATCATCGAATATTACGGCGCCAGATGGAAAATAGAAGCCTGTTTCAAAGAACTTAAACGGGACATTGGCAGTGCTGATACCCAGACCAGGCATTCAGTGGCTGTAACAAACCATCTCGATTTCTGCATGATGGCCACTGCTGTAACCTGGATCTATGCAAGCAGGCTCCAAAAAACACCAAGCAGAAGACATGCGGTCCATGGACGCAACCATTTCGCCTTCTCTGATGTCAGAAGAAGCATAGCGAAAGCTGCATTGGCAGATGATTTTTCAATACTTTGCCCTCCGCCAGGCAAACCCGCAAATAATTCCGTGGGGGCCGCCCTATTACGGCTGGTGGCGTGAGTGTTTTTTAGGAAACTTCAGTTCCCTTGTCAAAAACATGTATAT
>JALUZF010000191.1 GCA_027012135.1 Gammaproteobacteria bacterium
CCATAAACACCGCCCAGTGAATCCGGATCGTAAAATTCCTTAATTTTATGGATTTTACCGTTTTCCCCATAACCAAAAAAAGTCGTGGCGTATTCACCCTTACCGTCAATGCCCATAATGGCGGTTTTCTCTTTAAAACCGCTTAAATGGTAACAACTGCTGGCATGGGCCAGGTGATGTTCCACCGACTCAAACTGAATAGCCGACCAGTTAATGCCAACATCTTCACACATGGCTTTGATATAACCGACATAGCGGCGATAACGGCGGTTACCGTTAAACAGAGCATCTAATGCCCGATCCGGTGCATACCAGTAGCGCCTGGCATAATGCCAGCGGGCCGGGGAAGACAGGGGAATTTCAGCATAAGGAACGGCGACAATATCAATTTGATCGGGCGTAATACCGGCATAATCCAGACAAAAGCGGGTGGCATGTACCGGCATTTTACCTTTGGCATGTTTATCCCGGATAAAACGCTCTTCTTCAGCAGCGGCTACCAGCTTGCCGTCAAAAAACAGGGCGGCAGAGGGGTCATGATTCAGGGAACCGGAAAGCCCGAGAGTGATTAGCGGCACTAATTATTCCTTCTACGACAGTAATGATTATGATTAACTGCGCTATTTTAGCAATTATTTGATCAGGAAGTAATAGCGGACATATTTTTTAGCATTTGCTGTAAATCATCCGGCCACTGCACAGGTTTAAGATCAAAATTCTGCTGTAGTTTAATACCGTCCAGTTTGGAATTAGCCGGACGTTTAACCGGGGTAGGAAACTCTGAGGAGGGGATCGGGTTCAGCTTCATAGTTTTATTAATCAAACCCAGCTTTTCTGCCTGTTGAAATATCTCTGTGGCAAATTCAAACCAGGTAACACCCGGCTCACTTTGCAGGTGGTAGGTACCCCAGGGAAAGTCAGGTTGATTAAAATTATCTGCTTCCAGCATGGACAGCAGACTCTGACTGATGGCTCTGGCCGATGTCGGCGCACCAAACTGATCATTAACAATGCTTAATTCATCCCGTTGTTCTGCCAGCCTGAGCATGGTTTTAACAAAATTATTGCCCTGCTCACCAAATACCCAGCTCACCCGCAAAATAATATGCCTGGGCCAGATGGCTTCAATAGCCTGATCACCCTGCAGCTTCGAGGCTCCGTAAACTCCGGTGGGATTGGCTTGATCCACTTCCGTATAAGGCGTGTCTTTTTCCCCATCAAAAACATAGTCTGTAGAAATATGCAGCAGGGGAATAGCCTGTTGTTTACTGGCTTTGGCCAGATTTTTACTGCCCAGGGCATTCACCGCATAGGCCTGCTCTGACTCCTGTTCCGCTTTGTCTACAGCGGTATAAGCTGCCGCATTGATAATGACATCCGGGCGTATTTGTTCAACTTTTTGCATCAGTTGCTCAAAATGGGTGATATCCAGCTCCCGGGAACCGAATCCGTAAACCTCATAGCCCCTGGCCTGAGCATCTTTTACCAGCTCACTGCCGACCTGCCCTTTAGCTCCGGTGATCAGTAGTTTCATAAATTTCAGTCGTATAAATTATTGGAATAGTCAAACAGATCAACCGCATCACACAGTAAAGGCTGGGTTTTATCCTTATCTGATAAAACCAGCTCAGAAGCCGCAATTTTCCAGTCAATCCCAAGCTGTGGATCATCAAATTTTATGCCCCGATCACATTCTGGGGAGTAGTAATTATCCACTTTATAGGAAAAAATCGCTGTTTCTGACAGCACCACAAAACCATGAGCAAACCCTCTGGGGATAAACAACTGGTGTTTATTTTCAGCCGATAATTCCATACAGACATGCTGACCAAAGGTGGGTGACCCTTTGCGGATATCC
>JALUZF010000192.1 GCA_027012135.1 Gammaproteobacteria bacterium
CAGTATTAATAGATAAACGCCAATATTACCAAGATTTACTGAATTTTTACATAAAATATGGAATAATGCCCCCTGCAAAACAGCCAGTAAACTATTTTAATGAAGAATCTTTCCCTTTCCGAGTACCAGTCTTTAACTACCCAGGCAACCACTTTGGCAGAAGACGGATACGGGAAAAAAGTTCTAGAACTTGAAGACCATTCCATTATCAAGTTATTCAGGGTTAAGCGACTGATTTCTCAGGCAAGTTTTTATTCGCCTGCAAGGCGTTTTGCAAAAAATGCAGCGCTTTTGAAGCAACTGAATATTCCGACTGTGTCTATTATCGGTTTATATCGAATAAAAGCCATAAAAAGAACGGCTGTACATTATTCCCCCTTAAAAGGAATGATGGTTCGGGATTATCTGGACGAACTGATTCTAAAACAGAGCAATATTGACGATTTTTTTGCACAACTGGGCATGTTTATTGCTCAACTGCATGAAAAAGGGATTTTTTTTCGTTCTGCTCATTTCGGCAATATTATTGTTACACCAGAGGGACAACTTGGGCTTATTGATGTTTCTGATATGAAAATCAGCAAAAAGCCGCTTTCCACACATAAACGCTTACGCAATATGAAACATATTTTCCGTCTTGAGGAAGATATACAACTTATTGAAAATACGGATATTATTGAGCAAAGTTATCTAAAATATTGTAAAATAACCAGTCCCGTATTTCAGCAGCAGTTTTTATCCTTATGTAAAGACCTGAAATTAAAGAAAAATTAACAAACCACTACTTAATTTATTAGATAATTATTAATGTTAGAAACTACAGAAAATTCGGCCCCTGACTTCATACTTGGCCTGTCTGCCTACTATCACGACAGTGCAGCTGCCCTGCTTTATAAAGGTAAAATTATTGCCGCCGCCCAGGAAGAGCGCTTTACCCGTAAAAAACACGATGCGGCTTTTCCTGCCAAAGCAATAGAATATTGCCTTCAGGAAGCTGGTATCAAACTCTCTGATGTAAGCGATGTTGTCTTTTATGACAAGCCCTTATTAAAGTTTGAACGTCTGCTGGAAACTTACCTGGCTCATGCCCCGAAGGGGTTCCAGTCTTTTATGAAAGCCATGCCCATCTGGCTGAAAGAAAAACTGTATTTAAAAAAGGTGTTACGTAGCGAGTTTAAACATTTTCTGGGCGATGGAGAAAAAGTTCCCGATTTAAAGTTTGCTGAGCACCATCAGTCCCATGCAGCTTCTGCTTTTTTCCCCTCTCCGTATAAAAAAGCGCTGGTGTTATGTGTTGACGGGGTCGGAGAATGGGCCACAACCTCCCTCTGGCAGGGCGAGGGTAATACTTTAACCCCTTTATGGGAAATTGATTTTCCCCACTCACTGGGGCTGCTTTACTCTGCCTTTACCTATTATTGCGGCTTTAAGGTTAACTCTGGTGAATACAAGTTAATGGGCCTTGCGCCCTATGGCGACCCGGTCTATAAAGATCTCATTCTGGACAACCTTATTGAGGTTAAGGATGACGGCTCTTTTCATATGGATATGAGTTATTTCAACTATGAAGTCGGTCTGACCATGACCAGTGACAAGCTGCACAAACTCTTTGGTGCTCCCCCCAGAAAGCCGGAGTCCGAGCTGTCCCAGAAAGAAATGGACATTGCCAGCTCTATTCAGGCTGTTACTGAAGAAATTATGCTGAAAATTGCTCATTATGTGCATAAAACCACGGATAATGACTATTTGTGCCTGGCCGGCGGTGTCGCCTTAAACTGTGTTTCCAATGGCCGGCTGGAACGGGAAGGGCCGTTTAAAAACATCTGGATCCAGCCTGCGGCCGGTGATGCCGGCGGT
>JALUZF010000193.1 GCA_027012135.1 Gammaproteobacteria bacterium
GGTGCGCTCCGGTATTATTTTAATTAAGTACTGGTTCTCGGTATCAGACGAAGAACAGGAACGTCGTTTCCGCAGCCGTATGCACGAACCATTGAAGCGCTGGAAACTCAGCCCCATGGATCTGGAATCCATTACCCGCTGGGTGGAATACTCAAAAGCCAAGGACGCCATGATTGCCCATACTGATATTAAACAGGCTCCCTGGTATGTGGTTAATTCCGACGTTAAAAAACACGCCCGGCTGAACTGTATTGCACACCTGTTAAGTATGATACCCTACGAAGATCTGACACCGGAAAAAATCAAGCTGCCCAAACGCCCCCCTATTGGTGGCTATATCCGTCCGCCTATTACCGATCAGACCTTTGTACCGGAAATTTATCCCAAATAATGCCCGTTCACTTCTTCCCTCTCCCACCGGGAGAGGGTCAGGGTGAGGGGCTTTATAATCTTATTTTATACCACCAGTAACCAATCAACTCATGCAGAGCCAGATAGTTTTGCCAGAGTGACTTACTATTGGGTATAAAATCTCCGGGAATATAATCAATTTCACTGTGCATAAAGCCCATAGGTGCCGGAGTAATATTGTCAATTTCCGTCCTGAAAGCCAGTAATGCCCTGGTCATATGAAAGGCACTGGTCACCAGCAGTGGCCTGGTAAAATTATGCTGGCTCATTATCGCTCTGGAAAAACGGGCATTTTCCATCGTGCTGGTGCTTTGCTGTTCGACAAAAATATCAGCGGTGATCTCAAACTCCTGCTGTAATACCTGCTTCATTAATTCCGCTTCAGTAATATCATTACGTTCTATACCGCCGGTCACAATTATTGGTAAGCCGGTCTGTTTCTGCAGACGGGCACCATAACGCAGACGCAGTAAGGTAAAACAGCCCACATCCGGCTTATTATCATATTCCTTTGCCCTGGACTGTATGCCGCCCGCCAGAATAATAATGACATCATTATCCAGCTTTTTAATGGACGCCTGAGTTAAAGGCAGCACGGTTTCCAGCAGGCCATACAAATGGTGTGTGGTAGTGGAAATACTTAACACATAAATAATAATAATCTGCATCACCAACAGCAGCTTAACCATGCGCACATGCCTGATAAACAGGATGGTTAACAGCAGCAGGGTAATAAACAGGCCCGGCGGCATAAACAGCAGTTCAAATATTCGGGTGAGATAAAGGCTCATCAGACATAATCATTTATGATTTTTTAATGGTTTAAAGTTACAATTTCATACCAATTACTATCTTGAAACATAGCTTACTTAAAAGCAAGACGGAGATTTTTTTGGCGGGACGCGAAACCACGGGCAACACCCTGTACCTTTGTGAGAAACCCTCCCAGGGCCGGGATATTGCTGCCTTTCTGGGTGCTCATCAGCGCCGTAACGGCTACCTGCAGGGGCAGGGCATACTGGTGTCCTGGTGTATCGGCCACCTGCTGGAACTGGCACCCCCGAATGCTTATGATAAGCGCTATAAACGCTGGGCCTTAAATGACCTGCCCATTATCCCTCAGCAGTGGAAGCTGGAAACTAAAAAATCCACCGCTAAACAGCTCACGGTGTTAAAAAGCCTGTTAAAACAATGTCGGGCCGTGGTGATTGCCACCGATGCTGACCGGGAAGGCGAAACCATTGCCCGGGAAGTGCTGGAATATCTGCATTATAACGGCGCTATTCAGCGCCTGTGGCTGTCGGCCCTGGACAAGGTCAGTATACAGAGAGCCTTTAACAGCCTTAAAAGCAACCAGGATACCCTGCCCCTGTATCGATCCGGCCTGGCCCGCAGCCGGGCAGACTGGCTTATCGGTATGAACCTGACCCGGGCATTCACACTTAAAGCCAGTAATCGCCAGGTGCTTTCTGTGGGGCGGGTACAGACGCCTACCCTGGCGCTGGTGGTCAAACGGGATCGGGAAATCAGTCAGTTTATACCGCAAACCTATTATGATGTGGAGGCTTTTTTCCAGGCCGGTGACGGAGTATTAAAAACTCAGTGGCTGTTTGATCCCAAAGGTAAAACCCACTGTTTTGATAAAGCCGTCGCTGAAGCTCTGATACAACGTTGCGAAAACCAGCACGGCCAGGTCAGCAAAGCCCGGACCCAGCGTAAAAAACAGCCGCCGCCGCTGCTGTATAATCTTTCCGGCCTGCAGCAGGAAGCCTCCCGCCGCTGGGGCTATGGTGCCCAGGAGGTATTGAATATTGCCCAGGCGCTTTATGAAACGCATAAACTCACCAGCTATCCAAGAAGTGACTGTGAATACCTGCCCTTAAGCCAGTTTAAAGATGTGTCCTCAGTGCTGCAGGCCATGTGCAAAGCTGATCCCTCGGCCTGTGAACTGATTGCACAGGCCGACCAGCAACGGCAGTCCAGGGTCTGGAATGATAAAAAAATTACCGCTCACCATGCCATTGTTCCCACCCAGGCCGCCACCCCTGTCAGCCGCCTGAATGAGCGGGAAAAGAATATTTATGATTTAATCCGACGTCGCTACCTGGCTCAGTTTTTTTCGGATTTTGAATACGACCAGAGCATTATTATAGTCAGTATTGGCCTGGATCAGTTTAAGGCCAGTGGTAATATAACCCGGGTTCAGGGCTGGAAAGCCGTGATCAGAGATATTTATAATAATCAGGACAAAGAGCAGCAGCTACCCGCCGTATCCAGGGGAGAATCTCTGCTATGCAGTCAACTGGAACTGAAGGAAAAACAGACCAAACCACCCAGACACTATACCGAAGGCACCCTGATCCGTGCCATGGAAACCATTGGCAGTCAGGTCACTGACAAGGTTATGAAAAAAATTCTGCGTGAGACTGCCGGCCTGGGTACCCAGGCCACCCGTGCCAATATTATTCAGACCCTGTTGCAGCGAAAGTTTATTCAAAAGGATAAAAAGCTCATTAAAGCCACGGAACTGGGCTTTAAGCTGATTGATTCAGTTCCTGAAAGCATTAAGGATCCGCTGTTAACCGCACAGTGGGAACAGCAGTTAGAGGATCTGGCCAATAACCGGGAAGATAATATTGAAGGCTTTTTACAGCAGCAGATTGATCTGCTTAATAGTATTCTCAGCCAGTTAAAACAGGGCAGGCACTCAGCGCTATCCAGCTCTGCTGCATCAAAAAAATACCAGAGCGGCTCAGCCTGCCCGCAATGCGGCCGACCACTGGAGATCCGTAAAGCAGTTAAAGGCAGGCGCATTGGCCAGAATTATATCGGCTGCAGCGGCTTTCCGGACTGTCGGTTTTTTTCCTGGGATTTATGACAATTCTTTATGGTACTGTTAAAACCCGTACCATATTAGTACCGCCGGCTTCCTGTCCCGGGCCGGCAGTGACAACAATAATATCCTGGGACTTGATAAAACCGCAGCGTTTACCTTCTTCCAGAGCGTAGTCCAGTTTTTCGTTGTTATTGCCGCCTTCCTTGTACAGAATGGAATACACGCCCCAGTTCATGGCTGAGCGCAGGACAACGGTTTCGGTGCAGGTAACGGCCAGGATTAAGGATTCAGGACGGTATTTGGAAATCTGCCGTGAAGTAAAGCCTGATTCGGTCAGGCTGATAATAGCCGCAGCTTTTAAGTGGTTGGCCATGGTGATGGCCGCCTGGCTGACGGCCTCGGTAACTACATTACTGCTATGGGGGCGGATACTCTGCAAATAACCGAACTCCGCCAGCGATGCCTCGGCACGCTCTGCCAGCAGAGCCATCATTTTAACCGCTTCTACCGGATATCGGCCCATGGCGGTTTCACCGGAAAGCATAATGGCCGAGCTGCCGTCAAGAATGGCATTGGCCACATCGCTGGCTTCCGCCCGGGTGGGCCTGGGATTATTTTCCATGGATGCCAGCATTTCGGTGGCCACAATAACCGGTTTACCACTGGTTACTGTGGACTGAATAATACGCTTCTGCATGCCGGGTACATCGGCCAGTGGTAACTCCACACCCAGATCACCACGGGCCACCATGGTACCGTCTGCCACCGCTACAATAGCACTTAGATTATCAATACCGGCCTTGTTTTCTATCTTGGCAATAACTGGAATTCTAACCCCTTTATCTTCCAGAATGGAGCGTATTTTTATCACATCATCGGCAGTCTGGAC
This sequence comes from Gammaproteobacteria bacterium, assembly GCA_027012135.1. GTDB lineage: Bacteria > Pseudomonadota > Gammaproteobacteria > GRL18 > GRL18 > JANELJ01. Next base: position 4,137 of record JALUZF010000193.1, read on the forward strand.
AAAAGAAGCGGCGATATATTCCACATTATTTTCAGCGGCAAAACTGAGTTCTTTTAGAATTTCTTTCTGGTTTTCCGGGCTGACAGCGCTCATTTCCAGCTGGGTTTCCGGCAGATTGACGCTTTTATTTTCTCTGAGCAGACCACCATGAATGACCTGGCAATGCACTTCACCGCCATGAGTCTGTTCAATTTTGCTCACCGCCAGTTCAATTGCACCGTCATTAAGCAGAATATGAGTGCCTTCCTTAACTTCATTGTGCAGATTATTGTAGTTAACCGATACGCCCTGTTCATTACCCTCTCTGGCATAGGAGTACAGGATAAAATTCTCACCGGCAGTTAATTCAACGCTGGAACCCGCCAGTTTTCCAGTGCGGATTTCGATACCCTTGGTGTCTGCCATAATGGCAATATGCTGACCCATTTCCCGGGCTACCCGACGTATAGTCTCCAGCCGTTTCTGCTGGACTTCATCCACACCAAAGGACATATTCAGGCGGGCGACATTCATACCCGCGTTAATCATCTGTTTCAGTATTTCGGGGGAATCACTGGCAGGACCGATGGTGGCAACAATTTTGGTTTTACGCAGGGCTGGGGCATTACTCATAATTTATTCTTTGTGGCTGGATGAAAAGAGGACATATTGTACCTGAATTACAGGTTTTTTTCATCTCGGCACTTAGCAGATGTTTAAACCTGTTGCCGGGCATCTTTACGTTGTTGTAATATCTCTGTCATGGCCTCTGCTGTCATGGGTTTATGGATCAGGTAACCTTGAATATTTTCGCATTGTTCGGCCAGCAGAAAGGCCTGCTGTGCTTCGGTTTCTACACCTTCAGCTATGACCTCCAGGTTCATGCTTTTAGAGAGCGAAATAATGGAGCGGACAATCGCTTCATCATCTTCATCTCCGGGAATATCACGCACAAAAGACTGATCGATTTTCAGTTCATCAATGGGCAGTCGTTTCAGATAAGACAGGGAAGAATAACCAGTACCAAAATCATCAATTGAAATGGTAAAACCCATATCCTTGAGCTGCTGCAGAGTATCAATAGCCTGCTCAGGATTGGTCATAATATAGCTTTCAGTAATTTCAAACTGAATATACTGTGGATTATACTGATATTTTTTCAGACTCGTCATTATCCTGGCCAGGAAATTTTTATCCTGGATCTGTTTAACGGACAGGTTAATGGATAAATGTCCACTGCAGAATCCTTTTTTAATCCACATCAGCACCTGGCGGATCACCTTTTCAATTACCATCCAGCCAATTTGCACAATCAGACCATTATCCTCTGCAACCGGGATAAACTTGTTGGGCGATACCAGCCCCATTTCCGGATGCTGCCAGCGCACCAGGGCTTCCATACCCACAAACTGATGGGTACGGCTATTGTATTGCGGCTGGTAATAGACCGTAAATTCGTCATTTTCAATAGCCCGGCGTAAATTCTTCTCCATCAGAATTCGTTCAAAGGCCTGCTCGGTCATATCACTGGTATAAAACTGGTAGTTATTGCCGCCTATCCCCTTGGCCTGATACATGGCGGAGTCGGCATTGCGGATCATGGTGTCGGTTTCATCTTCTCCCGGCTCAATATCATCAGGATACAGGCTGATACCGATACTGGCTGCCAGGTACAGCTCATGATCCAGATGTTTAACTGGCTGCGCCAGCACATCAACCAGCTTCTGTGCCACCTCGATAACCCCGGACATCCGGGCGATACTGGATAAAATAATAATAAATTCATCCCCACCCAGGCGGGCCACAGTATCAATATTACGAATGGCGGCTTTGAGACGTCCGGCAATTTCTTTTAGCACTTCATCACCGACGTTATGACCCAGGCCGTCATTAATCTCCTTAAAGCGATCAAGATCAATAAACAGAATCGCTACTTTAGTATGTTCTCTATGAGCCTGCTTAATGGCCTGCTTCAGACGATCCATAAGCAGGATCCGGTTAGGCAGACCAGTTAAAGCATCATGATGTGCCTGCCTGTCCAGTTTACTTTTCTGCTGTTGCAGCTGTTTACGGATTAATACATGGTTGGTCACATCATGACCAAGTTCAATAATAGCCTCTACATTTCCGTCTGTATCCAATAGCGGTGTAGCCGTTACTTCGATAAAGTGTGATTTACCATCATTAGATATATGATCATGTACCACTTTAACCGTTTGCCCTGTAGCAAATACTTCAGCATGTGGACAGACTTCATTTTGCTGTTCACAGGGAACATCCAGGTTATGTGAAACTTTATAGCATTTCAGGTTCTGATAATCATCCGTTGTTATATTGGTAATTTGTTTTGCAATCTGATTCATCATGGTGACATTAAAGTTTTTATCTATCACCATAACGGAATCGGACACGCCATCCAGCACACTTTGCAAAAAACGACCCTGATGCATCAGCTCATGATTCTTTTTACTGACCTTGTTTTCCAGCTCCTGATTCAGCTCGGAAATTTTCTGAGTTAAATGCAGGTTAGCTATATAACGCACCAGGACATAGACAAAAACTGTCAGCAGAAGAATATAGAAAAAATACAGGTTTCTCTGAGCGTAAATATCACTTAAATCAATGTCACCCAGAGGTTTAAAGAGAATAAAATATCCCATGGGCTGTTTTTGTAAATCCGGCAATAAGTATTCGCTGATCAGCAGTTGATCTTTTTTATCCAGTAGCATTTTATTACCCAGTTCAATATATTTATCTATACCGTTCTGGTCAATACGCTCAATATACCGATGTTTGGCATTGCTGTTCGCCACATAATAATCATGAATAAAACGTTTACCGTCTGCCCGGCTTAACTGTGCCCGGTAATGCCTGTCAATCAGAAATACCGGTTCTACACCCTGCCGTTCCAGCTCTGTAGCAATGGAGTCAAAACTGGAAATAACTTCCACAATACCGATAAATTCCTGATTTTCATAAACCGGGATCATCACCTTAAAGCTCAGGTTGTATTTACCTGTACTGATAGAGCGCTTAATCTCCGGATATTTCAGCATGTCTGCAATATCCAGACGGGCTTTAAGCAGGTTGTCTCCTGTTTTATCCGTCCAGCTTCGATGAAAACTGTTACCCTGCTTATCGATTACCTGAAACCAGAGGTTTTTCAGGGAAGTATAGCGAGCAAATTTCTGCACCAGTTTATGTAAATTCAGACTCTCAGGCCTGCGCTGCTGCAGTGCCTGTTTTATACGTGGATTATCTCCAATGGCCAGGGCAATCAGCAGCATGGCATTGTGTTTTTCAATAATTAATTTACGGGTGTTTTCCCGCATGGTTTCAGCAACACGCTGATAGCGGTTATCAATATCAACAAGAGAACGGGAGTAAACGATCAGCAGCAGCAGAATACTGATAAAGATGGAGATAATCAGCGGTAATTTATAGGCACCCGCCATTGTTCTGGAAATCATAAATCGGTCATAATTTTTTGTATTACTATCAAGAATAATGGCTATCAGGTAAGTTGTCTATGTAGATTGACAATCAATTAAAATATTTATTGCAATTATTTAGTTTCCATCCGTTTATTAAGCTTTTAACTTTTCCCTTTTTTAGAAGAGGGGATACTTAAGGCAAAACAATTTCTGGATACACTCAAATTAGAATCAGAATAAGAATAATTTTTTACTCACAAATCAGCTTAAAGGATTTAGCAGTTCGGCCAAATCCTCCTGGGATAATTTAGGGGCTGCATCGGCTGACTGTTTTGTCCCGGTATCTGTCTTCTTCCTGTCTTTATACAGGGCATCTGCCAGAGCCTGTTTATTCTGCTGCATCTGGAGGATTTTTTCTTCCACGGTTTCTTCCGTTAATAACTTATACACAAATACCGGCTTGTCCTGACCGATACGGTAGGCCCGGTCGGTGGCCTGACGTTCTACCGCCGGGTTCCACCAGGGATCATAATGGATCACAGTATCCGCTGCAGTCAGGTTAAGCCCGACACCGCCGGCTTTAAGGCTGATTAAGAAGACCTGAACCTTACCTTCCTGAAACTCCATAATGACATCATCGCGGTTACGGGTTGAGCCGGTCAGCATGGTATACGGGATGTCAGCCTTTGTCAGTTCCTGTTCAATAATTTCCAGCATTTTAACAAACTGGGAAAAAATCAGGATCTTCCGCCCTTCTTCCACCATTTCCGGTACCATTTCCATCAGCATTTCCAGCTTGGCGGATACCTGTACATTTTTAGCGGCCGTTAAGGACAGTAAACGCGGATCACAACACACCTGGCGCAGTTTTAACAGGGCATCCAGGATCATGATCTGACTGCGGGCAAAACCTTTTTTGCTGATTTCATCCTGTACTTTTTTGTCCATAGCCAGACGCACAGTTTCATACAGATCCCGCTGTTTTCCGGTTAAGGGAATGGTACGGATCATTTCAGTTTTTTCCGGCAGCTCCGTCGCTACCATTTCTTTGGTACGGCGCAGCATAAAAGGTTTAATGCGTTTATGCAGCTGCAGCTGACGATCCGTGTCGCCCTGTTTTTCTATGGGACTGCGAAACAGGCGGGTAAAACGCTCCTGGGTACCCAGAAAACCGGGCATTAGAAAATGAAACAGGGACCAGAGTTCACCCAGGTGATTTTCCATGGGTGTACCGGTCAGGCACAGACGATGGTCTGATTTAAGCTGAAAAATAATCTGGGAGGTTTTGGAGCGGGCATTTTTAATATTCTGAGATTCATCCAGAATCACATAATTATAGCGCTGTTCCAGGTGAATGTCCCTGTCACGCAGCACCAGAGAATAAGTGGTCAGGACTATATCATATTGAGTGATATGATCGAAATTCTCCTGCCGCTGAGGGCCGTGTAAAACCAGAACCTTAAGTTGCGGTACAAAACGTTCAGCCTCACGCTTCCAGTTACCCATCAGGCTGGTAGGTGCTACTACCAGGGTAGGCAAGTTTTGCTGATCTGGCTTCTGCTGCTGTTTCAGATACAGCAGCCAGGCCAGAGCCTGAACGGTTTTTCCCAGTCCCATATCATCGGCCAGAATACCGTTAAACTGGTATTCATGTAAAAAATTCAGCCACGCAAGGCCATGCAGCTGATAATCACGCAGCTCAGTCTTTAATCCTTCCGGAACAGCGATGACTTCAATGCCTTTAAAGTTCTGCAGTTTTTTACTCAGCTGCTGCAATTCAGCCGCCCCTTTCCACTGCATGGCTGGATCATTGAGCAGCTCGGCAAACTGCATCCCCTGCTGACGATTAAGCACCAGCTTACCCGAGGTATTCAATGCCTGAGAATCATACAGCTCTACCAGAGTATCATAGATCCCCATAACCCGTTGTGTCGGCAGTTTAAACCAGCGGGGACGTTCTTTTTTATCAACAACAGGCAGAATGATCTGTTCACGAGCCAGTATTTTCTGGCGTAACTGCTGCGGATCTTTTTCCTCCACCAGCAATTCCACCAGTGCCGGCAGCAGGTTAATGGTCTGGCCATTAACCTCTATACCTAAAGTCATTTCAAACCAGTCATTGGCACTGTCCTGTTCAATTTCACCGTACCATTCGTCGGCTTCATCAACCTGCAGATAAAAGCTGTCATCCACTACAAATTGCCAGCCCTGTTCCCTGAGCAGGGGCATGGTCTGCTGTTGAAACTCATCCCACAACCAGACAGAGTCATTAAGCGAATCTGCCAGCATAAGCAGATCCAGATGATTAAAGTTCTGCAGGCCGGCATTGTCTGCAGCAACAAATTCACAGTCTTTTAACAGGGCCAGGCATTGCTGCTCAAAGTCCAGGTCCCGGTCAATAATAAAACGATGCTGTTGTTCAAGAATACCAACGCTGTGGTAGAAATGATCAGGCTGAATAATATGGCCGTCATAATCAAAACGCAGGCTTAATAGATGAACCCTGTGATTATCCAGTTCAACACTGTGCAGACGGGCATTGGCTATTGGCTGTGCCTTGATATGAACGGTTTCTATGTCCGCTTTAACTGGCATGGGCACTTCATTATCCGGCCAGGTCTGAATCAGCTGGCTGGAAACTTTTTCTGCCATTTCCTTAGGGACAGGAGGTGCGTTTAATATTTTCTGTACCTGCTGCCGGTTTAATCCGGGGTGTTCAAGCAGGCCAAAACTATTATTTTCTGTGTCTACATAATAAAAATGTTTGAGTAAAAACAGCTCCTGTGCCTGCGGTACAATATCAATTTTTAACTGATAGTTATCATCCTCTAACTGCCACTCAATCTGCAGTTGCCTGGGCGGCTCCCATCTGAGGGGCTGACTGTTTTCATGACCAGACCAGAAGCAACGCTGATTAGCCATTAGCTTTTCCAGAGCCAGTTCACCAATGTCCCCTTTTAAAGGATAAACATTCTGACGATGCCGATAACCCCTGCCGGCCATACTATAAAGCAGACCGGCAATCTCTATATCCTGATCATTATGCTCAAAATTAAGATATTGAGCGTATTCATCGGTCAGCTCTTCTACACTCTGCGCCCGCGCCTTGCCATAACCACCCCGTTTAAGTCTGCGGGCAATTACAGTTTCCACTTCCAGTCCCAGCTCAGTCTGGGCAGGTCTTAGCCAGTACAGTAAAACATTATTATAACCGGGTTCAGCACCGGCAAAGGTGCCCTGAACCGAATCCTTGCCTGACTCACTGTGCAGACTATTCAGCCAGATTTTAACTTCCAGCTCTTTAATACGGTTCTGTTCTTCCCGGGTCAGAGCATCAGGTTTTTCCGACACCAGAGCTCCTGCACGGGCAAATTGAAACAGGGTCGCTACAGCATGTTTACAACGAAACCCAACCGGGCAGTCACACTCACCGATAACGGCAATAAAACTCTGCTTAATTTTTATGGCTACTTCGGTATGGTAACAATAACCACCACTGCCCATTACTTCAGAGAATATATAGACTTCTTTCTGGCTCTCAGTTTCAACATCAATGATTTCCACTCGATCCTGTTCAAAATATTCAATACCGCGTTTAAGTGTTGCGGCACTGAATGCATTGCTAAGAGTAGTTTCATCAATACCGATAGCGGCCAGTATCTCCAGATATTGCGGTTTAATATTCAAGGGTGTATTCAGCCTGTGAGTTATTGTATAGTCGAACTGCCAACGGGCTGTTCTTCCGAGTCCACCTCATCAGGCTGATGCTGAACCGGCGGCAGCATTTTCCCGCCAAAGGTGGTATAAAAACGCCAGTCCATAAAATTGGGGATATGCTTATAGGTTTTGGTAACGATAAACTCCAGCACACTTTTAAGGCGATACACATGAGCCACTGAGTCAATACGAATGATCTCCTTACCCTCTTCATCAAAGGCAATCAGGGTAGGCGCATAAAACAGGTTTAGCTGTTCCGACCATTGTTTAGCTGTAATATTCTGACCATCCGGAGTGATCACCGGGGTATCTGAATTCATATCCAGCTGCACTACTTCAAATTTTTCCAGCAGCTTTCTGGTCGGTTCATATTCCAGGGGCTCAGAATGCAATACATCACAGGCATGACAGTCGGTCTGTTCAAAAAACACCAGCAGCGGTTCCTGGGCTTTAAAACGGGAACGATCCAGTGCATAAGGCGGAGACATAAAGAAATCTTCATGATTCATTTCTGATACTTCAAACTTCGGCGGCGGATTGGCGCGGGTCATATAAGCACGAAAGGTTTCTTCCCTGTAATAACCTTCCACGACATATTCCATGGCAGCACGGAATTTATAAGGGGGATAATAGCCGCGCAGCATCAGGGCTTTTTTACCCTGAATATCATAATAAATCAGGGTAGGCGTAAAATTGGCCTTTTCCCGAATAGCGTACTCCCGTTCGGTCATGGTTTGCCCATCCGGTGTTATCACTTCATTACTGCCCCAGATATTGATGGCAATCACATCAAAATTTTTACGGGTATAAGTTTCTATATCTTTCTGACCAAAGTCCCTGTCTATCAGCATCTTGCAGTAAGCACAATGCTTCTGGCCAAAATAGACAATAATACCTTTCTTACCGTCCGCTGCTGCCTCACTGATATCTTCCGGCAATTCCAGAAAACTCTTTTTAAACCAGTCCGGATAAATAATTTCCGGCACCACCGGGCTGTCATCAAAACTGTTTTCGAATTTATCGTCCCATTCCGAATCCCAGTCTTCATCTTCAGCACTGGTCTCTTCCTGGGTATCTGTATTAGTGACACCTGCTACAGAACTGTCTACGGAATCATTTTTTTCCTGTGCCCAGACTGCAGCAGAAGAACAGAAAAACATAAGAATAGTTATTATTTTAAGTAACTTTTTCATTTAAACCTGCCCAGTACACCACGGTATTTAATAAAATAACCGCAGCCCCCTTTTATTTGCCAATTTTTTATTATAAAACAATTTTATCCTGTATAGAGATATATTGGCTTAAATAATAAAAATATGAACCCATGAACATCAAACTTGATATTCCGCTCTCTGTAAACGATACTGAAATAATCTAAAGCACTTAATTTTTCCCAAAAAAGAACTCCCTTACCTATGCTGCAGAACGAGCAATTGCTGATCAAAAAACAGGCGGATTACTTATTTCAGTATCTTAATCCATCGGTTCTGAGCATTTTTTTTGCTATTTCTCTGTATATGCTTTTGCTCTGGGATTTTACCGCCATCCGTGAATCTTTGCTCAAATGGTATTTTATTAATCTTTTTATCCTGTCACTGCGCAGCATTACTAATATCCTGTACCAGGGCAAACTGATCCGTCTGCAATCTTTAAGCTGGATTTACCTGTATATTCTGGGAGCCTGCCTGAACGGTATCCTGATCACTCTACTGATTTTTATTATTCCAGAACAGAACACACTTTATTTTACCTATATCTTTTTATTACTGAGCCTGATGCTGGTCGCTGCTATTACTACGCTGGGCGTAATGCTGCAGGCTTATTTTGCCTACCTGACCACCATTGCTATACCTGTTACTATTTTTTATATCAGCTTCTTTAATGAGCAGTACTTAAACCATTTATACGGCTATATACTGCTTGCTTTATTTTCAACCCTGAGTATGATCCGTTTCAACCGCAGCCTGCTCAATGCCTTTAATCTGGAACTTACCAATCTACAGCTGGTATCACAGCTGAATCAGGAAACCCGTATTCGCATCCATACCCAGGATGAACTGTCTAAAAAAACCCGGGAACTGCAAGAACTCAATACCACCCTGGAACTCAAGGTCAAAGACAAAACCAATGAACTGGAATCCCTGGCTTTTTACGATGCCTTAACCCAACTGCCTAACCGCACCAGTTTTTATAATTACCTGTCCCGGACGCTTAAGCGTAATAAAATTACCCGGGAGCCTTTTGCCCTGTTTTTTATTGATCTGGATGAATTTAAAACCGTCAATGACACCCTGGGCCATGATTTTGGGGATATGCTGCTGATTGAAGCGGCCTCCCGGCTGCAGTCCAGTATCCGCGTAGATGATTTTCTCGCCCGTATCAGCGGTGATGAATTTACTATTATTATGAAAAATGTAGACGGTGAAAAACACCTGGCCAGTATTGCCCGGAATATTATTCACTCAATTTCCCAGCCCTATATGTTCCATGAAACTCAGGCCTTAATCAGCTGCAGTATTGGTATTGCCATTTTTCCTGATGATGGTGAAAATGCCAATACCCTGCTGAAATTCTCCGACCTGGCCATGTACCATGCCAAGGAGAACGGCAAAAATTCATTTAATTTCTACCATCAGGAACTTTATGAACGTAAGGCCAAAAAATTTATCCTGGTCAATGAGTTGAAAACTGCGCTTAATAATAAAGAACTATACCTGGTGTATCAGCCCCAGGTACATTGTCATCATGAAACCATTGACAGTATGGAAGTTCTGCTGCGCTGGAACAGCCACAAAATAGGCCCCGTTTCACCGGAAGTATTCATTCCCCTGGCAGAAGAGTCCAATCTGATTATTGAACTGGAAGATTTTGTACTTAAAACCGCTTTAACCCAGGTTAAATACTGGAATCAGCATAGTAAACAGCAATACACCGTGGCAATTAATATTTCCAGGATCCACTTTCAGCGCAAAGATTTTATTCAAAAACTGCAAAAGCTGCTTAAGCAGCTTTCTATCGATCCCAAAATTCTGGAAATCGAACTAACGGAATCGGCCGTAATGAAAAACACCCAGGAGAGTATTGAAAAACTTAATTTTCTTAAGTCCCTGGGGATCCGCTTTTCTGTGGACGATTTTGGTACCGGTTATTCCTCTATGAGCTATCTGAAACACCTGCCCATTGACACCCTGAAAATTGACCAGAGTTTTATTAAGGGTATTCCATCTGACAAGGACAATAGGGCCATCACCCAGGCTATTATTGTGCTGGCTAACCAGTTTAATATTAAAACCATAGCCGAAGGCGTGGAAACTCAGCAGCAGTTGACCTTTCTTAAAGAAATCGACTGCCAGATGATCCAGGGTAATTATTATTACAAACCTCTGAGTGCAGAACAGTTTGAAGCAGAGTTTAATATTTCAGGCAATACCAGAACAGCCTGACTAATTAGTGTCCATCCAGAAATTGCCTTCCTGGTAACTAACTGCTTTTCTTCTCGTTTTCAACCGCTTTTTTAGTAATTTCCTGGTACAACCCCATAACTTTACCCATCAGTTCTTTTAAGTCATTATCGGCTTTTTTCAAATACTGCTCATTTTCACGGGCATCTTTAAATACTTCCTCAAGAAAATTCATTTCATGATTGCTTAAGGTAAGCCCCTGATCGATATTTTTTTTAATTTCCAGCAGACGAGGCAGACGCTGCTCATCAAAACGCTTTATTATTGCTGCCAGCACTGCTTTATCTTTCTCATTGTTTTCCATATCATTTGTCCTTTATATAAGCGTTTAAAATTTTTTATCATAAACCTTGATTATTGGCGATAGGAACGATATGTTCAAGCCATAAATTCACTAACACAAGTAAACTTCTTATGCGTTTTGCCAAAAAACTATCACAGCTCTTTTCAATTATACTTTTTACCACCTTAAGCACCGGGCTTATGTTAACTGCGTCTGGTGCAGCCATAGTAGATGACCAGAACATTATTCGTCTGGCTACCACCACCAGCACCCAGAACTCCGGCCTGCTGCAAAGTATCTTGCCGGTATTCGAGAAACAGACCGGCTACCAGGTTCATGTTATTGCGGTAGGCACCGGCAAGGCGCTGCAGATGGGGCGTAACGGCGATGTAGATCTGCTTATGGTACATGCCCCGGCTGCTGAGAAAAAATTCGTAAAAGACGGTTACGGCACAAAACGCTTCCGTCTGATGTACAATGATTTTGTACTGGTGGGTCCGAAAGATGATCCGGCCGATGTCAGCCAGGCTCATAATATTGCTGAAGCCATGTCTCGCATTGCCCATAACAAGCCCTTATTTATTTCCAGAGGTGATGATTCCGGCACACATAAAAAAGAACGCGCTTTATGGCAGCCTTTTATTGAACAGGGTCTGCAGCTTAAAAACAGCCCCTGGTATCGAGAAGCCGGACAGGGTATGGGCAAAGTGCTGCAAATGGCCGATGAACTTAATGCCTACACCTTAACTGACCGGGGTACCTGGCTGTCCTATCAGAACAGACTGCATTTGAAAATCGTATTTTCCGGCGATCCGCTATTATTTAATCCCTATAGTATTATTTTAATTAATCCTGAACGCTACCCTGACCTGAACCATAAAGGAGCCCGGGCCTTAACCCGCTGGCTGATTTCACCTGAGGGTCAGAAACTGATTGGTGAGTACAAAGTTAAAGGTACCCGCCTGTTTACACCTTCTGCTAAAACTTCACTAAAACCTGAATTAATCAATGCAGAACATCTTTAAACTGTTCTCTGACAGCAAAAAGCTGCTCACGATTCTGTAATAGCAAATCCACTAATTGCGGATCAAAATGCCAGCCACGCTGTTCCTTCATATAGTCCAGTACCTGCTGATCCGGCCAGGCTTTTTTATAGACTCGCTCAGAAGACAGGGCATCAAACACATCCGCCACAGCCGTGATCCGGCCGAGGATATCAATATCTTCAGCCTTCAGACCCCGAGGGTAACCCGTACCATCCCATTTTTCATGATGCTCATAAGCCACCGTAGCTGCTGCTTTGAAAAACGGTTTCTGGGAGCCTTTAAGCATTTTATAACCTAAAGTGGTATGGGTACGCATAATGGCCTGCTCTTCATCGGTTAGTGCACCAGCCTTGTTCAATATACTGTCCGGAATAGCAATTTTGCCGATGTCGTGCATGGGCGACACTTCTTTAAGCATTTCTGCCGCCTGCTTGTCCATACCAGAAGCCAGGCCCAGAATACGGGAATACTCTGCCACCCTCCTGACATGATTGGCTGTTTCTCTGGAACGGCTTTCGCCAATAGCACCCATGGTAAAAACCACATCCCGCTGAGTGGCTTTTATTTCCTCATTGAGCGCCTTTATTTCCGCAACCCCTTCTTCCACCCGCTCTTCCAGATGTTCATTTAAATCTTTTAAAGCCTGCTCTGCCGCCTGTCGGGCATCAATCATTTCATTGGCCATTTCTGCCATGGTCTGGAATTCTGAAAATACAATTTTATTTTTATCCAGATGATCATTCTGAGTTTTAGCCTGTTGAAAAAACCCTAAAAAAGCCGTAAATGAGTGGGTCAGTGCCTGATAGGTAAACAGTATGGTAAGCATTAATATGCTGGCGGTAATAATAAGAATGGTTGAAGTATTTTCCCGGCTTTTTTTCAGGTTAAGTTCAAAATACGGCTGCAGTTTTTTCCTAATACGGTTCAGATTATCTTCAATCCGGTCTGCCGTTGCATTTAAAGCATAATACTGCTTAACCCGCTCAGGTTTCGTAATAGTTTCAGCATGGGTGATCAGTCTGGTAAACTGCTGGTCATATTGACGAATTAAGGGTACCAGACCCTGCAGATCCGGGTTTTTTACTCCAACTTCTCTGGCCAGTTCAATTAAACTGTTCAGAGTCCGGTCAAAACTTTGCAGATAACTATGGTGTTTATTAAGATATTGCTGATCACGTTCGACAAAATATTTTTTTTCAGCATGACGCAGCTGCAGAATATCAATATTAAGGCCAAGGATTTTATTATTAGCCGTATTATAAAGCTCTATATCCGCCAGGGATAAATTCTGGTTAATATACAGAATGGCCATACTGATCAGACTAATGATAATCAGAATTAACAAGCGTATTTTTACAGAATTCATTCTTACCTCAAACCTGAATCTGCTGCAACAGAAGCCGGTTCTATTAATCTACATATTTTTTTAACATCTTCTGTGCCTGTTCTATGGCTTTTTGATGCTTAAGAATAGCCTGTTCCTGCCTGGAAACAAATTCACTGATACACAGTTCATATTTCTTAACATCCCTTTCATAGCGATCACGATAACTGCTGGGTGAAAACATGAGCGGTCGTGTTGGTTCAAAACATAATGGCTCAGGAAGAAACGCATCCGCCAGACTATAAACAGGAAAACTCAGTAAAATAATACCCAATCCCAGTGCTAAAAGCTTTAATTTTCTCATCCTGACTCCTTTTCCTATCCTAAAATCTAATACCTACCTAAAAGTATAGCCCATAAATATAAATCTTCGCTTAGTGATCATACGTGGTTTTTTTAGGTAAATACCTATTCCTTTCTCAATTTTACGTGTCACTTATCACAATATAATAATATTACCCTAATAAAATATATATAAATTGATATAAGTCATTTTATATAATTAGAATAATTCTAAACTAGTCGTATCTGTTATAACTCTAATTCATTATGTTTAATTATTAAAGGACGCGGTCTATGAAACTATCCAAAACAATGTTTTCCCTGGTTATTTCAACCACTTTATCTGTCACAGCTATGGCAGATGAGCCTATTCAACCGGTTCAAGCGGCCAGCGGCATTAATACCGCCCAGGCTGAACTGGGTAAAAAATTATTTTTTGATCCACGTTTATCCCGCTCTGGATTTATTTCCTGTAACTCCTGTCACAACCTGAGTATGGGCGGGACTGATAACCTGACAACATCTATTGGTCACAAGTGGAATCAGGGACCCATTAATTCTCCAACAGTACTTAATTCCAGTTTGAACATTGCCCAGTTCTGGGACGGTCGTGCCAGAGACTTAAAGGAACAGGCCGGTGGCCCCATTGCCAACCCCGGTGAAATGGCTTCCAATCATGAAATTGCCGTTAAAGTGTTACAGTCTATTCCAGGATATCGTAAAGACTTTGAGGCTGCCTTTGGAACAGAACATATTGATATTGATAAAATTACTCAGGCTATTGCTGAATTTGAAAAAACCCTGAAAACGCCTGACTCCCGTTTTGATCAATGGCTTAAGGGTGACAAAAATGCTCTGAATGAAACCGAACTGGCCGGCTATCAACTGTTTAAGGAAACCGGTTGTACAGCATGCCACTATGGTGAAGCGGTTGGCGGTAGCTCATTTCAGAAAATGGGACTGGTGCAGCCTTATAAAACAGAGAATAAAGCCCTGGGGATTTATGCTTTAACTAAAAATGAGGCGGATCGATATAAGTTTAAAGTACCGACTTTACGCAATGTAGAATTAACCTACCCCTATTTCCACGACGGTGGTGCACAGACTCTATCAGAAGCCGTATCTACCATGGCCAAAATCCAGCTGGGCAAAGATATGCCACAGGATCAGGTGAACAAAATTGTAGCCTTCCTAAAAACACTGACTGGGGAACAGCCACAGTTTACATTACCTATATTGCCACCTTCGGTTGATAACACACCCAGACCTGAGCCTTTTAAATAACAGCTCAATTAGTATACGAGTTAAATTATAAACCTCCATATCCACATACTCACCGGTCAAGCCCGTCTATGAGATATACCTGAAGGTCTTACTAACAAACAGACCTATGGATATGTGGATAGGACTTATGCAAAACCTCTGTTTATGGATTGCTTTATAAATGGGGGATTACCTCTCATCAGTTTAAGATAAGACTAGCGGCCGGTTTCAAGCCATTTATAATAACCGGGCCATTGCCTGGCCATGTCTATTATCCAGATGGCTCTGGCTAAAAACCCTGATTGATAATAAACTGCCAATTAATAACTCAATAAAAGTTTTGTGCTCCTCAGGGGTAGCGCTCGGGTTAAAAATGTTATGTAATAAAACAGTTCATCAGGTATATTGCCGTATCCTTTGATGTGCATTGCGGCTTCAGCAAGGGATACCCGGTTCCTGTTACGGGCTATCGGTTAACTGAAGTAATCAATGATTTTTAAATGATTCTCCTTTTTGGGAGATCTGAAACCCTAAACTTTAGATACTTTATAAAACATGATAATAAATAATTATATAAGGAACTTTTATGGGCTTATTTACTTTTTTTTCTCGATCTAAGGCTCAAAAAATAGTCGATAATAAAAATACTGAAAGTGCTAATTTTACGCCTTTACCTGGCACTGAACTTAATTTCTATCCAGATCTAATAGATAACTTAAAAGACGATCATCAAAATCTGCTTGCCATTTATACTGCAATGGGAGAGGCTCTTGAAAACGAAAATTTTAGTCAACTGACTGAGTTATTTAATCAGTTTAAAGTACAGTTACACCGTCATATTTTAAAAGAGAACTTAAAACTGTATATTTACCTAACCCATGCTATTACCAATGATCAAAAAAGCCTCGATACTATCCGTGAGTTAAAATCAGAAATGCAGAAAATTGGTCGGGCGGTTAACAAATTTTTGGAACATTATTCTCAATTGCCCTGGACTGAAGAACAGAAAAACAGCTTCCCGGAAGAATTTAATACCACCGGCAGCATTCTTCTGGATCGAATTGAGCGTGAAGAAAAAATTCTTTATCCCTTATACCTTCATCCAGAAACATATATATCAAAATAGGCTTTACTCAACAGTAACACTCTTGGCCAGATTTCTGGGCTGGTCAACATCTGTCCCCTTGATTATGGCCACATGATAAGCAAGTAACTGCAAAGGAATAGTAAAGACCATAGGTGAAATTAAAGAATCAATTTCACCCACTTTAATGACCTTAATGGCTTCTTCTTCTTCAATATCAGCATTGGTATCAGCAAAAACAAAGAGCTTTCCGCCGCGCGTTTTTACTTCCTGTAAATTGGATTTTAGTTTACCGATTAATTCATTATTGGGTGCTACGGCAACAACCGGCATATCGGCATCTACCAGCGCCAGCGGACCGTGTTTTAATTCACCGGCCGGATAGGCTTCGGCATGGATATAGGAAATTTCCTTAAGCTTTAATGCCCCTTCCATTGCAATGGGGTACTGAGTGGCTCTACCCAGAAACAGGGTATGATGCTTATCGGAAAATTCTTCGGACAGGTTTTTAATCTGCTCGTCCAGTTTCAGAGCTTTTTCTATCTGTCCCGGCAGCTTTCTCAGGTTTTCTACCGCTTCTTTCTCCAGCCTGGTATTGCCCTTTTCCTTGGCAATACTGACCACTAATAGCAACAATGCAGTTAACTGGGTGGTAAAGGCCTTGGTGGAAGCCACTCCAATTTCCGGGCCGGCATGAGTCATAAAGGCCAGGCTGGATTCCCTGACCAGGGAACTTTCCGGTACATTACAGATCACCAGTGAATGTTTGGCCCCCTGCTTTTTAGCTTCCCGCAAAGCCGCCAGG
>JALUZF010000194.1 GCA_027012135.1 Gammaproteobacteria bacterium
CTATGAATATACTTCTTTTAATGCGCCAAATGGAACAATTGGACTTGATGAGCAAATAATGTATGATTCAATCTTTGAATATAATGGTAGTTGGTTGCCACATGATGGCACGTATGGATTTGCTGTGCGAGCAGTTGATAAGGCGGGCAATAAGTCAGATTGGGCATTGACAGGGAAAAATTTGGCAGGCAGTTGTCAAATTACATATGATAGTACAGGTCCAGAATCGACTATTGATGCTATTGAATACTCTAATGGTACAATTGAGCCAGATAAATTTGTAACTAATTATACAACACCTACAATCCGCGGTACTGTTACTGATAATGCTGGTGTTGATTGGGTAAAGTTGACTGTAAATGGTCATGAATATAATGCTGTAGTCAGTGGTGATGAATGGGAGGCAGATGTGAGTGATGTATTACCAGACGGTATACATGAGCTTAGCATAGAAGCGCAGGATTCTCTGGGCAATATATCCACAACACAAAAAAATATCCACATTGATACAAAAGCACCAGATGCACAACATACATATTATAAGGATGGTGAAGAAATAGAGAATTTTCACACGTATTATGAAAATGGTCATAAATTCACAGGACCAATTGTATATATCGACGGTGATTTGTCACATTTGAGTTTTACAGGAGAATATGTTGATTCTGATTCACCTTCAGAACCATCTGCTGGATTATATTGGGATTCTTATGCAATTTTCCAAGCGCAAGATGATGGTTCGTTCCGATTTAGTCATGATGGCAAGAGAGCCTTTTGTAGTTGGCGACGAGATCCAAATCTAGTAGATATTTCTGATGAAGCGACATTTTCTCTAACACAACAAAAATCATTTGCTGATTGTGTTGCTACTTTGCCAGATGGTGAATACTACATTGCACATCATATTTATGATTATGCTACGAGAAAAGATATTCCTTCAATCAATCAATTTAGAGACGTGCTTGGATTGCATTTTGTTGTGGATACTGCACCAGAGACACCAACTGGTATGAGAATTTTGGATAATGAAGGTAATGATATGGGTTGTGATGGTTTTGTTAATAACAGACATATTACAGTTGATTGGGAGGATAATGGAGAAAGTGATTTAGATTATTATGATTATCAAATTCGTGAAGCTACTACAATTGCACATCCTACTGTGTCAGAATATTCTGGAGATATAAGAGATGAAGATGGATATTACAAGTATAGAGTGCGTGCAGTTGATGAACGTGGTAACACAAGTGATTGGACAGGATGGTGTGGTGTGACATTAGATAGGAGTACACCTAGTGCTCCGCAATTAATTGAACCAGTAAATGAAGCTGTGGTAGATGGCGATACTTTGTTGAGTGATTGGAGTGATGTAGATGGAGCACATCATTACATATATGAAAGTTATCACAATGCTAGTGCGACAAATTTACGTTGGCATGCAGAATATACAGATAGTGAAAAAACGGCACACAATGTTGCTGATGCTACTTTTTGGTGGCGTGTAAAGGCTGTAGATGAAGCGGGGAATGAATCAGATTGGAGTGAATTATGGAAAGTAACAATTGATAATTCAGCAGAAGACGAAGATATTGCTTTGAATGAATTTATGCCTATGCCAGCAGTTGGGAATGAATGGGTGGAACTTTACAATAATGGTGACGAATCTGTCGATGTGGATGGTTGGTATATTGCTGATGCAACAGGTCATAGAAGAAAAATTAATAAAGAACACACCAAAGATAATTCAACAGCTATTGAGTCAAAAGGTTTTCTCGTTGTGCAAGGTTATAATAATTTTAGTTTAAATAATGATGGAGATACTGTTAAATTATTTAATGCTAAAGGAGATTTGAT
>JALUZF010000195.1 GCA_027012135.1 Gammaproteobacteria bacterium
TTCAGATTTTACAGGTACCAAAGTCTTATCACGTTTGGCGTGCTTTTTCTCGTCGTGTACTTGAACCGGCAAGAAAAGAAATTAATCAGTACTCTGACATAACGATTAACTATCAGCCGGTTAAAACAGGGCGTAAAATTACCGCTATAAATTTCAGAATTGCCCCAAATTTGAAAAAACTACCCCTTAAGCAGTACATTGCCAGGGTAAGGGCGGAATGTGTCGGAAAAACGCTTTTACGCACGACAGACAAAGAAACAGGCAAAAAGATTGAGCTTTCCGTATCTGAAAAAGGCTATCTTTACAACAATCTTGATCCGCATTGGAAGATTACACACAAACGGGCGCAGGAAATTTGGCAACTTATGCAAGATAATGAAGTTTGTTTTGAATATATTGCCGAATAACCTCACCCCCGCAGGGGGTAAACCGCTGCCGAGCAAGTTAAATCCGCCCTTGCTGTCTACTAGCCTCCATAGCGATAGCACACTCTAACGATCAAAGTCGAGAGTGAGGCACGGGGGGTCAGCTGTTACAATCTCCGTTAGAACTCGTTCCTAAATGCTCATTATTATTTTCGTGATTAACACGCGAATTATAAAACCGCCTATTTGCTTTAGCCCCCGTAATAGTGTATCTTTGTGGTTTTTTTTCATTTTTTTCTCCTAAAAAGTTTTTTGTTTCTGTGATTTGTTATAAGATCATTTTGAGAATTATTTAAAAAGTTTTTCGATTTTTTGTCCCTTTAGTCAAATTTGGGAGTTTTTGAAGAAAAAAAGGGGCACGTAGCACGCGGTAGCGTGCGGTCATTGCACGATCCGACGACGACCGTGTAGGCAACACGGCGCGCGGTCGGGGCAATGAGCTGGCAGGCGCGTAAGCGGCTGACGGCGTGCCCCCTTGTGTCTATATTAAAAAAAGTTCGCTGGATAAATTGGAAAGGGCTAAAATGTATGGAATAACACCAGTGAAAATTTGCTTTTACAACAGGCTTTTTTTAATATGCAAAATCACTAAAAAATTCACTTTCGCCACTCCCTTTTCTTTATTTTTCTCTTGTTTTTCTCTGTTTTCGGACGTTTTGAACCCCCATAAAATCGGGCTTCGCAAGGGGTAACTGTGTACAAAATACCCGTTAACTGTGTACAAAATACCCGTTGTTTTTATGCTAACTGTGTACAAAATACCCGTTAAATGAAACACTTGACAAATAGTGTACACTCGTTGTATAATTGTACATAGATTAAAAGGTGTACACTATGAAGAATAATTTGGTTGTTAAAAAGAATCCGCTTGTTAATGCTCGTTATAAACTGAACCCTCTTGAATTAAAGATAATTTTGGCTGTTGTTGGAATGATTGATAAAGACGATTCAGATTTTTGGACGTATCAAATTAGGGTTAGTGATCTGGATGCGGATTATAAAAATCTTCAACGTGCTGCTCGTTCTCTCATGAAGCGATTATTTGAGATTGAAAATGATGATGGGTGGGTTATGATGCCTTGGTTTTCTTATATGGCTTATAAAAAGCGTGAGGGCGTGCTGGAGTGTCATTTTGATCCGAAATTAAAGCCCTATTTGCTCCAACTGAAAGACAATTTCACGGCGTACACGCTTAAATCAGTCCTCCCGATGCGTTCTAGCTACTCAATTCGAATTTATGAGCTTTTGAAGCAATATGAGACTATTGGGAGTCGGGTTTTTAATCTCGATGAGCTACTTCAGATTTTACAGGTACCAAAGTCTTATCACGTTTGGCGTGCTTTTTCTCGTCGTGTACTTGAACCGGCAAGAAAAGAAATTAATCAGTACTCTGACATAACGATTAACTATCAGCCGGTTAAAAC
>JALUZF010000196.1 GCA_027012135.1 Gammaproteobacteria bacterium
TGGATGTCTTTTAATATTTTTATAAAAACAACTTCAAAACAGCTGGTTACAAACAAATTGTTAAAGAACGTGTGAGCGAAACTGGGCACTCAAGGGTGAGCTGTCGCTCTAAACTTTAGACAATATAATCACCAACCCGCTTGGTAGCACTGTTTGATATTGTTTGAGATACTGATTCTGAACACCCTTTTTAAAAAAACAATTTTCATCACTTCTGTAACATTAATCACTGCACCCACCATTTCCCACACCTAAAATACCCCCCTGATTATTAAAACAGGCTATTTATGACCATTCCCAGAAAACGACTGCGTACCCTGAGTCGTTATTCATTCTATTTATTATTTTTACTGGCCCCCTGGTTGGATATTTTCCGATTTGACCTGAACGCCGGTCATTTTGTTATCTTGGGTCATGCCTGGATTTTTGGACTGGAACCATCCCAGTATCAATGCTTTGATACACCCACCCAGGTTAAGCACCTGGTATTTAATTTTATTGTGCCTGTAGTCATTCTGGTAAGTGTATTTATCTTTCTCTCATGGAAATATGGACGCTTATATTGCGGCTGGTTATGTCCCCATTTTTCAGTAGTTGAAACGATTAATCGTCTAATGGAAAAATATCTGGGACGGGTAACGCTCTGGGAAAAACCGCTGAGAGACTCAAAATCGGGTGCCTGGCTGTTGATACTGCTGCTGTGCCTGCTTATTGCTTTTATCTGGGCATTTACCATTTTAAGTTATGTTTTACCGCCGTTTGAGTTATTTCATGACTTGCTCAGGGCTGATCTGACTTTTGGGCCGAGTGTTTTTTTACTGGTTATGACGCTGGTGTTAACCCTGGATTTCTTTTTTGCCAGGCATCTGTTCTGTAAATACGGCTGTTCTGTGGGGATGTTACAGAGCTTTGCCTGGATGGGTAATCCCAGGGCACTGGTGATCGGTTTTGACAAGTCCAGAGCCAGTCTGTGCCAGTCCTGTGACAATGAATGTGATAAAGCCTGTCCTATGCGCCTGCCGGTGAGGGGGATTAAGCGGGCAAAAATTACCTGTACTCAGTGTGGTGTCTGTTTAACGGCCTGTGATTCCGTGCAGGAAAAAGCCGCAAATAATGAACCCCGGGTTATTAACTGGGTAAGTGGTGATAAGGCTGTTGAAGTGGACAGAAAAGCGGCGGGTTTTGACATTAAGCGTTTAAAAAAATCTACCTGAAGATATTTAGAGCTGAATAATATTTAATGGAGTCGGTTACACTGAGCCAGACTGGTTTGGAGCATTTTTATAAACAGTTTTTAAATTATCGTAGGCCTGACGGATTTCAATAAAATAGATGGGGTCGCCGCCTTTATCAGGATGATGTTGCTGGCAGAGGCGGCGGTACTGCTGCTGTATATCCGGCCATTTGGCATTATTATCCAGCTGCAGGCAGGCCAGTGCTTCGGTTTTTTCTTCGCAGACCAGATAAGTATTCCAGAAGCCTTTTAATAGTGCTTCGACATCGGCATCGTTGGTTTTATTAAAATACTGCCAGTCCCGGTAATACTGACTGAGTTTGGCAAAGGTGTGTTCAACTTCAAGTGTCTTGCCAGGCTGTAACCAGAAAGGCGTTTCTGCTACTGGATACAGTTTGATTTCCAGTGCAGAAATCTGCAGGTAGAGTTTCTGCTCAAGCAGTTCTTCATGCAGTTCGTACAGGGCATTCATAACCAGGAAATGTTTACGAAACAGGGCCAGTTCATCACTGCAGCCTTCTGTAAACTGGCTAAAGGCTGCACCGCCCAGCAGTCGATGCAGTTGATACTCTTTAAGTACGCCGTCGGTATTTTTAAGAATTTCCAGGATAGGGCGTTTTAAAGGATTCTGCATGCTTTATAAGAATTTTTCTGGTTCAGTCACTTTTTTTCAGCCAGGATTTTTGCTGATGGTTTTGAGAGCATAAAAAACTGTTTTAAGCGGATCTTAATTGGAAATCTTGACTAAGGTCAGCTGGTTTCTGGAGTAGGCACCGGTATCAATATAATGAATATTGCCAATTTTCTGAGGTTTGTCAAGGATGGTGTGGCCCGCATAAATTTCATCCACACCGCTAATGCTGTATTTTTTAGGCTTTAAAGAATGAATATATTTGCGTGAATATAATAAACTGTATAAAACCCGGGGCTTATTTAACTCTGCTTCCAGTGAAGGCCATTTAACTTCCTGAGGAATTTCAGCGTGAATAATGCCGATTTTTTTCCGGGATGATTTTATTTCCATGGCAAAAGGCAAGGCTGACAGTGCTTTTACCCAGAGATCTAATGCAGGGTATTTTTCGGTAATGGGTTTATCATTAAGAATATCATCGTTAAGCTGCTGAATATGGACACCCAGGTAGTCTGCTACCCATTGACCGCCATTATGCATATGAAAACGAAAAGCATCGGCACGAAAAACCGGGGTGTCTTCATTGCACCAGTCCAGAAACATCTGCTCGTGATTACCCCGAATACAGTAAAACCAGTCCTGCTCTAAATAAAAAAGCGCTTTGGCGGAGTCATAACCCCGGTCTATGATATCACCAACACTGAACAGGCGATCCTGTTGAGGATCAAAATTAACTTTCTGTAACTGTTCTTCAAGCAGGTCAAAACAGCCGTGAATATCACCGCAGATAAAATCCCGTCCCCTGTTGTTTTTAAACAGGTACTGAACCCTGGATTGACTATAGTCCTGTTTGTAAAGTACGGAATGTTCCATAATGCCTGCTAATTGTAACCGCTATGCGTTTCTTTATATTGTTAATAACTGTTAATTAAGATAAAAAAACACTATAAACCTTAATTATATAGGGGACAGCCCTATTCTATATTTAGATTATACTTATATATTCAAATACTTGATGTAGGAATAGCCTGATTTACATCAGCCTAATAAAATCTTACTATAAAACCATAGAAACATTATTGGTAATTTTATTTTTTAAATTTGAGTAAGCAGGTATGGGATTTTTTCAGGAAATTGATGAGCAATATTTCGTAGAAGAAATATCTTATGATGATATGTTGGTTATTCTGGAACATCAGAAACATGAACATGAGTCTGAAAATTTACAGGATCTGTCCGTACAAAATCAGGAGCAGAATGCTGAAGTAAAGGCGATTCCTGATCAGCAACCAACTGAACAGAAAATAACCAAAGCCGATGAAATTGCGCGTCGTATTGCAGAAAATGCCAATAAAAAACTGCCTAACTGGTTATTGAATCATTAGAATAACAATAACCAGTTAGTAAAAATTATTCAGTGTAGTAATCCACCTGTTTTAACGGATCCCCAGCGATTCTTTCGCATGTTCATAACTTCCCATAGCATAAGCCATAGATAATCCCTGTTTACGCATTAACTCCTGTGCAATAAAGCTGAATCGGCCATTACCACAGTAGAGCAGCATTAGTCTGTCTTTATATGAGTTCAGATTATTGCCTTTTGCCATTTCATCCAGTGGGATGTTAACTGCGTTTTCAATATGCCCCTTGTTATAGTCTTCCCTGTCCCGTACATCTACAATAACAGCATCAAGATGCAGCAGTTTTCTAGCACGTTCAGGACTGATGGGCTTTTCTGTTAAGCCCATGGAACGCATTAACTGTTCGTAAGCCCAGGACAGCAGGCAGAAGTGATTGGCAAATACAATCACCTGCATGGAAACCAGCAGATAACCCAGAATATAGGCTACTGTACCGCCGGTGCCCAGGCCATCCAGAGTAAACTGAAATTCATTCCAGGGAAGTGTCTGAACCGTTGGGTCGGTGAGGAACATAAATGCTATGGTCGCATTCATAAAACCGGCACCAAGGCAGGCCAGACGACGCTGCAGGGGATTAGGCGGAAGTCTGACACCCTTAAACAGGGGCCGAACCAGGTTGTTATAAATCAGATCAAAGGGATGCATATTAGGGAAAAATGCAGCAATAATTCCGGATGCAGAAATAATAAAAAGAATAACAATATTATGATTAACCAGACCGTAAAAGCCCAGTGCCATACATAGAAACGGGGTAAAGCGTAATCCCCAGTTCAGTGTTTTTAATTCTGACGGTGTGTAGCTTTGAAAACCCTGTTGAAACAGATTCCTTTCCGATAGAGTCAGGTCGGATTGTTGTGACATCGAGAATTACACCTCATTTATTATAATTATAGTAAGAAGATTATTGTTATTATGTCAGGGGAAGTGGGGCCCCTTTAGAATTTTTAGTTTTTATTTTAGCATTCTGTACTGTTTTCAATATTAATAAAATATCTATGCTTTGTCTAATTATTAAGGGAAAACCCCTTTAACTACTCAGCGCATTCATCTTTTGCACCACTTCGGCGTTATTTTCGTACTCAAATGGTCACGTATTGATATACGCTCACATTTTCCGTGCGAAAATGCCTTGAACTGGCACAAAATCTAAATACGCTGAGTAGTTACAACTTTTTTTTAGTAAATTTTATGCTTGTAAATTGGTCCGGGTATTAGATAATAGTGGTTTTTCCTATTCAGAGAACTTTGAGTAATTCATGGAACAGATAAGCGATTCTATCAAACTGCCTCCCCATTCTATTGATGCAGAACAGTCTATTCTGGGCGGTCTATTACTTAATAATGACTCATGGGACCATATTGCCAGTATTGTTAATGAAGAAGACTTCTATCGACGGGATCACCGGATAATATTTAGTGAGATCAAAGGTTTAATTGAATCCGGAAAACCCTGTGATGTGGTTACCCTGTCGGAGCGTCTGGAGTCTAATAACCATATTGATGAAGTAGGCGGACTGGCCTACCTGGGAAGCCTGGTCAACAATACACCCAGTGCCTCTAATATCCGTGCCTATTCAGAAATTGTCCGGGAACGGTCGGTTTTAAGGCAATTAATACAAATCGGTAATGAAATTGCAGATAGTGCCTTTAATCCGGAAGGCCGAAACAGCGATGAAATTCTGGAAGCCGCTGAAAAGACCGTATTTGAGATTGCGGATAAAGGCGCTAATGCCGGAAATGATTTCAAGGGCATGACCGAGTTACTGAAAAAAACTGTGGACCGGATTGATGAGCTGTACCAGAGCGGCGGCAGTTTTACCGGCATTCCCACCGGCTTTACTGATTTTGACGGCCTGACATCCGGCCTGCAGCCGGCTGATCTGGTGATTGTTGCCGGGAGGCCGTCAATGGGGAAAACCACCTTCGCTATGAATCTGGCAGAAAACGCGGCTATTGATGCCGGTGTCGGGGTGGCTGTGTTCAGTATGGAAATGCCGGCAGAATCGCTGACTCTGCGTATGTTGTCTTCACTGGGACGTATTAATCAGACCAGGGTGCGTTCAGGCCAGCTGGATGAAGATGACTGGCCAAGACTGACTTCGGCGGTTTCTATTTTAAACGAAGCCAATATCTTTATTGATGATACCCCGGCCCTGTCGCCCACAGAAATGCGGGCCAGGGTCAGACGCTTAAAGCGTAAGCATAATATCGGCCTGATTGTAGTGGATTACCTGCAGTTAATGCAGGTTAAAGGCGGTTCGGAAAACCGGGTAAATGAAATATCAGAAATCTCCCGGGGGCTAAAGGCTCTGGCCAAGGAAATGAACGTGCCGGTTGTTGCATTGTCTCAGCTTAACCGTGGTCTGGAACAACGGCCTAACAAGCGTCCCGTTATGTCAGATCTTCGCGAATCCGGTGCTATCGAGCAGGATGCAGATTTAATTGTATTTATTTATCGGGACGAAGTGTATAACGAAGACAGTCCGGATAAGGGCACTGCAGAAATTATTATCGGCAAGCAGCGTAATGGTCCTTTGGGTACGTCACGACTGACTTTCCTGGGACAATATACCCGTTTTGAAAACCATGCATCTATTGATTATGAAGACTAGAGGCTGAAGTTTAATATGCACCAGGTTCGAGCCAGAATCCGTTTAGCCGCACTTAAGCATAATCTGGATGTGGTAAAAAAACTGTCCCCGGATAGTTGTGTTGTCTCGGTTATAAAAGCCAATGCTTACGGACATGGTATTACAGAGGTAGCCAGGGCATTGCAGGACAGTGATGCTTTTGCTGTGGCACGAATGGATGAAGCTCTGTTTTTACGTCAACAGGGTATCGATAAAATTATTTTTTTGCTTGAAGGGGTCTACGAACAGGACTGTTATAAGCTCTGTGAGCAGCATCATTTAATCCCGGCCGTTCACTGTATGGAGCAGTTTCAGTGGCTGCAGAATTATTTTGCTGAAAATAATGACAGCTCACTCACTTACTGGCTGAAACTGGATACCGGAATGCATCGGCTGGGTTTGCAGAAAACAGAATTGAGTCATCTGAGTGATATTCTGCAGGCACTGCCGGATAATAGAAAACCTGCAGGGATTATGTCCCACTTTGCCTGTGCGGATGAAATAAACAACTCCTTTAATCAGCAGCAGCTGGAATTGTTTGAACAATTAACAGTCTTACCTTTTAATATACAGCGCAGCATGGCCAATTCAGCAGCTATTATTGCCATGCCCGAAAGTCATTATGACTGGGTTAGACCGGGTATTATGCTCTATGGAATTTCTCCTTTTGAGGACAGGGCGTTTAAGGAGGCTGCCGGACAATCCGAGCTGGAGCTAAAACCTGTTATGACTCTGGAGTCAGAACTCATTGCTGTTAAACACCTGAAAAAAGGGGGCTGTATTGGTTATGGTTCCAGCTGGTGCTGTCCGGAGGATATGACTATTGGTGTAGTGGGTATTGGCTATGGTGACGGCTATCCTCGTCATGCCCGCCCAGGTACGCCGGTTTTAATGCATAAACATCGGCTGCCTTTAGTTGGCCGGGTATCCATGGATATGGTCACTATAAATTTACAGGCCCTGTACCAGCATGGTATTACCCCTGCATTAGGAGACAGGGTCATTTTATGGGGTGAGGGACTGTCCGTTGAACAGGTCGCACAATGTTCAGACACCATTGCCTACGAATTATTATGTCAGATAACCCAGAGAGTAACGATTGAATATGAGTAATAAAACCATCTATCTGAAAGATTATCAGCCGCCGGCTTATGTTATTAACCGTACTGATCTGAATTTTGAACTGGAAGCTGAAGTACAGAAAGTATCTGATCAGGAAACGGTAACCGATATTGTTACTATTGTTAAAAGCCGTCTGGAGATTTTACGCACTGATAAGGCTAAAGCCGGTGATTACTCATTAAGACTGCATGGTCAGAACCTGGATTTACAGTCGGTGCGGATTAATGGACAGCCGCTGACTGACAGTGATTATATGCTGGATGATGAGGGGCTTACCCTGCATAAAGTACCCTGGTCTTTTGTTCTGGAAACCGAAGTGTGGATCAAACCAGAGCAGAATAAGGCTCTGGAAGGTCTGTATCAGTCCAGCGGCAATTTCTGTACTCAGTGTGAGGCTGAAGGTTTCAGACGTATTACTTATTATCTGGATCAGCCGGATATTATGTCGGTTTTTTATACCACCATTATTGCCGATAAAAAGAAATATCCGTATTTACTCTCTAATGGTAATTTAATTGAAAAGGGTAAAATAGATGAACAGCGGCATTTTGCCAGATGGCATGATCCGTTTCGTAAGCCCAGCTATTTATTCGCTCTGGTAGCCGGTGATCTGCTCAAAGTTGAAGACCAGTTTACCACCCTGTCCGGCCGTAAGGTGAAACTGCAGTTGTTTGTAGAAAAACAGAATAAACACAAATGCGCTCATGCCCTGGAATCCCTGAAAAAAGCCATGCGCTGGGATGAGCAGACCTTTGGCCTGGAATACGATCTGGATGTGTATATGATTGTAGCGGTTGAAGATTTTAATATGGGTGCAATGGAAAACAAGGGATTAAATATTTTTAATTCCAAGTACGTGCTGGCGGATCCGCAAAGTGCTACTGATGCTGATTATGAAGGTATAGAAGGGGTCATCGGTCATGAGTATTTTCATAACTGGACCGGCAACCGGGTCACCTGTCGGGACTGGTTTCAGCTCAGTCTTAAAGAAGGTCTGACGGTATTTCGGGATCAGGAATTTACTTCGGATATGCAGTCCCGGCCGGTAAAACGCATTGATGATGTGCGTATTCTGCGGGCACATCAGTTTGCTGAGGATGCCAGTCCCATGGCTCATCCTATCCGCCCGGCTCAGTATATGGAAATAAATAACTTCTATACGGTCACAGTCTATAACAAAGGTGCTGAAGTGATCCGTATGATCCATACCGTCTTGGGCAGGAAAAACTTCAGAAAGGGCATGGATCTGTATTTTGAACGGCATGACGGTCAGGCAGTCACCACAGAAGATTTTGTTGCGGCCATGGCTGATGCCAGCGGTATTGATCTCAGCCAGTTTGATGCCTGGTATAACCAGGCGGGGACACCCAGAGTTCAGGTTAAGTCCAAGTATCTTCCGGAGCAGAAAAAATTTGTTCTGACTCTTAAACAACATTGTGATATGACTCATTATGAAGAGTTGAATAGTCCGGATTTAAAAGTTAAGGCACCGTTTTATATTCCGCTAAAAACCGGCCTGCTCAACAATAAGGGACAGGAGATAGCTGAGCAGACTCTGGCTTTAACGGATTATGAACAACGCTTTGAGTTTAATGAGATTGAAGAAGAACCGATATTATCCATATTAAGGGATTTTTCGGCGCCGGTTATTCTGCAATATCCGGATGATTTATCAGCGGCACAATTGAGTAGTAATCGAGCCTTTTTAATGGCTTATGATACTGATCCCTTTAACCGCTGGGAAGCCGGTCAGCAGCT
The DNA here is from genome assembly GCA_027012135.1 of Gammaproteobacteria bacterium. GTDB lineage: Bacteria > Pseudomonadota > Gammaproteobacteria > GRL18 > GRL18 > JANELJ01. The sequence continues at coordinate 8,797 of JALUZF010000196.1, forward strand.
TGCCAGTCAGTTAATCCTGGACGCTGTTAAACAGCAGGCGGGAACAGAAATACTTAATAATGCTTTTGATAAAGAGATGCTGGAGCAGTTTTTACACGGCTGTAAACAGGTATTAACCGATCAGAAACTGGATAATGCCCTTAAGGCGCAGGCACTGCTGCTGCCGGCAGAATCTTATCTGCTGGAACAACTGGAAGTGGCTGATGTGGATGCTGTGTTTGATGTCCGAAAACAGCTCAGGCTGGTGATTGCCGCAGAATTAGCCACTGAATTTAAACAATATTACCAGTCACTTTCTACAAACAGGGCTTATCAGTTTAATGCGGCAGCAGCAGGCAAGCGCAGCCTGAGAAACCTGGCCCTGGCTTATCAGATGACCAGAGGGGATGACCAGGCTGCCAGACTGGGTTATCAGCATTTTACTGATGCTGATAATATGACCGATACCATGGCAGCCCTGTCACAACTGGCGCATATTGAGTCTGATTATACCCGCCAGGCTCTGGACAGCTTTGAAAATACCTGGGCTGATGACTCCCTGGTTATGGATAAATGGTTTATTGTGCAGGCATCGGCACAGCATGATAATGTGCTCGACAGGGTTAAACAGCTGATGACGCATCGCTGTTTTGAATTTAAAAACCCCAATAAAGTCCGGGCATTGATAGGTACCTTTGCCGGTGCTAATTTAAAAGCTTTCCATAATAAGGACGGTTCCGGTTACCGGTTTGTTATGGATCAGATCCTGGCACTGGATAAATTCAATCCGCAGATAGCGGCCCGGCTGGTTAAAATTTTCAGCCGCTGGAAACGCTATGATGATCAGCGCCAGAAGCTGATGCAGGCTGAACTGCAAAGAGCGGCCGGTGAAAAACTGTCGCCTGATGTTTATGAAATTGTCAGCAAAAGTCTGGATAACTAAATGAATATTCGCTGGCCGGTTATCCGCTTAATTGTTTGCCTGTTATTAAGTGCTTTCCCGGTATTGCTGTCAGCCAATGCCGAGGTGCCCAGAAATATTATCTTTTTTATCGGCGACGGTATGGGGCTGTCTCAGATCAGTGCGGCCCGCATAATCAATGGTCATCTGAACCTTGATCAACTGCCGCTTACGGGCATGCAGACCACTTATTCAAATAATGAACTGGTGACCGACTCAGCGGCTGCCGGTACGGCCCTGTCCACCGGTTATAAAACTGACAATGGGGTGATTGCCCTGAGTCCTGATGGCAGGCCGCTTAAAACCCTGTTTGAATACGCCAAAGCAAAAAACATGTCTACGGGACTGGTGGTAAGCTGTTCAGTGACTCATGCGACACCGGCGGTATTTGTGGCGCATACCGACAGCCGGAAAAATCAGCTGACTATTGCACGGCAGATAGCAGAAGGGGATACTGATGTGATTCTGGGCGGCGGCCTGGGTTATTTTTTACCGCATAGTGATCCAAACAGCTATCGTTATGATGAGCTGGATCTGCTTTCATTCTTTAATCAACAAGAGCTTAATCAAAAAGGGTCTGGTAAAAAAAAATCAGGTCAAAAAACAACCGTGGTCTTCAATTTACAGCAGTTTAATAATATTGGCGAGGTTAAACGTCTGCTTGGACTGTTTGCCCGCCAACACCTGCCTAAAGTCAGTCAGAATCGTCAGCCTTCTCTGGCTGCGATGACGGAGAAAGCCCTGCAGATCCTGTCCGGAAATCCGCAGGGATTTGTATTAATGGTTGAAGGCTCACAAATTGACTGGGGCGGACACCAGAATGATCAGGCCTATATGCTGTCTGAATTAGTTGATTTTGATAAGGCCATTGCCGTAGCACTGGAATTCAGTAAAACCCATCCGGATACCCTGATTCTGGTCACGGCTGATCATGAAACAGGCGGCTTTGCTATTCATAATGGCTCAATAAAAGAGAAGAAAGTGACGGATTCTGCATTTACCACCCGCCACCATACCGCAACCATGGTGCCTGTATTTGCAACAGGAACCGGCAGTGAAGCTTTCTCTGGCATTATGGACAATACCGATATTGGTAAAACCCTGATTGAGTTTGTAAACAGGGCATCAGCAATACCGGAAAAATAAAAAAGGGAAAGCAGAAGGAAAGGGGTATAACCTCCTGCTAAGCAAGTGCTATTGCACCCGTCCCATAACTGTAAAGCTCTTGATAAAAGGGCCGGCTATACGCGGATCTTTTATCATGGCTTTGTAATCGCCAACGGCAAATTTTAATTTTCGGGTGGTATAGGCAGCACCCAGCCCCATCATACCCATTTCTTTCTGCATCCACTCTTTCCAGGCCGTTTCTCTGGCGCGTAAATCCCAGTTGGCCTGCTCACCGTTATAACTTCCGGCAGATACGGCCCTGCCGTTTTCAATATTAATGACTCCGCGAGGCTGCTCATCACCATCATAGCCATAGGCAATAGTAGAACTGAAACCTGTTTTTTCCAGAGCACCTGACAGGTTATTTTCATTATTCCATTCATCCATGAATTTTTTCATCCACTGATCTGAAAAAAGTTCCATAATACTCTCCTTTGGATACCATAATATGTGTTAGGAACAATACGGTTTATGTGTTATTTTTTTATAATTACCGGTATTAATACCCGGTTGTGTATTGTTAACATCTATAATAATACAGATTAAATATAATTAAAACACTATTTACTAATATTCTTATATAGATAAGGGTAATCCCCAAGCTCAAAAACTGATAAACTTCACCCTAAAACCTGTTATGGAAAATACTCAGTGGCAAAAATAAAATCAGTATATGTCTGCAGCGAGTGCGGTGCAGAGCATAGCAAATGGCAGGGACAGTGCAGTGAATGCGGTAACTGGAATTGTCTGACAGAAACCATTGCACAGGCTGCATCTAAACATAATAAACTCTCCCGTCATGAAGGCTATAGTGGCCACCTGTCTGAAGTGCAGACACTGGATCAGATCAACCTGGAAAAACTGCCCCGCATCCATACCGGTTCACAGGAGCTGGACAGGGTTCTGGGTGGCGGTATTGTAGCGGGTTCTGCGGTTCTGATTGGCGGTCATCCCGGTGCCGGTAAAAGTACCCTGTTATTACAGACTTTATGTGAGCTGGCGGAACGTATGCCGGCACTGTATGTCACCGGTGAAGAATCTCTGCAGCAGGTAGCCATGCGTGCCAAACGCCTGGGCCTGCCGGATAAAAATCTCCAGCTGTTATCAGAAACTAGTGTTGAAGCCATTTGCGAAACGGCACGCAGGCTTAAGCCCAGGATCCTGGTAGTGGATTCCATTCAGGTCGTGCATGTGGAAGATATCCAGTCGGCACCGGGCGGTGTCTCTCAGGTGCGTGAAAGTGCCGCTTATCTGACCCGCTTTGCCAAGCAGAATAATATCGCCGTTTTTTTAATTGGCCATGTCACCAAGGACGGAAACCTGGCCGGCCCCAAGGTGCTGGAACATATGATTGACTGTTCTATTATGCTTGAGGGCAATAATGACAGCCGTTTCAGAACCCTGCGCGTGCAGAAAAACCGCTTTGGCGCGGTCAACGAACTGGGGGTGTTTGCCATGACGGATAAGGGTCTGCTGGAAGTTAAAAACCCTTCAGCTATTTTTCTTTCCCGCAGTGAAGAAATCAGTGCCGGCAGCGTGGTTATGGTGATATGGGAAGGCACCCGTCCTCTGCTGGTCGAAATCCAGGCGCTGGTGGATGATTCGCAATTAAGTCATCCCCGGCGGGTGGCAGTGGGGCTGGATCAGAACCGCTTGGCTATGTTGCTGGCTGTGCTGCATCGTCATGGTGGTCTGCAGGTTGGTGATCAAGATGTTTTTGCCAATGTGGTGGGTGGCGTTAAGGTCAATGAAACCTCTGCGGACCTGGCCCTGCTGCTGGCTATCGTGTCCAGTTTCAGAAACCGAATTTTATCGCCGGAGCTGGTGGTCTTTGGTGAAGTCGGTCTTTCCGGTGAAATCCGTCCGGTACCCAGTGGTCAGGAACGTCTGTATGAAGCCGCCAAGCATGGTTTTAAAAAGGCCATTGTGCCGTTTTCAAACCGTCCTAAATCAAAGCTGGAAGGCATGGAAGTGATTGCTGTTAAAAATCTTTCCGAAGCCTTAACTGCCATGTCGTAAATGACACAGGATCAGATTTTTCTAATCAATATAAAACAGTACATTGGTTTTTCCCACTGCAATATAGCTGTTATTGTCCAGCCTGAAACTTTTTTCACCAATGCTTTGTTTATTGACTTTAGGCGGCTTCCCCTGCAGCCAGGAAAGGTAAAAGCCGTCGTGACGATTGGATATCAGGGCGACATGCTGTCCGCTGTCATCGGTAATATTCATCATATTGTGTTTAATCTGCTGTGTATTTCCGAGTTTGCTGCCATTAAGGTATTGTATCCATCCGGTACCTGTCTGTTTTATGGGTTTTTCCGGTTCCCGGGGGACGGCCTTATGTTTTTCGTTACGTTCATCAAAGGTAAATATCAGGGTGTGTTTACCCAGTTTAATATGGTCGCCGTCAGATAACTCGGTTTCGTTTTGAACAGGCTGGTTTTCAATAAAAATGTCAGCACTGTCATCTACAGGTGCTATCTTATAGCTGTGATTACCAGCCATATAGGAAATTCTGGCGTGATGTCCCTTAACCGCAAGGCTGTCGATATGGATAGCACAGTCCGGAGCGTGACCGATTAAAAAATCCTGGTGCTGGTTTAACTGGTGGATACTTAATATCCGGTCTTTAAATAACAGGCTTACCTGGGACAAGGTTGTCGATCCTTCAATTTAATACTGACTATTAATGATTACAATGAACTTTTGAATCTAAATATAGTTTAAATAAGAGGATTTTCCATGCTCTGGTTCACAAAGTTTATGTTTGGCTCTCTGTTTGAGTCGTATTGTAAGCTGTCTGCTGATGCAGGCGTGGAGATATTTTAACGGTTTTAACTGTATTGCCGTTGAGCTGAAGAATTTCAATGGGGTAGTCATCGATGAGTACACTGGTGCCGGGTTCAGGAATGGATTCCAGATATTCCAGGATCAGGCCGTTAATGGTTTTAGCACCCCTGGTAGGTAAAAACCAGTGCATAATGCGGTTCAGCTCCCGAATATTAGCACTGCCGTCTACCAGGACGGTACCATCCTCCTGTGGATGAAGTTCTTTCATCAGGGTATCGGAGGGATCAGTGGTAAATTCTCCCACAATTTCTTCCAGAATATCTTCCAGTGTCACCAGTCCCTGAATATCTCCATACTCATCAACCACCAGAGCTGTACGACGTTTATTATGCTGAAAATTAAGCAGCTGCTTGTTCAGAGGCGTGGCCTCGGGAATAAAATAACAGGGGGCAATAACTTTTCTTAAGGCCTCTTTTCCGGCATCAGGGCTGGAAATAACGGACAGTGCCTTGCGTAGGTGTAAAAAACCAAAGGTATGGTTAATATCACCTTCAAAAACCGGCAGTCGGGTATGCAGACTGTTGGTCAGGTCATTGAGTATGACTTCCCATTCATCTTCCATATCAATGCCGACAATATCATTCCGGCTAACCATGATGTCTTCTACCCGTACCGCTTCCAGGTCCAGAATATTGAGCAGCATTTTCTGGTGTTTAACCGGGATCATGGAGCCGGTTTCATTCACAATAGTACGTAATTCTTCTGGACTGAGGGAATCATTATTGCCTGGTTTATGGATACCTAATAAAGCCAGCAAACCATTAGTTATGGTATTGATACCTAATACCAGGGGATAAAACAGCCACATTAAGGTCTTAAGGACATAGGCGGCGGGGAAACCAAAACGTTCCGGATTTTGTGCGGCATAGGTTTTGGGACTGACTTCAGAAAAAACCAGAATAACAAAGGTCAGAATACCGGTGGCAATGGCAATACCGGCTTCACCGAACAACTGCATTCCGATAACGGTGGCAATGGCTGAGGCCAGAATATTAACAAAATTATTAAAAATCAGGATCAGTCCAAACAGCCGATCCGGACGTTCCAGCAGGGCACTGGCAATCTGGGCTCCACGGTGACCGGATTGAACCATGTGCTTGAGACGATAGCGGTTAAGGCTGACCAGTGCGGTTTCAGAGCCGGAGAAAAAACCGGATAAAACGATCAGTACGCCAAGGATAGTAAAAAGAATTCCAATCGGGATGTCATTCAAGGTTCAGGCCGCCTGTAGAAAATAAGTATCAGACCAGGTATCAGATTTTATGCAGGATAATTTCCAGCACCATTTTACTGCCGAAATAAGCAAGCATCAGAAAGGCAAATCCACCCAGAGTAAAATGAATGGCTTTTTTACCCCGCCAGCCGAAATGTCCGCGTCCCCAGAGCAAAATGGCAAATAACAGCCAGGCAATGATAGATAATACGGTCTTATGCACCAGGTGCTGAGCAAAAATATCATCCAGAAAAATAAAGCCGCTGAGCAGAGCAAAAGATAATAATATAAAGCCGACCTTGATAATCTGAAACAGCAGGGTTTCCATACTTTGCAGAGGGGGCAGAGAGCGAATAAATCCACCAGGATGCCTGTTTTTTAAATAATGAGTCTGGATCAGCAGTAAAATAGACTGCCCGGCAGCAATGGCCAGCAGACCATAAGCCAGTAAGGACAGCAGGATATGAACCTGCAGTTCAAAGCTCAACCCGGAAACTGTAGATTCGTGCGGCCAGAATAATTGCAAAAAGACAGCAATAGCTGCAATAGGAAAAATCAGGGTACCCAGTGTTTCCACTGGTTTGCGAAATTCAGCGGTCAGATACAGTAGAACCACCAGCCAGGAAACCAGGGAAAAGCTGTTTACAAGGGACGGGTTTAAACCACTGGAGGTGATGGTACTGGAAAACAGAATAATTGCATGCAGGAGCAGGGCGATAAAGCCAATAATAATAATGTTTTTATTGGGCCTGTCCTGAACAATATTGGCATTTAAAAGGTTAAAACCTAACCAGGCACCTGATGCCAGATAAAGAAAACCGGTAAATAAACCTGATATAAACATAAATCCCAAGCAGTTTGTATTAATTGGAAAAGTAACTTTGAAAAAACTATATCATAGGATGCTTTAACTCTTATGGCAACATGTTATTATAGCGTATTTTTATAATCCTAAAAAAATCAGTTGAACCTGCTGCGAATGTCCATAGCACTGAATCTACAAGGCTTTCCAGAATATTTTGACTTCACCCGTAGGGTGGCTACGAATAAAGCCAAAATAACCTGTAAATCCTTGTATCTCCAGCACTCTGATCATTCTCGCTACGATTTAACTGATTTTTTTAGGATAATCACCCTGATTACAAAACTAAAATCTAAACCCATTTTTAAATTAAGGTAAACCAGTCACTATGTTCGACGGATTAACGGAACGCCTGGCCAAAACGGTCAAAAACCTGCGCGGCCAGGGACGCTTATCAGAAGATAATATTAAAGATGCTCTGCGCGAAGTACGCATGGCCCTGCTGGAGGCAGATGTTGCTCTGCCGGTGGTCAGGGAGTTTATTGAACATGTTAAAGCTCGTGCAATCGGCAAGGAAGTAATAGAAAGTATTACCCCCGGCCAGGCTTTTATCAAGATTGTCAATGATGAGCTGGTCACCATGATGGGGGAGACCAATGATGCCCTGAACCTGAATGTTCAGCCACCGGCGGTTATCTTAATGGCCGGTCTGCAGGGTTCTGGTAAAACCACCAGTGTGGCCAAGCTGTCCAGGTTATTAAAACAGGATAAAAAATCCGTGCTGGTAACCAGTGCTGATATCTATCGTCCTGCGGCGATAGAACAGCTGGCTACCCTGGCTAAAGAAGTTGATGTAGAGTTTTTCCCCAGTGATATTACCCAGGATCCGGTGGACATTGGCCGTAATGCTATTGATTATGCCCGCAAACATTATATTGATGTGGTCATAGTCGATACCGCCGGTCGTCTGCATATTGATGACGAGATGATGGGTGAGATCAAACGCCTGCATCAGGCCATCAACCCGGTAGAAACCCTGTTTGTAGTGGACAGTATGACTGGTCAGGATGCGGCCAATACTGCCAAAGCCTTTAACGAAGCACTGGAACTGACCGGTGTTATTCTGACCAAGACTGATGGTGATGCCCGTGGTGGTGCCGCACTGTCCATTCGTCAGATCACCGGCAAGCCCATTAAATTTATGGGAGTGGGTGAAAAAGTGGATGCCCTGGAAGCTTTCCACCCTGACCGTCTGGCGTCCCGTATTCTGGGTATGGGAGATATTATCTCCCTGGTAGAAGAAGCCCAGCAGAAAGTTGACCATAAAAAAGCGGCCCGCCTGGCGAAAAAGATTAAAAAAGGCAAAAATTTTGATCTGGATGATTTCAGGGATCAGATTCTGCAAATGAAAAAAATGGGCGGTATGGCAGGATTAATGGATAAGCTGCCCGGTGTCAGTGATGTGCCTGCACAGGTGAAAAACCAGGTCAATGATAAAGAGCTGGTTAAAATTGAAGCCATGATCAATTCCATGACACCGGCGGAACGGCAGCGTCCTGAACTGATAAAAGGTTCCCGTAAAAAACGTATTGTCGCCGGATCCGGTACCCAGATCCAGGATCTTAACCGACTGCTGAAACAGTTCAAACAGATGCAGAAAATGATGAAGAAATTTTCCAAAGGCGGCATAAAGAACATGATGGGCAGTCTGAAGGGCAGAATGCCCCCGGGAATGGGCGGTGGTGGTATGGGAAAAATGCCGTTCTAGAAGGCTTTGACAGCCGTTGAAAATAAAGCAAAATAAATCCCGAAAACACTTTATCTACAAGGCTTTTTAGAGTAAAATGCCCGTCTTTTCTGAGCAGGCTTTAAGTACGTACAGGCAGAAAGCTGGTTTTAATACCGCTTTCATTGATTATCCTTGTGCTTATAATGCAAGTTCCAGGTTTGTCTGCTCAGATACAGAATTTTTCTGGAAGTTATTGAATATTGAGGAATTTATTTAAATGGTTACTATACGTCTCGCTCGTGGCGGTGCCAAGAAAAGCCCATTTTATCAGATCGTTGTAACGGATAGCCGTTCAGCTCGTGATGGTCGTTTTATCGAAAAAGTGGGTTATTTCAACCCAATGGCTCGTGGCAACGAAGTCCGTCTGGAAGTGAAAACTGATCGTATTGAGCACTGGGTTGGCCAGGGCGCACAGACTTCTGAGCGTGTTTCATCTCTGCTCAAAGAGTTCAGGAAAGCAAGCTAAAGCCTGTTTTCAGCTTTTGCCGGAAGTCCGACAGGATAGCAGCTTATGTCTGAAACATCGGAACAACTACATATTCTGGCAAAAATTACCGGCTACTACGGTGTTAAGGGATGGTTAAAACTCTATTCCTTTACCGAACCCAGGGAAAATATCATTCACTACCCGGCGTTAAAAATTCGACGCAATAAACGGGAAGGGTGGCAGGATATTAAACTGGACAGCGGCAAGGCACATGGCAAAGGGGTTATTGCCCACTTTACCGGTTATGATAACCGGGAAATTGCAGCCAGTCTGATAGGCGCTGAACTGGCGGTTTACCGTTCTGACTTTAAACCGGCAGGTAAAGATGAATATTACTGGTCTGACTTAATAGGCATGACAGTAAAAAATCTTGAAGGCATTAAACTGGGGAAGGTCACCCGTTTAATGGAAACTGCGGCTAATGATGTATTAGTTATTAAGACGTCGGATAGTAATAGCGCAAGCCAGAAAAGCAGTGAAGAAATTTTAATTCCTTTTATACTGGACCACTTTATCGAGCAGGTGGATCTGGATGCCGGCACGATTACCGTAGACTGGCCTGTTGACTGGAATTCCGATTAACGGATACAGCCGGACACATAAGTGATGCGCAAAAGTGCAGCGCAAGTAAAAAGAATTGATGTGATTACTCTGTTCCCGGAGATGTTTGAAGCCATCAAACAGGGGATTACCGGCAGAGCAATACGCAATGGTTTAATTGAACTGGGACTGACCAATCCCAGAGATTTTACCACAGACAGACACAAAACCGTGGATGACCGGCCTTATGGCGGCGGCCCGGGTATGTTAATGAAAGTTGAACCGCTTAAAAAAGCGATTCTTTCAGTAAAAGCAAACAGCAACTATAAACAGCCGAAGGTTGTTTATCTGTCTCCCCAGGGACAGCCTTTAACACAGAATATTGTTAAGGCGCTCAGTAATAACGAGCAGCTGATATTACTGGCCGGTCGATATGAAGGGGTGGACGAACGTCTGATTGAACATTATGTGGATTATGAGTGTTCCATTGGCGATTATGTACTCAGCGGCGGCGAACTGCCGGCCATGGTACTGATTGACAGTCTGATTCGGTTATTACCCGGTGCGCTGGGGCATAATGAATCCGCCAGTAATGACTCATTTTATGCGGGTCTGCTGGATCATCCGCATTATACCCGCCCGGAAGATTTTGAGGGCGATAGAGTGCCGCCGGTGTTACTCAGCGGTGACCATAAAAAAATTGAACAGTGGCGTCTTAAGCAATCTCTGGGACGCACCTGGCAAAGACGTCCTGATTTATTAGCCAATCGGGAACTTAATGAACTGGAGCAGCATTTTCTGGATGAGTTTATTAAGGAACAAAATTAATACTTTAGTAATTTTTATTGACAATCCCTGGGTTTCAGGGCCTAAGGAAATCGGAGCAAACCAATGAGTAAGATAATTGATGCTATAAACGCAGAACAAATGGGACGTGAAGTACCCAAGTTTGGCCCTGGTGATACAGTGGTTGTAAACGTAAAAGTAAAAGAAGGTGACCGTGAGCGTATCCAGGCTTTTGAAGGTGTGGTTATCGGTGTACGTAACCGTGGTTTAAACTCGGCTTTCACTGTCCGTAAGATTTCTTATGGTGAAGGTGTTGAGCGGGTTTTTCAGACTCACAGTCCAATGATTGACAGCATTAATGTCAAGCGTCGCGGTGATGTGCGTCGTTCCAAGCTGTATCATCTGCGTGAACTGCGCGGTAAGGCGGCACGTATTAAAGAAAAGCTGAGTTAAGTTTACCCGGCGAGTTCTTAAATGAACACTTTAGAAAAAAAGGGACCCCTGTTCAGACAGCGGTCCCTTTTTTTTGCCCTGCCTTTTAAGCAGTCCTTTAATAATGTATTTCTGAATATCACTTATACGGATAAGGTCATTAATCACATACAGTACACGACTGAATTTCAGCAAACGATCGATCCCTTACCATTTGCTCAGGTGATAGAACAACAGCTTAAACACTATTTTCAACAGCCCGGATTTAAGTTTTCTCTATCCTGTCAGATGAGTGGCGCAACGGCTTTTCAGCAAAAAGTCTGGCAGGCGCTGATGCAGATCCCCTATGGAAAAGTGAGAACTTATGGTGCTCTGGCAGCACAACTGGGCAGCAGTGCCAGGGCCGTGGGTAATGCCTGTCGAAACAATCCCTTTCCTCTGGTTATTCCCTGTCATCGGGTAGTATCCGCTTCTGGTATTGGGGGTTATGCCGGTGATACACTGCAGCAGCAAAAGGGAGAAATTGAATTTATGCAGATTAAACAATGGCTGCTGGCACATGAGCAAAACCCCATTGAATAAAGCCCAGCTGGCAGCTGATGAACAGTTAATTGAACAGTTTATGGATGCCCTGTGGATGGAGCATGGCTTAAGTAAACATACCTTAAGTGCCTATCAGACTGATCTGAAGGGGCTGGCAAAATGGGCCGCCAGCGGTCATGGCGGCGGCCTGCTCAGTCTTAATAAAATACACCTGCAGTCTTATCTGGCTCATCGTATTACCCAGGGTATAAAGGCCCGTTCCACAGCCAGAATGTTGTCTACTTTACGGCGTTTTTATCAGTATCAGATCCGTGAAAACCGGTTGTCAGAAGATCCATCAGCTTTGCTGGAGTCCCCAAAACTGGGCGTACCCCTGCCAAAAACCATGTCAGAAAGAGAGGTTGAAGCTCTGCTGGAAGCCCCTGATTTAAGTGATCCTCTGGGACTAAGGGATCGGGCCATGCTGGAATTATTATATG
>JALUZF010000197.1 GCA_027012135.1 Gammaproteobacteria bacterium
GTTTCCAAACAGTGACCGGTTCTACTATGACTTATTCCCATATAAAAGTATAATGGTTTCAGAACTGATTTCAGTTCAGGACTATTACAATTGTTCAGGACTATTTACAATCGTTCAGGACTATTTACAATCGTTCAGGACTGTTATATCAGCTCAGGACTCGCATTTAAAAAGATATAAGAAGAAATAATGGAAAAACAACTCAACTCAATGGATATCAATGATATTCTGGAACACCTGCCGCACCGCTATCCTTTTTTGCTGGTGGACAAAGTCGTAGACTATGAAGCTGGAAAATATTTAACCGGTATAAAAAATGTCAGCTATAATGAACCGCAGTTTACCGGTCATTTCCCTCAAAAGCCCATTTTGCCCGGTGTTCTGGTTATTGAAGCACTGGCACAGGCAACGGGTATTCTTGCGTATAAATCCACAGATTCAAAACCTGACGAAAACTCTCTGTATTATCTGGTGGGCATTGATAAAGCCCGTTTTAAACGTCCGGTAAACCCTGGAGAGCAACTGGTATTAAAAGTTGAAGTGGTCAAAAATATGCGTGGTGTCTGGAAATTTAATGCCGAAGCAAGCGTTGATGAGCAGCTGGTGGCTTCTGCTGAATTAATGTGTGCTGAGAGAGATGCCTGAGCAAGATTCTAACTCTGTTTTAATTCATCCAACGGCCATTATAGATCCCTCAGCGGAACTGGCGGATGATGTTACGGTGGGTGCCTGGTCTGTTATCGGCCCCAAAGTAAAAATTGACACCGGCAATATAATCGCTTCTCATGTGGTGATTAACGGCCCAACCAGCATTGGTAAAGACAACCATTTTTACCAGTTTGGTTCCATTGGTGAAGCTCCCCAGGATAAAAAATATCAGGGCGAAGACACCACGCTTGAAATCGGCAACCGGAATGTTATTCGTGAATTTACCACGCTGAACCGCGGAACAGTCCAGGATCGCGGTGCCACCACTATTGGCGATGACAATCTGATCATGGCTTATGTGCATATTGCCCATGACTGTGCTCTGGGCAGTAATATTATCCTGGCCAATAATGTAGCTCTGGCCGGTCATGTTAATATTCATAATCATGCTATTTTAGGCGGTTTTTCCCTGGTGCATCAGTTCTGTACTATTGGCTCTTACTGTTTTACGGCTATGAACAGTGTTATTTCCAAAGATATTCCGCCTTATATCATGGTGTCCGGTCATATGGCCAAACCTCATGGTCTGAATACCGAAGGTCTGAAACGTCATGGTTACAGTTCTGAGGCCATTAAGTCCATTCGACAGGCCTATAAGGCTCTGTATCGTTCAGGCCTGACTCTGGAAGATGCCATTACCGAGATTAATGAACTGGCTACAGAGTGTCAGGAACTGATGTTAATGACTGAGTTTTTAAATAATCACCTTAAGCGCGGGATTATCCGCTAATGCGTATAGGCATTATTGCGGGCGAAGCGTCTGGTGATATTCTTGCCTCCGGTTTAATTAAAGCCATTCACAAATACTATCCCGATGCCCGGTTTGAAGGCATTGCCGGCCCTTTAATGATTGAGGCCGGCTGCAGGGCTATCTATCCGGCAGAAAAGCTGGCGGTGATGGGACTGGTTGAAGTACTGGCCCATTATCGAGAATTATCTTCTATCCGCAAGGAACTTATTGAATACTTTATTGCTAATCCTCCTGATGTCTTTATCGGTATCGACGCGCCGGATTTTAACCTGGATATTGAAGCGGCCTTAAAAGCGCAGGGCATCGGCACTATCCATTATGTCAGCCCTTCAGTCTGGGCCTGGCGGCAGTATCGCCTGGCTAAAATTGCCCGGGCTGTGGATATGATCCTGACCCTGTTTCCATTTGAAAAACGCTTTTATGAAAATCATAATATTTCAGTTCAGTACGTGGGACATACTCTGGCTGATGAAATTGATTTAAAAATTGATGTTCCTGCCATCCGTAACAAACTGTCACTGGATATAAAAAACAATCAATCCGTTATCGCAGTACTGCCGGGCAGCCGTATGTCGGAGGTGACACGACTTGCACAGCCTTTTATTGCAACCATGCTTCAGTGTCTGCAGGAACAGCCCAATCTGGTTTTTGTTATACCCTTTGTTAATGAAAAGACCAGAGACTTTTTTAGCCAGGAGCTGAACCAGCAGTTTAAGGAGCAGGATGTTTTACGTCAGCAGATCCATTTGTTTAACTACTGCTCCAGAGATGTTATGGCTGCAGCTGATGCCGTATTACTGGCCTCGGGTACCGCCGCTCTGGAAGCCCTGTTATTAAAGAAACCCATGCTGGTGGCCTATAAACTGGCACCGCTGACATACTGGATAGCCAAACGCTTATTAAAAGTTCCTTATTACTCTCTGCCCAATTTGCTGGCAGGGGAGTGTCTGGTGGAAGAAATTACTCAGAATGATGTTCGTCCTGAAATACTTACAGATAAAGTGTTAAATTTGCTCAATATTGAAAACTGGCAGGAAAAATTGAAAATATTTGATGACATTCACCAGCTGTTGCGTAAAAATGCCAATGAAACTGCAGCTCAGGCCGTTTTTGATTATCTGCGCTTAAAGGGTAAACTGCCTGCCTCTGACCCGGTTGTTCGTGTTAAAGATTCCACGGCAGAAGAAAAATAATGGCTTTTGATCCTCTGTATGAAAACCTGTCTGGTCTGGTTGCCGGTGTTGATGAAGTCGGCAGAGGTCCGCTGGCCGGTGCTGTGGTAACGGCTGCAGTTATACTGGATCCGGATAAGCCCATTAAAGGGCTTGATGATTCCAAAAAAATCTCTGAAAAAAAACGCAGTATCCTGGCACAGCAGATCAAGGAGCGGGCATTATGCTATTGTATTGCCCGCGCCGAACATGGTGAGATTGATGATTTAAATATATTTCAGGCCACTCTGCTGGCCATGCGCCGTGCTGTGGAAGGGTTGGGTATCAGGCCTGATCGGGTACTGGTGGATGGTAAGTTCTGTCCTAATATAACTTATTCTTGTGAGGCGGTAGTAAAAGGTGATTCACGGGTAGCGGCTATTAGTGCCGCCTCAATTCTGGCCAAGGTGGAACGGGATAATGAAATGATTGCCCTGGATAAAGTCTGGCCCGGTTACGGCTTTGCAAAACACAAGGGCTACCCGACCAAAGTGCATATTGAAGCCTTACAAAAGCTGGGTGTAACCCCTATCCACCGTAGAAGTTATAAGCCGGTACAGAAAATTTTAAACCTGGCAAACTCGTAATATTCCCTGATCATGAGACAGTAGCTCCTAAAGCAATTTAAAAATGCCCAATACTTTTGTTCACTTAAATATCCACACTGAATTTTCCCTGGTTGATGGCATTGTCCGTCTTAAGCCCTTAATCCAGGCAGTTAAAGACCAGCAAATGCCGGCTCTGGCAGTTACCGATCAAAGTAATGTCTATGCTCTGGTCAAGGTTTATCAGGCATGTCTGGGGGCAGGTATCAAACCCATAGTCGGTGCTGATCTCTGGTTAAAAAATCCTGATGACTCTGCCCAGCCGTTTCGACTATTGATTCTGTGTCAGAATAATGACGGCTACCTGAATCTGAAACATTTAATCAGCCGAAGTTACCTGGAAGGGCAGCATCTGGGCAAAGCCATGATTGAAAAAGACTGGCTGGCTGAGCGTTCAGACGGTTTAATTGTATTACTGGGCAAGGGCAGTGAAATCGGCAGTCTGTTATCAGAAGAGCACTACAGCGAGGCAAAAGCTGCCATTGGTTTTTACCAGCAGTTATTTCCAGAGCGGCTTTACCTGGAGCTGCAGCGTATTTCACATCCCGGAGATGAACTGTTTTTGCATCAGGCCGTACAACTGGCTGGTGAATGCAGGCTTCCCGTGGTGGCGACTAATGCTGTGCGTTTTATTAAGCGCGAAGATTTTGAGGCACATGAGGCCCGGGTGTGTATTAACCAGGGCAGGGTACTGGCTGATAAACACCGGCCTAAGGATTATACCGAAGAGCAGTATTTAAAATCAGCGGCAGAAATGGCCGAGCTGTTTCAGGATATTCCGGAAGCCATAGAAAACAGCATTGAGATCGCCAGACGCTGTAATGTAACTCTGCACCTGGGCGAAAACTTTCTGCCTGACTTCCCGATACCGGAAGGCCTAAGCATGGATGAACATTTCCGCAGGCTTTCCCATGAAGGGCTGGATAAACGTTTCCCCCAGCTATTTGGTGAGGACTTTGACTTTGACAAAGCAGAATATCAGGAGCGTATAAAAGAATATCGGGAACGTCTGGATATAGAACTGGATGTTATTATCGGCATGGGCTTCCCCGGTTATTTCCTGATTGTTGCCGACTTTATCCAGTGGGCCAAAAATAATGGTGTACCGGTGGGGCCGGGTCGGGGTTCCGGTGCCGGCTCCCTGGTGGCTTATGCTCTGACCATTACTGATCTGGATCCTCTGGAATACGATTTGCTGTTTGAACGTTTCCTGAATCCGGAACGGGTATCCATGCCCGACTTTGATATTGATTTCTGTATGGAAGGCCGGGATAAAGTGATCCAGTATGTGGCTGAAACCTATGGCCGGGATCGGGTGTCGCAAATTATTACCTTCGGTTCCATGGCCGCCAGGGCGGCTATTCGGGATGTGGGACGGGTACAGAGCCAGGGCTATGGTTTTGTGGACTCCATTGCCAAGCTGATCCCCATGGATATTGGTATTACCATTTCCAAAGCCATGGAGCAGGAGGAAGAACTGCAGCGCCGCTATGATACGGATGATGCCGTTAAAGAGCTGATTGATATGGCGCTGGCCCTGGAAGGCATTACCCGTAATGTGGGTAAACATGCCGGGGGCGTGGTTATTTCCCCCAGTGATATTAATGAATTTTCCCCCATCTACTGTGAACAGGGTTCTCAGAGCATTGTTACCCAGTTTGATAAAAACGATGTGGAAACCGTCGGCCTGGTCAAGTTTGACTTCCTGGGCTTAAAAACACTGACAGTGATTGACTGGGCGCTGGAAATTATTAATACCCGGCTTAAAAAAGAGGGCAAAGAACCGGTCGATATTACCCAGATTGACCTGACGGATCGGGCTTCCTTTGACACCTTAAAAGCCAGTAATACCACGGCGGTTTTCCAGCTTGAATCCCGCGGTATGAAAGATCTGATCAAACGCCTCCAGCCGGACTGTTTTGAAGACATTGTGGCCCTGGTGGCCCTGTTCCGTCCCGGTCCTTTACAGTCCGGCATGGTGGATGATTTTATTGACCGAAAGCATGGCCGGCAGAAAGTTGAGTACCCTCATCCTTCGCTGGAACCGATTCTTCAGCCCACCTATGGCACCATTTTATACCAGGAACAGGTGATGCAGATCTCCCAGGTGCTGTCCGGTTATACCCTGGGTGGAGCCGATCTGTTACGCCGTGCCATGGGAAAGAAAAAACCGGAAGTTATGGCGGAACAACGTTCTATTTTTGAAGAGGGAGCGGTTAAAAACAATGTAGACAAGGCAGTGGCTACCCATATTTTTGACCAGATGGAAAAATTTGCCGCCTATGGTTTTAACAAATCCCACTCAGCGGCCTATGCACTGGTTTCCTATCAGACGCTCTGGCTGAAAACTCACTATGTAGAAGCCTTTATGGCCGCTGTATTATCGGCTGATATGGATAATACCGATAAGGTGGTGATAATTATTGAAGAATGCCGGGATCAGGGGCTTAAGGTGGTGGCCCCGAAAGTGAATGTATCGGAATACAAGTTTACCGTTAGTGATGATAATGAAATTGTCTATGGTCTGGGTGCCATTAAAGGGGTCGGTGAAGGTGCCATTGAAAGTATTATCGAGAGCCGTAACAGCGGCGGCCCCTACAAGGATTTTCAGGACTTCTGTAACCGTGTGGATCTACGGCGCTGCAATAAACGGGTTATAGAAACCCTGGTTAAATCCGGCGCCCTTGACGATATGGGCTGTACCCGGGCCACCCTGTTTAAGGCCATACCGGAAGCCACCAAAGCGGCAGAACAGTTCGCCAAAGCCGAGGCGGTGGGGCAGGATGACCTGTTTGGCGGGAACTTTTTTGCCACCGGCTCACTGGACAGTACGGCGGAGGAAGCCGCCGGTTTTGAGCCGCTGGAAGAATGGCCGGAAGACGAGCGCCTGAGGTATGAAAAAGATACTCTGGGCCTGTATCTTACCGGACACCCCATTGATCAGTATCTTAATGAACTGAAAAACTTTATTACCCATCGCCTGGTTGAACTTAACCCGGAGAAAAAACAGAATATTGTCATTGCCGGACTTATTATTGGTATTCGAACCATTAATACCAAACGCGGTTTAATGGCCATTGTAACGATTGATGATCGCAGCGCCCGTCAGGAAATCACCCTGTTTTCTGAGAAGTTTACGGAATTTAAAGATATTTTAATTAAGGATTCAGTTATTGCTGTTTCCGGTGAACTGGGACTGGATCATTATTCCGGTAATGCCCGTATTAATGTTAATCATATTTATGATCTGGATGAGGCCCGTAATCATTTTGCCCGCAGACTGGCTGTATCTCTGCATTGGGAGCAAATAGACAATGATTTTATTGAGCAGTTCAGGGAACTTTTAAGTACTTTTTCTGAAGGTGGGAAATGCCCGGTGGTCTGCTATTACCGGGGAGAAAAAGCCAAAGCAGCAATGCGCCTTGGAGATAACTGGCGAGTGCATCTGAACCGGGAACTCATTCAGCGTCTGGAACATCTGACCGGCCATTCGAGTAAAATCATTTACCGTTAATGGAACTTCTGACCCTGTTTTTCAGCGGCTTTACCTCGTCAACCCTGCTGCCGGGCAGTTCCGAAGCTCTGTTTGCCTGGATGCTGTCCCAGCAAAGCTGGCCGGCCTGGTTACTGATTGTGGTAGTGGGTACGGCCAATTCTTTAGGCGGTATGACCAACTGGCTGCTGGGTCTGTTAATACGCCGGGGACTGCTGGAAGACAGGGATAAAAAAAAGCCCGACAGGCAAGCGGATAAAACCAGACTCAATGCAGAACAGTGGCTGGAACAGCATGGTGCCCCGGTACTGTTTTTCAGTTTTCTGCCCATTATCGGCGATCCCTTATGTCTGGTGGCCGGTCTGATAAAAATAAGCTGGCTGCAGGCTCTGCTTTATATCAGTATGGGGAAGTTTTTTCGTTATATTGCCATGGCTTACTTTATAAACTAATAATGTTATAATTATTAACTGTATGACAAGATTTTGCTCTCAACTTCCCCCTTCTTTAGAAGGGGGATTGAGGGGATTGAATGCACCTGAAAATAAGTAACTTAGAACCCCCAGGTCTCTGATTTGTGTAGTTAATTTCCTCGCAGTGAAAAGGGCCTTAATTACCAGAATTAAAACATAAGAAAAGACAAAATGAATCCAAATTTTCTTGATTTTGAACAACCGATTGCTGAACTGGAAGCTAAAATTGAAGAGCTTCGCTATGTCGGCAATGATACCGATCTTAACTTATCCGAAGAAATATCCAACTTACAGGGTAAAAGCCGCTCCTTAACTGAATCTATTTTCAAGAGCCTGACCCCCTGGCAGATCTCCCAGTTAGCCCGTCATCCCTTACGTCCTTATACTCTGGACTATATTGAACACATGTTTACGGATTTTGAAGAACTGCACGGTGATCGGGCTTTTGCCGATGATTCCCCTATAGTTGGAGGTCTGGCTCGTCTGGAGGGTAGGCCGGTTATGGTCATAGGTCACCAGAAAGGCCGCGATACGGCAGAAAAGGTAAAACGTAATTTTGGTATGCCGCGTCCGGAAGGTTATCGCAAGGCCCTGCGGCTGATGAAACTGGCGGAGCGTTTTAAATTGCCCATTCTGACCTTTATTGATACCCCCGGAGCTTATCCCGGTGTGGATGCTGAAGAGCGCGGACAAAGTGAAGCCATTGCCCGTAATTTAATAGAAATGTCCGAGTTAAAGGTACCGGTTATCTGTACTGTCATAGGTGAAGGTGGTTCCGGCGGAGCTCTGGCCATTGGAGTCGGTGACCGGGTTAATATACTGCAGTACAGTACTTATTCCGTAATTTCTCCGGAAGGCTGTGCCTCTATTTTATGGAAAAGTGCCGATAAAGCAGCTGAAGCGGCTGAAGCCATGGGCATAACCTCTGAGCGATTAAAAGAACTGGGTCTGGTGGACCATATCATAGAAGAACCTCTGGGCGGCGCTCATCGCGATCATAAAGCCATGGCCAATAAACTGAAGCAGTCCTTACTGGAAACTCTGGAACACCTGTCCGAACTGCCTGCGGACCGGTTACTGGATGCCCGCTATGAACGCCTGATGAAATACGGTAATTTTATTGAGGCTTAATAGTGAAAGGCGCTGGAAGGAGTAACAGGCCATGGCGGTAACTCCTCAGTCCCTTCATTATCACTTAACCCGTCTGGTTGACAGCCAGAAATTCCTTATTGCCTATAGCGGCGGAGTGGACTCCCATGTTCTGCTGCATCTCTGTTATCAGCTAAAAAATCATAGTCTGGGTAAAGATCTGTTCTTTTCCGCTGTTTATATTGATCATGGTCTTAGTCCCCATGCTCAAAAATGGGGGCAGCATTGCCAGCGGGTTTGTTATGAACTGGACATCCCCCTGAGTATTATTGAAGTGAATGCCCAGCCTGATCAGGGGCAAAGTCCGGAAGCCGCTGCCCGTAAAGCAAGATACCAGGCTTTTCATGAAATCTTAACGGACGGGGAATGCCTGCTCACTGCCCAGCATCTGGATGATCAGGCTGAAACCGTATTGCTGCAGCTAATGCGAGGCAGTGGTACCCGTGGTTTATCGGCCATGCCTGAGCTAAAGACATTCGGCAAAGGCTTGCTGTGCCGGCCCATGCTGGATGTAAACAAGCAGACCCTACTAGCCTATGCACAGCAGCATCAACTGCACTGGGTAGAAGATGAAAGCAATCAGGAACAACGTTTTGACCGTAATTTTTTACGTCATAGTATTCTGCCTGAATTGCAGAAACACTGGCCTTCGGTGCAAAGTAGCATTGCCCGTACCGCCAGGGTGCTGGGAGAGTCTCAATATCTGCTCGACATTATGGCTGAAAAGGATTTTACTGCTACAGTTGAATTTGAAAATGAGCAGCAGACAGCCGATAAACTGGTATTAAATAAAGTCAGAGAACTGGTCACTTTATCAGCCTCACAAGCCTTAACTGATGCTCGTTTTAACCTGGCCCGGGTGCATAATCTATTAAGATACTGGATACACCTCAATGACTTACCCATGCCATCTAAAAAAATTCTTGAACAGGTAGTGCAGAATATTATCTTTTCCAGTGAAGATGCCTCACCGGTAGTATGCTGGAAAAGAGATTCGCTGCAATGTGAAATCAGAAAATACCGCAATACCCTGTACCTGATTAATCGAACCGGACAACCGGTTATTGATGAACAGGTCAGAACACAAACTTATGACCTTAAACCGGATCAACCGATAAACCTGCCTGGTATTGGGATGATCAGTGTTGAGCCGGGTTGTGAAGAATCGAAGCAGACCATTACAGTATGTTTCCGGCAGGGTGGGGAACGTTTCAGGAAATTCCGGGGGGCAGCATCCAGCCTGTTAAAACACTGGTTTCAGGAACAGGGTATCCCGCCCTGGGAACGGGATTACATGCCACTAATATTTGTAGGTGATGAACTGGTTCAGGTGGGGCAATATATTGTTAATAAAGATTTTGGCAATAAAAGTGGCAAGCCCAAAGTTTTTGTAAAATCTGATCACTTTTTAGCATAAACAGATAGAGCTATAACTGTGAAATAAGTGGGTGAAATTAAGCGCAATAAACGGTAAAATTACTTTTTTCAGATCCGACTAAATTTCGACTAAATTTTTTACCATCTAAGAGTCCGTTCAAACATAATGACCAAGTATATCTTTATCACCGGCGGTGTAGTTTCCTCTCTGGGCAAGGGAATTGCCTCAGCCTCATTAGCCGCATTGCTGGAAGCGAGGGGACTGAAAGTGACCCTGCTTAAACTGGACCCCTATATCAATGTTGATCCGGGAACCATGAGTCCGTTTCAGCATGGTGAGGTCTATGTCACCGAGGACGGTGCTGAAACTGATCTGGATCTGGGGCATTACGAACGTTTTGTACGCACCAATATGCGTCAGAGTAATAACTTTACTGCTGGCCGTGTTTATGAAAGTGTGCTGTCCAAGGAACGCCGGGGTGATTATCTGGGCGCCACGGTCCAGGTTATTCCCCATATTACCGATGAAATCAAGCAGCGGATCCATCTGGGTGCAGCGGATGCTGATATTGCCATGATTGAAATCGGCGGCACTGTAGGGGATATTGAATCCCTGCCGTTTATGGAGGCTATCCGCCAGCTGGGTATTCAGATGGGCAGTGATAATTCCCTGTTTATGCATCTGACCCTGCTGCCCTATATTCCCACTGCCGGTGAATTAAAAACCAAACCTACCCAGCACTCTGTTAAGGAATTACAGTCCATTGGTATTCGCCCGGACATTCTGGTGTGTCGTGCGGATCGGGAAATTCCCGATGAAGAACGCCGTAAAATTGCCCTGTTTACCAATGTGGAAGAACGGGGTGTTATTTCAGCCATTGATGTGGACAGTATTTACCGTATTCCACTGCTGTACCATGAGCAGAAACTGGACCAGCTGGTGGTGGAAAAACTGAAACTGGATGTGCCTGATGCCGACCTGTCCCAGTGGCAGGCCGTGGTTAATGCCCAGAAAAATCCACAGGGTGAAGTCAATGTGGCCATGGTGGGTAAATATGTCGATTTAACTGAATCCTATAAATCCCTGTCGGAATCTTTAATCCATGCCGGTATTCATACTTCTACCCGAGTAAAAATAACCTATGTGGATTCAGAAGAAATTGAAAAGAACGGTACCGACTGCCTCAAAGCAATGGATGCTATTCTGGTTCCCGGCGGTTTTGGCAACCGGGGTGTAGAAGGCAAGATACTGGCTGCCCAGTATGCACGGGAAAACAAGGTGCCTTATCTTGGGATCTGTCTGGGTATGCAGGTGGCTGTAATTGAATATGCCCGGCATGTAGCCAAACTGGACAAGGCTCATAGTACCGAATTTGACCCCCAGACACCTAACCCGGTTATTGCCCTGATCACTGAATGGCAGAGAGAAGACGGTACCATTGAAGTACGTGATGAAAATACCGATCTGGGCGGTACCATGCGTCTGGGAGGTCAGCCCTGTAAACTGGCAGCCGGTTCCAGGGTAAAGGAAATTTACGCTAAGGAAGTGATTGTGGAGCGCCACCGTCACCGCTATGAGTTTAATAATCAGTACCGTAAACCGCTGGCCAATGCCGGTTTGATTTTCTCCGGTATTTCCCTGGATGAAAACCTGGTGGAAGTCGTAGAAGTGGCTGATCACCCCTGGTTTGTAGCCTGCCAGTTCCATCCTGAATTTACCTCCACACCCAGAGACGGCCATCCTCTGTTTACCAGTTATATTAACCAGGCCCGTGTCAGTGCCGGACTGGAAATAGTCAATAAAGAAGGAAAACTGTTTTAATGAAACTTTGCGGTTTTGAAGCCGGTCTGGATCAGCCTCTGTTTTTAATTGCCGGTCCCTGCGTGATAGAAAGTGAGCAGATGGCCATGTCCACTGCCGAGCAGTTAAAACGGATCAGCGAACAACTGGGCATTTCTTTTATTTATAAATCCTCCTTTGACAAGGCTAACCGCACCTCCAGCCAGAGCTACCGCGGTCCCGGTATGGCAGAAGGTCTGCGCATTCTGAAAAAAGTCAAACAGGAACTGAACCTGGCCATACTTACCGATGTCCATGAAGACACTCCCCTGGATGAAGTAGCCGAGGTCGCAGATGTTTTACAGACCCCGGCTTTTTTATGCCGTCAGACTAATTTTATCAAGCAGGTGGCAGCCGTCGGCAAGCCGGTGAATATTAAGAAGGGTCAGTTTCTGGCACCCTGGGATATGAAAAATGTTATCGACAAGGCCAGGGAAACCGGTAACGAACAGATAATGGCCTGTGAGCGCGGGGTCAGTTTTGGTTACAACAACCTGGTGTCCGATATGCGCTCACTGGCGGTTATGCGTGAAACCGGCTGCCCGGTGGTTTATGATGCCACTCATTCCGTACAGCAGCCGGGCGGCCTGGGCGGCTGCTCCGGCGGCAACCGGGAATTTGTGCCGGTACTGGCTCGGGCCGCTGTGGCCAGCGGTGTATCCGGACTGTTTATGGAAACTCATCCAGACCCGGAAAAGGCTCTGAGTGACGGTCCCAATTCCTGGCCTCTGGATAAAATGAGCGATTTAATCAAAACATTAATGGATATAGACCAGCTGGTGAAATCCGGGGTGTTTGCAGAAGATACTTTGTAATTTAAAAAGCCATTAAAAAGTAATTAAAAAATTTATACACAATTAAACCAAATAAAACTTAAGGAAAACCAATGTCAGATTTAACAATCATTGACGTAAAAGCAAGAGAAGTAATAGATTCCCGCGGCAACCCAACCGTTGAAGCGGACGTTATTTTAGAAAGCGGTGCCATGGGTCGGGCTATTGTACCGTCGGGGGCATCGACCGGTGCCAGAGAAGCTATTGAACTGCGTGACGGTGATAAGTCCCGCTTCCAGGGTAAAGGCGTTTTAAATGCCGTAAACAATGTGAACGGTGAAATTAAAGATGCCGTGGTGGGTATGAGCGCCGACGATCAGAGCAGCATAGATAATAAAATGATTGAGCTGGACGGTACCGAAAATAAAGACCGTCTGGGCGCCAATGCCATACTGGCTGTTTCTCTGGCTACAGCTCATGCTGCGGCTAATGCCAACGGCATACCGCTATATCAGCAGCTGGGCGGTGAAGGTCCATTTACTATGCCCGTACCCATGATGAATATTATTAATGGTGGTGAACACGCCGACAATAATGTGGATATACAGGAATTTATGATTCTGCCTACCGGTGCACCTTCTATGGCTGAAGCAATACGTTATGGTACAGAAGTGTTTCATGCCTTAAAGAAAGTATTAAGCAGCAAGGGTATGAATACCTCTGTGGGTGATGAAGGGGGCTTTGCGCCTGATCTGCCCTCCAATGAAGCGGCCATTGAAGTCATACTGGAAGCCATTGAAGCCGCCGGTTATAAGGCGGGTGAAGATATCTTTATCGGTATTGATGCGGCCAGCTCTGAATTTTACAAAGACGGCAAATATGTTCTTGCCTCAGAAAATAAAGCCCTGACTTCTGCCGAAATGGTTGATTACCTGGCTAACTGGGTAGAAAAATATCCATTAATTACAGTAGAAGACGGTCTGGATGAAAATGACTGGGAAGGCTGGAAACTGCTAACCGAGCGCCTGGGTAAAAAAGTCCAGCTGGTGGGTGATGATTTATATGTTACTAATCCTAAAATCTTTAAAGAAGGTATTGATAAGGGTATTGCCAATTCCATTCTGATTAAAGTTAACCAGATTGGTACCCTGACTGAAACTCTGGAAGCCATTCAAATGGCCAAAGATGCCGGCTATACCGCAGTGGTTTCTCACCGCTCTGGTGAAACAGAAGATACTACTATTGCCGATCTGGCTGTGGCTACCTCCTGTGGTCAGATTAAAACCGGCTCCCTGTCCCGCTCTGACCGGATTGCCAAGTATAACCAGCTGATCCGTATCAGTGAACAATTGGGTGATAAGGCGGTTTATCCCGGTAAAGACACCTTCTATAATCTGAAGTAAGATCTGGACTGGAGGAAATCTGCAATGAACTATGTCATAGCCCTGCTGGTGGCACTGATTGTTATCCTCCAGTACGATCTATGGGTCGGTAAAGGCAGTATTCAGGAAGTTCGTGAACTTGAAGCGTCTATTAAGTCCCAGAGTGAAGAAAACCAGCTACTTAAAGAACGAAATGAAGCTCTTCGGGCAGAAGTACGGGATTTAAAAACCGGCCTGGATGCCGTGGAAGAAAGGGTTCGTACTGAACTGGGTATGATCCGCCAGGATGAAATATTTTTTCATATCATTGAGAAAAAGTAGTCTGTTCTGAAGTGTTTTAACCGCCTCCCTGTGGAGCGGCATTCCCTGCCTCTTCACCACCTACCGTAAATGGTGTTACATACACCAGTAAACCATACACCGGATTATCCAGATAGTGCAATTCCTTACTGCGCATTTTGCGGTTCTGTTTAAAACGATAAACCTTATTAATGCAGTTACCTGCATTTAAAATCTGTGCCTCTGCTGCTATAGCAGACTCTGGTGTAATACCCTGTGCAAGTTTTTGATCCAGTACTTTATCGGTAACAGCCTGATCAGTCTGGGATTGTTTATCTGCAGAGGGCTGAGACAGAGGTTCACAGTGACTGGAAGCCAGGTTAACCTCCAGATGCAGAAAACGGGATACAGATAGTTTTAATTCACCTTCAGGCAAAAGGCTGTCGGACATGTTATCTGCAGTAATTTTAATGGGCAGGGCATAATGTCTGGAGAGCGAACGTTGAGTCCAGCCAAAATGAGCCAGTAAACGGTAATTGGGAGAGTAACGAAGATTGGCTGCTGAATCGGCCAGCTTATAGTGTTTTCTGGATAATGCACCAATCCCTTTATGCAAGGGTAAAAACTGACGGCTGGAGAGATTGTATTCAGCCAGAGCCGGTGTTTCATCAGTCAGAGGTTTTATGTCTCCCGTTAAACCCTGATCTTCCGGACGGCTCCAGTATTCTTCCTGCATACCCTGTTTATTTAACTGCCTGAACAGAAGGACTTCAACAATATAATACTGTTTTTTCTGTGCTGGCTTAGTTTGTGCGGCATCAGGCTCACTGTTTGCTGTATTAGTCTCTGCTGGTTCAGCATAACTGACAGCCGTACTTAAAAGCAGGAAAAGGCTTAGGAAACGGGCGGTGTAATTGACAATATCAGGCATTTATCAGGTTCTCAAATTATATTGCCTTATTATCCTAAATAGGGCAGATGAAAGCCATACCCAGTGATGAATTAGTACTCATTAAAGCTTCCCCCCTTCTTTAGAAAGGGGATTGAACTTGAGAATGGCTTCTAAAAGACTGCACATAGCTTATATTTTATAATTCTGACGCAGAATCTGATTAGTAAAAGCCGTTCTAAGATAAAATCCTCTTGGGAGCGTCTGTTTTCTTAGTCCATCACTGCCGATACCTGTGGTAATAGCCGAGGAATTGGCCGCCTTGGGACGGATCTGCAGGTATTCACCCTGATGCGCGGTAATTGTTTCTACCTGACCCAGGCTGATCAGTTCCATAAAATCTTCCCAGTCGGTCTGCAGGATGTCCATATCATCTTCGTCGGGTGACCATAAAAAACCATTACCCACTTTACGTTGTGATAGGGGAATGTCTGGACTGGCTTCAACAGGCACCCAGAGTACTCTGGAGAGCTTTTTATAGACACAGGAGTCCTGCCATTGCAGACCAATATTATTCAATAAAGGAACGGTACAGACATAAGTGGTTTCCCTGGCCTGGTATGCGGCATTCAGGGGAATAGTTTTCAGTTCGATACCTAAATTAATAAAATCGGGTTCAGACAGGTTGCCGGCGGAAGTACCCAGTAAACATTCCAGTAACTGTCCGATCCAGCCCTTGTCACGTCGTAAATCAGGCGGTACCGTCCAGTTAACTGAGTCAGCCAGTTGCTGCAGAGACTGCCCGGCAATGTTCTGGCATAGCGACATCAGCTCCGTTTCTGTTTGTGGTGCAGTCTGTTTTTCTGTCATAAGCATAAAAAAGCCCCGACCTGTACAGGATGGGGCTTGTGCTGCAGGGTTACTGTTTAGTTGCTAAAGCGATAAATAAATATTAATCATCGCCGCCCATAAAGAACTGCAGCAGGTTTAATAAGTGCATTAATAATGCAAATATTGAAGTGTACAGAGCAACAGTCATAGTAATATAGTTGGTTTCACCGCCATGTACCATGGCACTGGTTTCATATAAAATTCCTGCGGAAAGTAATAAAACCATGGCCGCTGATATAGCCAGGCTTAAAGCAGGTATTTCCAGAAAGATATTCAGCACGATAGCTGCCAGCATTACCAGGAAACCGACCATTAAAAAGCCGCCCATAAAGCTGAAGTTTTTACGGCTCACCAGAGCATAGCCGGACAGGCCTAAAAAGATTACGCCAGTCAGACCAAAGGCTGTGGTCACTATTTGAGAACCGTTTGGCAGAGCCAGATAAAGGCTTAAAATAGGACCCAGGATATAACCCATGGCACCGGTAAAAGCAAAAATAGCTACCAGACCCATAGCGCTGTTGCGCAGTGCATTAATAACAAATGGTCCCCCCAGAAACACAACCAGCATAATCAGCCAGTGTACAGGCTGGGCATTGGTCATCATGGCGAAGCCAGCCGTTACGGCGCTGAAAAGTATGGTCATGGATAATAAAGTATAAGTATTTCTTATAACTTTATTGGTTGCCAGTACACTATCCGCTGAACGGACCGTGGAACGGGCAACATTAACGTATTGGTTCATTTTATTTATGCCTCCTAAGCATTTGTTTTTTAGAGCTGTCGGTATTATTTGGTTTTGTTTCCAGTTTGTCTGTAATATGCTGTCTAAGACAATATAAATCAAGGAAAATTCACTTTTTTATTAAATACTGGACACTGGAAAGCAGAAAAAGACAATATAAATTAAGAAAAATTTAAATCAGTTTGAATGGATACAGCTAAAAAAATTTTTTAAGGGCTGGTATTTAAAAAAAAGGTTGTTTATAATGCCCACACTTTATACGTGGTGGGCTGGCTGAGTGGCTGAAAGCACCGGTCTTGAAAACCGGCAACGGGTTAAACCGTTCGGGGGTTCAAATCCCTCGCCCATCGCCATTTTCCCGGTATTTAAAATTTCTTCCTAAAACATCGTTAAAACTTCCCAAGTCTTTAAATTTTCTGAATTTTTATGTTCCATGTTCTTGTTCTGGCTTATTGTTTATAAACACGCTAAAATTGCTTTATAAGGATTAAATTTAGCACTATTATTTTTTTTGTTTTTTACATAAATAAACTGGCAATTTCACTAAATTATGTCTAAATTAAATAAGTAACTATAATCTATCTATCTCATACTAATAAACAGGTAATCCTATTTTTGCCTGAAGGGTCTGGTTTAAGTGATAAAAGTTTTACTGGTTGATGACCATGAGTTGGTTCGTACAGGGATCCGTCGACTGATTGAAGACATTAAAGGTCTGGAAGTGGTTGGCGAAGTCGAGACAGGTGAAGCTGCCATAGATTTTGCCAGGGATCAGCATGTTGACGTGGTTTTAATGGACCTGAATATGCCGGGTATTGGTGGTCTGGAAGCAACCCGCCGACTGATTTCCAAAGACAAACACCTGAAAATTATTGTCGTTACCGTACATAATACGGAACCGTTTCCTCAGCAGCTGTTTAAAGCCGGTGCCATGGGCTACCTGACCAAGGGCTGTAATATCGAAGAAATAGTGCACGCTATTAAAGAAGTCTTTTATGGCCGTCGGTATATTTCGGTCGATATTGCTCAGCAGATGGCTATGAATCTTCAGCCTGAAGATGAGAATCCCTTTGATAAACTGTCTCAGCGTGAAATGCAGGTCATGATGATGAGTATGCAGGGTATGAAAGGGCAGGAAATTTCCGAGCAGCTTAATCTCAGTCCCAAAACCATTTCCACTTATCGTTACCGTCTGTTTGAAAAACTGAATGTTTCCAATGATGTGGAACTGACCCGTCTTGCTATGCAATATGGTCTGATTGACGACTCTATATAACTTGGGTTGAAGACTATCAGTCTGGTTGATGACTCTATATAAAACACTCCAGTATGTCTGATCCGAAATCACAGGAACAGAACTCTTCAAAACCGGTCTTTGATACCGAGCACTTCCTTCAGGAGCTGACCAGCAAACCGGGTGTCTACCAGATGCTGGATGCTGCCGGGATTGTTATCTATGTGGGTAAAGCCAAAAACCTGAAAAAACGGGTCAGCAGTTACTTTCGTAAAACCGGCCAGACACCCAAGACCCAGGTTATGGTGTCCCAGATAGCCAATATAGAGATTCTGGTCACTCATACTGAAAGCGAGGCCCTGTTATTAGAAAATAATCTGATTAAAAACCTTAAGCCGCGCTATAACATTCTGCTGCGTGATGATAAGTCTTACCCCTATATTTTTCTGTCCGATCAGGACAGGTTTCCCCGTCTGGCCTTCCATCGGGGGGCCCGCAAAAATAAAGGCCGCTACTTTGGACCTTTTCCCAACGGCCACTCCGTAAAAAGCAGTTTAAATCTGCTGCAGAAACTGTTTCCGGTACGCCAGTGTGAAGACAGTTTTTACAAAAACCGCTCCCGGGCCTGTCTGCAGTACCAGATCAAACGCTGCAGCGCCCCCTGTGTGGGGCTGGTCAGTGAGGCTGATTACGCTGAAGATGTACGCCATACCATTTTATTTCTGGAAGGCAAAAGCAATCAGGTTATTGATGAACTGATCAAACGTATGGATGAAGCGGCCGCCCAGCTGGAATATGAAAAAGCAGCCCTACATCGGGATCAGATTGTCAGTTTAAGGCGGCTGCAGGAAACCCAGTATGTGAGCAATGAAAAAGGCGATCTCGATGTGATTGCCATTGAATATCAACAGGGTATTGCCTGTATTCAGGTGTTCTTTATCCGTGACGGGCTTAACCTGGGCAATAAAAGTTTTTTCCCGAAAAATGCCCGTCATCAGACTGTCTCAGAATTATTATCTGCTTTTATCGCGCAGTTTTATCTCAGCAGTCTGAAAACCGACCGGCTGATCCCCTCACTGATCCTGGTCAGTCATCCTTTTGAGGATCAGGCCCTGATAGAAACGGTGTTAAAGGAACAGTCAGGTCATAAGGTGGAAATTCGTGATAAAGTCAGGGGAGAACGCCTGCGCTGGCTGCAGATGGCTCTGGCCAATGCTCAGACGGCGCTGTTATCCAGACTGTCCAATAGAGCCAGTGTCGTGGAACGCTTTAAGGAGCTGCAAAAAGCCTTAAATATGGATACTGTGCCAGAGCGGCTGGAATGTTTTGATATCAGCCATAGTTCCGGTGAAGCGACCGTCGCATCCTGTGTGGTTTTTGATCAGTCCGGCCCGTTAAAGTCCGATTACCGGCGCTTTAATATAGATAATATCACCCCCGGTGATGATTATGCGGCCATGCATCAGGCCTTAACCCGGCGCTATATCAGAGCTGCAAAAGGGGATGGCAGGTTACCGGACCTGCTGGTTATTGACGGCGGTAAGGGACAGGTTAAACAGGCACGTGATGTTCTGGAAGAGTTACAGCTTAATTCTGTGCGTATTATCGGCATTACCAAAGGTGAAGGTCGAAAAGCGGAGCATGATACGCTATTATTGTCAGAGACCAATGAGAAGGTTATACTGCCGTCAAATTCAAAAGCCATGCATTTGCTGCAGCATATCCGGGATGAGGCACACCGCTTTGCCATCACCGGCCATAAGACCCGCAGAGCCAAAGCCCGCAAGACCTCACAGCTGGAAAAAATCAGCGGCCTGGGGCCGAAGCGTCGGCAGGAACTGTTAAAACAGTTCGGTGGTCTGCAGGAAGTGGCCCGGGCCGGGGTGGAAGACCTGGCTAAAATTAAGGGCATCAGTAAATCCCTGGCACAAAAGATTTACGATCATTTTCACGGCTAATGGCTGGATATACTATGGAATACAACATACCCAATCTGCTCACCTCATTTCGCATTGTACTGGTGCCTGTTGTGGTGGTGTTTTTCTACCTGCCGGTTTCCTGGGGTGAACAGGTGGCTGCAGCAGTATTTATGGTGGCGGCCATTACCGATTTGTTTGATGGCTACCTGGCTCGTAAATGGGGACAGACATCGGCTTTTGGTGCGTTTCTGGATCCGGTGGCCGATAAGGTGATTGTCTCTGTTGCCCTGATCCTGCTGGTGGACAAAAACCCAACTGATTATCCCAGTATCTTTATGACTCTGGCGGCTATTATTATTATTGGCCGTGAAATTACCATTTCTGCCCTCAGAGAATGGATGGCAGAAATCGGTTCACGCAATAGTGTGGCGGTTTCCATTATAGGCAAGGTTAAAACCACCACTCAAATGACTGCTCTGGTCTGGCTGCTCTATGGTCAGCCCCTGTTTGGCTTCCCTCTGGTTGAAGCCGGTTTTGTACTGCTCTATATTGCGGTTTTCCTGACCCTGTGGTCTATGATTGACTATATTTCAGCCGCTCTGGTATCCATGAAAAACGATTAAGCACTGCTCTTCTTTTGCTCGGTAACAAAGTCATCGCAGTCTTCACAGGCCTCGCCATAACCCATTCTTTCGTATTCGGCAATCACCTGAGCACCAAAGAGCAGGATAATTGCACCCACTTCCAGGAACAGTAAAATAACAATGGCGGAAGTTAATGAGCCGTAAACTACATTAACCATGGACAGCGTTGAAAAATACCAGATCAGAATATGACGGGCAATTTCCCATAAAAAGGTGGCACTAATACTGCCGATTAAGGCGTGTTTAAAACTCAGTTTACCAACGGGCATTACCATGTAAATCGAAGTCAGCATCAGAATAAGGCCGATGATGCCTAAAATATAGACAATACTTTTGGTCACACTGTCTAAACTCAAAGTCCAGTAAAAAAAGTGCAGCGTTTCTCCCTCCCATATTTGCAGAATGCCGCTGATGGTCGTTATTATCAGCATCCCCAGACCTACAACAATAATATAACAATAAGGAATAATGGCAGAAATTAAAAAATGCCGGCGGCGGATCCGTACCCGGTGATAAAAGATAATAGACATGGTGTTTTCCAGAACCGTAAAAGTCATGGAACTGAAAAACAGTAGTATCAGAAGTAACAGCAAACCAATATGTTTCTGCCGGGTAAAACGTGTGATCTGCTCCATAAACACCGAGGCCTGATCAGGCAGTATAAGATTAATGTACTCACCGGTTATTTTTAATAACAGCTCTGGTGAAGCTACATAGGAAAGTACAATAAGGATCAGGGAAAATAAGGGGATAATTGACAGCAGGGTATAATAAGCCACAGCTCCGGAAAGCAATAAGCCCTGATTAGCCTGAAAACTTTTAAAAACCTTGCGGACAAAACTCAGCGGATTACGCAGAATTTTTTTCCCGGGACTGTGCCATTCTTGTATCATGGATGTATTTTAACCAGTAAAAAGAGAGAATTATATCAGGTTTATATAACTGCAGTTTACCTCTAAAACCTTTAAGAGTCATTATCCTGAAAAAATCAGTTGTTTTATAATTCAATAGTCTATAGTTTTATGTCAGTGTAACTGACCATGGCTGTCTACAGCCGTTCACTCTACTTTACTTTAGTTTATACTGAGTGGTTACATGTCATTTTTTGTATGGGAAACAGTATGCACAGTACAGCAGAAAATTCGCAATGACTGGGATTAAATTTCTGCTGGATACCAATATAGTCATTGGTCTGCTTAAGGGGCATAAAGCCGTCTTGCAATTGCTTGAGCAGACAGGCTGTTTTTTGTGTTTAATGAGTGACTGATACATGCATGGCATCTATTGTTTGTTATAATTTAAAACAGTGATAATTGTTTGCTGCAGGGTAATTTTGTATCAGTACCATCAAATACTGTTCGTCCATCATATTGGGCGGCATGCTTTTTTTCCCAGTCAATAACTGCCTGTGTATCAACATCAGGTTTTACCTGCTGCTCTATTGATTGAGCCAACTGATGAAGCGACCTGAAAGCGGCACGTCTTTCAGAGTGTTCTAGCCGGGCCTTATTTATCATTTGATGCATTGTCTCAATGGTTTCGTCATAGGTTTTGGTTAAAACCGGAAATGGATGACCGTCTTTGCCGCCGTGTGCAAATGAAAACCGGGCTGGGTCGTCAAACCGAGTTGCTTCGCCGTAAACCAGTTCACTAACCAGGGCCAGGCTTTGTATGGTTCTGGGTCCAATCCCTTCCTGTAATATCAGGGGCACAAAATCCCGGTATTGCTTTTCATGAGCCAGTAATAAAGCCGCAGCCAGGCGTTTTGAACGCACATGCCGGGCAAGAACAGCATGGTTTTTATCCATAACCAGATGGCGTAATTCAGAAAGCTGTTGATCAGGGTTTTGAGCAATAAAATCTACTATGGCATTCTGAGCCGGTTGTGCACGGGCATCAGAAAGGTTTAACAAAAGCCCCTGGTTGTGCCCTTCAATGGCTGTATGAGGATCCAGTACAAATGACTGTACCCGCGAAGAAAGCCAGTGATAACGTCGGGCCATACCATTTCCCTGATTCATCCCTTGCTGTATTATCGCCCACTGGCCCTGCTGACTGACAATAAAACTGTGCTGGTAGAGCTGATAACCATCCTGGATAAGACTATTATCCACTTTGGCTGCCAGTTTTGAAGCCTGTACCAGAGCATGACCGTCCAGTCCTGTTTGTTCCGCTATGCTTAATAATTCAACTGGAGTCTTACGCGAATGCTTACCGCGTCCACCGCAAACATACAGGCCCAGCTCTGTTGCCACAGGATTTAAGGCACGTTTTAATGCACCCATTACAGAAGTGGTAATACCGGATGAGTGCCAGTCCATACCCAGAGCAGCACCAAAACTCTGAAACCAGAACGGATCAGAAATACGGCTTAAAAATCCCTGTGTACCGTATTCATCTACAATAACCCGACTAATTGCCAGCCCAAGTGTTTCCATCCGCCGAGCCAGCCACACGGGAACCCGCCCACCATGCAAAGGTAAATCAGCAGAACCTGAACGTTTCATTGCTTAAAATAAACCTGTAATGTCATTTGTTAATTAAATCGTTATCGTCATCAATGCTTAAATATTTTCTGCAGTGCCTGACAAATACTGGCTATGATAATAATTATTAACTGCTGTTTAAATAATTTGATTTTAAAACAAGGGTAACTTATAGGTAACACAGCAAAAAATTAATAATAAATAAATCTTAATTGCTACGTTTAAATATGGTGTAAGTTCTTGATTTTAAATGGTGCCCAGGGCCGGAATCGAACCGGCACGGTATTGCTACCGAGGGATTTTAAGTCCCTTGCGTCTACCAATTTCGCCACCTGGGCAAACAGGTGTGTTTGGAGCGGGAAACGAGATTCGAACTCGCGACCCCGACCTTGGCAAGGTCGTGCTCTACCAACTGAGCTATTCCCGCAATAACTTCTCCTGGCGGAGAATGGTTTTTAGAAGTATGCCTTGTCAGGCTATATTTGGCCTTCTGTAAAATTGACGGGGATTATACCGAGCCATACAGGAGAAAGCAACGCTTTTAAGTAGAAATTAGTCATATATATTGTTAATTTTTAAATGAAATTTTCTGTGCTTTTATAATGTAAGTCTTTGATTTTTAATTTTTTAACAGTGCGGTTATTTCTTCCGGTGGTAAAGGCCGGTAATAAAAGAAACCCTGGATAATGTCGCAGCCCATTTCTTTTAACAGACTGACTTCATCTTGATTTTCAACCCCTTCGGCGACTACCTGATAATTTAGGGCGTGTGCCATATTGATAATGGTATTAAGTAGTATGGCTGATGTTGAATCGGCTCTTACATCATGAATAAACAGTTTATCAATTTTCAGACAATCGATAGGTAACTGTTTTAAAGAGGCGAGGGATGAATAACCGGTGCCGAAATCGTCAATGGCAATTTTAATACCGGCTTTTCTAAGTTTAATAAATATATCCAGAATTTTTTCTGGTGACTGAATAACACTTTCAGTAATTTCCAGTTTTAACCTGTTCGGTGTTAACCGGGTCTCTTTTAGAATGTTTTCTACGGATGAAATTAATTGCGGATCACAAAAATGAATGGGTGAAATATTTACTGCTAAATTAAGATCCGGCAGGCCCTGTTGATGCCATTGTCTGGTCTGTTTACAGGCAGTTTCTAATACCCAGAGCCCCATTTGTTTAATTAAACCGAGATGTTCCATAATATGGATAAAATCTGTGGGTTCGACCAGACCGCGTTCAGGGTGACGCCATCGGATCAAGGCTTCAACACCAATAATTTTACCAGTCGATAATTGTACCTGTGGCTGGTAATACAGTTCCATTTGTTCAAGCTCAATGGCCTGGCGTAGCTCTTCTTCCAGCTTTAAACGATGTTCAGCAAGAAGGGTAAGATCTTTCTGATAAAAAGCATACCGGTGTTTACCATCTGCTTTAGCGGCATACATGGCACTATCTGCCGCTTTTAACAGGGTTTTAAGGTCCTGTCCATCATCCGGGTAATGGGCAATACCAATACTGCAGCGAGGGCGAATTGTTTTGCCTTCCAGAAGTACGGGCTGATTAACTTCTTCCAGACAGCGTCTGGCGGCGTCTGCAGCACCATAAAGCTCATTAACATTATCAATGAGCATGCAAAATTCATCACCACTTAAACGGGCAACAAAATCGGAATGGCGCAGAACGTGTTCAAGTCGCTGGGCTATAGTGATTAATAATTTGTCACCGATATCGTGTCCCATGCTGTCATTAATATTTTTAAAACCATCGAGATCCAGAAACAGCATGGCAAATCGTTCCTGGCGACGCTGGGCAGAATTAATATAATCCCCGACGTGTTTGTAAAAATAAGAACGACTGGCCAGTCCTGTCAGGGCATCAGTATAAGCCAGTTGACGAATATGACGTTCCGTTGCATTTTTCTGAGTAATATCCTGTATGGTACCCAGTATAATATCCGGGGAGTCCGGTGAAGTACCCAGCTCCTGATGGACTACCAGGGTCGGGCGGTCATTAATTACCAGACGATAATCAATGGGTTTAAGAGGTGCATTTTGAGTAACATCGGTAATAACACTGCGTACAAAACTGCGATCTTCCGGGTGCACAAACTTTAAATAGTCCCCCAGGTTATGACAGCAGGCATCTGAATTTATGCCTAATAATCGGAAAAAATTTTCAGATACACTAAAGGTGTCTTTTATTGAATCCCATCGCCAGTAACCAAGGTTGGCAATTTTTTGAGCGCTGGCTAACTGTTCATGTACTTCATTGAGTATTTTTATATTCTGACTGGCACGCAGGTTAAACATAATATGATGTTTAAGTACCATATAGTTGACAGGTTTGGTAATAAAGCCGGAAACACCGGTATCAAAAGCCTGTTTGACTGCATCAATATCTTCAAGTCCTGTCACCATGAGTATAGGTGTATTTTTTAAAGATTTTAATTTCAGGAGTTGTCTGGCTGTTTCAAAGCCATCCATACCCTCCATAACTGCATCCAGAAGAATCAGGTCTGGTGGATTGGTTTGAGATACATTAATGGCCTGTTTACCATTGTCAGCTTCAATTACTTGATAGCCTGCAGCATGCAGTGCATCGGAAGTGTTCATTCGAAAATCTGGGTCATCGTCCACTATCAGGATGGTATAGTGGTTTTGTACTGGGGCCTTATCGTCAATACCAGGAAGTGTATTTTGAAAATTATGAGAATAATGGTTTAAAGCTTCAAGGAACTGTTTTAAAGCGGGTTCTGTTTTATCCAGTAAATTCTGGGCAGCAGATAGCTGGTTGTTTCTGGCAACAGATTCTAATTCAGCATAATAAGGAGAGAGTAGTCGGGCACCCAGATTGGCACTGGCTGATTTCATGGTGTGTGCTATTAAACGTAGTTTTTCAGTATCACCTGAATCCAGAGCCTGATGCATTTGAGCCATATTTTCTGAGGCCTGATGAATAAAACTCTCAATAGAGCGGGTTAAAATTTCTCGACCGGTTTCGATACTCAAATAGCGAAGCTGTTCAAGAACTGATAAATCGATTACTTCAATGGCATCGGACTGTTCTTTTGTCGCAGAATGACTGTTTTCAGAAGCTGGGTTTTTGGCATTAATACGGTGTTCTAAACTATCCGACTTTAATGCATAGGATGTCTCTAAGGGCTCATTTCCCTGTTCTGGCAACCAGTGTTTCAGTATGTTGGTTAATTGTATTTTATTAAAGGGTTTACTGAGGTAATCATCCATACCTGCATTATGGCATTGTTCCTGAATACCTTTCTGGACATCGGCTGTTAAGGCAATAATAGGAACAGGGTGGCGCTTTAGTTTCTGCTCTGTTTCTCTAATGGCTCTGGAGGCTGTAAAGCCGTCCATTTCTGGCATATGGCAGTCCATTAAGATGAGATCATAGGGCTGTTTCTGGAAGGCTTCCAGAGCAGCTTTGCCGTTTTCGACAAAGTCAACGTCACAGCCGATAGACATCAGCATTGCAATGGCTACTTCCTGGTTAACAAAGTTATCTTCAGCCAGTAAAATACGACCCGAGCAATGTCTGTTTTTTAATCTATCCTGTGGTATTGTCTCTATGGGATGGCCCATAATCTGATTTAAACATTCAAATAATTTTTGCTGTCGAACAGGCTGAGATAAAATGCATTCCGTAGACATTTTATCTTTAAAACCAGTGTTTATGTCATACTCAGTAGAACTAAGGAGAATAATCTTTATTGCGGATATTTCATTATTGAAGCGAATTTTGTTAATAAGATCCTGGCCATTAATACCTGTCATGTGCCAGTTTATTATTAATATCTTATAGGGTTCTTCATCTATGGCTGCCTGTTGCAGTATTTCCAGAGTTTCTTCTGCAGAAACGGCTTTACGGCTTTGCACTTCCCAGTTGAGCAGTTGTTTATGCAGGATATCTCGAGCAGGGTATTCATCAAGAATTAAAATTTTAATGCCTTTAAGCTTATTTTCTATAATTGTTTCTGTATCAGCCATTTGTACAGACTTTGACATGTGTACTGTAAAACTGAATTGGGAGCCTTTGCCCGGCTCACTTTCAAGCTGAATATCACCACCCATTAACTTTACCAGTTTTCTGGCAATAGCCAGACCTAAACCGGTACCGCCATAACGTCGGCTGGTAGTGGTATCAGCCTGGCTGAAAGCATCAAATATTTTTTCCTGCTGGAACTTTGAAATGCCCGGACCGGTGTCAGAAATTTCAAAAGAAAGTATATATTCATTGTCTGATTTATCAACCACCCTGGCCCAGAGTTTTACTTCACCACGTTGAGTAAATTTTACAGCATTACCCAGTAGATTAATCAGGACCTGACGCAGTCTTAAGGCATCACCATAGAGCCATTGAGGTAAATCAGGCTGCAGGTTTGGAATTAATTTCAGACCCTTGTTGTGAGCCTGAGTGGTGAGCAGCTCCAGAGTGTCTTCCAGTAAACTGCGCAGATTGAAGTCTTCATTTTTTAAATATAACTTGCCCGCTTCTATCTTGGAAAAATCCAGGATATCATTAATAACTTCCAGAAGGTTTTCAGCAGAACGATGAGCAGTTTCTGCCAGACGATGAGCTCTGATATCCAGACTGCTGTCCATGAGCAACTCTGTCATACCCATTACCCCATTCATAGGTGTTCGGATCTCATGGCTCATAACGGCAAGAAACTCACTTT
Source organism: Gammaproteobacteria bacterium (assembly GCA_027012135.1). Lineage (GTDB taxonomy): Bacteria > Pseudomonadota > Gammaproteobacteria > GRL18 > GRL18 > JANELJ01. The sequence goes on from JALUZF010000197.1 coordinate 27,551, forward strand.
TTGCCTGACTGGCCGCTTCTGCTGCTTCCTTGGCCTCCTGCAGACTGTGGGTTCTTTCGGCGACTCTTTTTTCCAGCTGTTCCTGGTACTCGTTAAGTTGGTTATCCCGATCCTCTACCTGTTCCAGCATTTCATTAAATTTGGTTATAATGGTACCAATTTCATCTTTGTCACCGGGCTCCAGGCGTAAACTATAATCTTTTTTACTGGAAACCTTTTCCATTGCATTGACAATCTGTTTAATGGGGGTGGATATTCTGCGGTGTAAACGATTTGAGAGAAAATAAACCGCACCCAGAATAAAAGCCCATAACAGCAACATACTAACCAGATAGTTTACTATCTGGTTATATAAATTATTAAGATTGGATTCAATATAGATAGAGCCTAAATAATTATTTTTAAAATAAATCGGTTTTAAGGTAATAATACGGTTGTAGATAAAATTCTGTTTTAAATATTTTTGCTGTTTAACCTGTTGCAGCCACTGGTGTATTTTATCCGGACTTAACTGTATGCTGGCATTGGCTTCACGAGTAAACTCAGCCATTTTACTGTTATCTTCCGTAAATAATACTGCCACATCAACTGAAGGGTCTGAGCGTAGTGAGTCCAGTAACTGCCTGGCGATTTTATTATCATTAAAAGTTAAGGATGCAACAGAATTGGTTGCTACAAATTCTGAGAGTACTGTGGCTCGTTCAAACAGGCTTTGACGATAAGAAACAAACTCAATGACAAGGTAAGCCAAAGATGAAAATGTCAGTACCAGACCACTACTGATCAATATCATCTTTCTTAACTTTTCAGCAATGTTTTTATTTTTAAAACTTATCATTGATTATTTATATCACTATCTACAATAGTTGATAGCTGCAATAAGGTGGAAGAAATTTTTAAGCCCGATGCTTCGACTTTTTTTAAATTAATTTTAAAACTTATGTGTTTGTCTTTTGTAACCAGCTGGATCATACCACCTTTTTCAGCAAACTGTTTAGAGTCACTAATGGTTAAAACAGGTGCACGATCAAGTTTATTAAGTATACTTGTTAAAAAAGGCCGCTTCGATTCACTGATAAAGACCAGTTGGCAGTTATTTATAACACTTTGTGAATTATTAAACTGCTCAGTTTCAACGGTTAACTCATTTGATTTTTTTCCATTTAATAAAGTTAATGCTGAGTCAAATTCATTCTGACCCAGAACACATATTTTAAAATAGCCCGAAGAGCTATTTTTACTGGACTCAGGCCAGTCAATAAACTGCGTTAGCTTTAATAACAGTGCTGCTTTAATTTTTTGTTCATCAGTAATATTGTCTGCATTTATGGGAAATGAAAACAGAACTACTATGAAAAAAATGCAATATACTGAAATACGGCCATGCAGATTGTTTATAATTTTATCTATCATGATTAAAGATAATAGAAGCTGGGAACTATTAATAGCTCCAGCGTATCTGACCATATACAGAGCGTTCAACTTCGGTATCTATAAGCACGTTTTCTCCGGAAAATTCCGGGTGATGATTATCAAAAAGATTTTGCCCAACAATAGATAGTTCAACATCCTTTATCGGTTTCCAGGCTAGTCTCAGGTTAAAGCTGGTATAATCAGGAATACCGTTAGTGTTAGATTTGGATACATTGGTTTTTTTCAGATCGTCCACATAATACACCCATATGTCCAGTGCAATATTGTGGCTTAAGTCCATCATAGAGCGAATGGAAAACTGGTTTTCCGGGCTTGAATCTTCAATAAATACATCGGTCCCAGAAACATCATGGCTGGTGCTGTCTAATCTGGCTTTAATATTGATATAACTGTAATTTGACTGTATGCGCCACCACTCTAATGGCCGCCATTCTGTGGTCAGTTCCAGACCATAACTGTGGGCACTGATATTATTATCAAAAGTCACATCACTAAAAAGTGTAGGGGACTGTTGTTCGTAATTTTGCAGATCGTCGTATTCATTATAAAAGGTAGCCAGGTCAAAGGACAAATTTTCCCGTGGGTGAAAACGGTAACCCAGTTCATAGGCCAGCAGCTTTTCTGATTTAAAATTATCATTTCCATAAGCGCGTAGATGCCGTGGCGGTAGAGGAAACGGTACAATAAAGGAAGTAAAAACCCCACTTATATCAAGGCGGGATGGGCTTCTTACAGCATGAGAAACGGAAGCCCAGAGCGTATTGCGTTCATTAATTGTCCATAGTAAACGGGCACTGGGCTGGATTTCCATATCTGTGTATTCATTGTCTTCAAACTTGGAGCCAATGGTCAAGCGTAAAACTTCCGGGATCAGCTCTATTTCATCCTGAACAAAAGCACTATAGGACTCAATATTATTCATGCTGTCGGGAATAATCATAACAGCATAGGTATTATTAAAAGCGTCTTTAACATGACGATATTCCATGCCCCATATAATGTCATGCTGCTGGATTTTAAACTGGTGCTGGAAATCGATATCCAGAGTATCGTGAAACTGATCGACAAATGCTTCTTTACGCTCAGTATAATCGTAATAAATCTGCAGGCTCATACTGGAGGTATCAGAAAAGCTGCGATTCCATTTGCCTAGAATATTCCAGCCGGACGAGTCGACATGATTGCCGGCATTGGCATCCAGAAAGAAGGGGGCATAAATGATATTGGCTGGATCAGATGGATCTTTCCAGAGATTAACTGTCTGATTTTCATTAGAATTATAAGCATCGCCCTGAAGTGTCCAGGAGTCTCTTTCATTAGCTCGGGCATCAATTCTAAAACCGCCCTGAATACGATCCCAGTCATCCCCCCCATTTTTCAGATCAGAGGTATACGAACTGTCACGGTCATTATATTTAATATAAAAACGACCGCTGGTATTATTGTCAAATTCAGTACCATAACGAAGGCTGGCAAATGATTTTTCTTCATCTCCAACCCCGGCAACAAACAAACCATCCTGGGTTTGACTGGCCGATTTAGTAATAACATTAATTACCCCGTTAACCGCATTAGAACCCCAGATTGTAGCCCCCGGTCCGCGTATGACCTCAATACGCTCAATATCATCCATCATAGTGTCCTGGGCATCCCAGTAAACGCCGGAAAATGAAGGTGAATAAACCGTGCGTCCATCAATCATTACTAATAACTTATTGGAAAACTCACTATTGTATCCCCGGCTACTAATGGCCCATTTGTTGGCATCCATACGAGCCACCTGAATTCCCGGGGCCATTCTTAATGCTTCCGGGATACTGGTTACACCAGAACGTCTGATATCCTCATTAGTAATAACATAAATTGCAGCGGCTACCTCATTAAGTGACTGTTTCTTTTTTGAAACAGAAGTCACTTCCATAGACAGTAATTGTTCCAGGGGGAGATTGAGGTAATCTTCTACAGAATTATCAGCATGAACGTTAGGGCTTAATAAAAATGCAGAAATAGTCGTCAGAAAGTAATAATTTTTTTTAATTATCAACATGATATATACTTCTATATTAGAAATTCTTTGATAGGGTTAAAAATGGTTTTTATTATAAATAATAAGTATAAACCCTGATAAGGGTAAAGCAAGGTGAAACAGAAATTAAAAATCTCAATAAATTGATGGGCTTAGAATATGAAATAAACTTAAAAAGCGAGGGGGAAATTGGAGGCTGGACCCGGAGTCGAACCGAGATCCACGGATTTGCAATCCGCTGCATAGCCATTCTGCCATCCAGCCATTTAACTCACTCAAAAACTGGTGTTCATTGATACAGCAATGAGGAGTTTAATTAGGATTTGAAATCGATTGGAGCGGGAAACGAGATTCGAACTCGCGACCCCGACCTTGGCAAGGTCGTGCTCTACCAACTGAGCTATTCCCGCTTTTTTTCGATGGCGTGTATTTTAACGTGTGTGGAGTTTATGTCAATGTTTTTTTTCAGGATTTTAAGCCTGTAGGCAGCCGATATTTTTGACCATTCTGTAATCATCCATAATAAAGCCGCCGCCGATATCCTTGATTATTGTACCTTTATTAATAAAGCCCATTTTCAGGTAGGAAATAATGGCATTGGTATTGTATTTATTGACAGTCAGGGATATTTGTCCGGCATTAGCTTTAACTGCCTGCTGCTCAATAAAGTCAATAGTCTGTTTGCCAAAACCCTGGTTGTGGTATTCAGAAAGAATATAAATTTTACTTAGAAACAGCTCATTATCATGGATTTTAAAGCTGATATAGCCAATTGTCAGGGAGGCATTTTTAAGCTGGAAATATTGATAGCCTTCATTGCTTATTTGCTGGCTGATGCTGTCCACGGACTGAAACGTTGCCAGCATATATTCTACCTGGGCAGAACCAATAATAGGGGTAAAAGCTTCCTGCCAGATTTCCCTTGCCAGGGCCGAAATGACAGTTATCTGCTTTTTATCCTGTACTTTCAGGAAGGTGAGTTTCATAACAAAATACAATGCCGGATTCAGGTGAGTCTAAGATCAGATTATGTGCGTGAAAATTCAAAATATCAAACAGTATAATTTCTGTATAATAAGGTCAGGAATATTCATAAATCATAGTAATACTACAGGGAAAACAGCTAATGAATATAAAAAAATTAGTTTTTGAGAAAATGGATGGTATCTGGGAAACTATTAAGGATATCAGCCTGATCCTCAAACCGTGCCGTTTCAGTATCATTCTTTTAATTGCTATACTGGCCTTTTTTATCCTCGCCGATCAGGGGCAGGATGTTTTACGGGCCCTGACTGAACAGGAAAACACCTCTTATAGCCGGGTTTTCTGGTTTTACCTGGCATTATTTTTATGGGCGATTAATACCTGGTACTGGGCCAGGGTTATGCTCAGATTTAATTTTGATAAGCATGATAAATACACAGCAGACTGTCATCCTTTAAGTGAGCAACAGAAACAGCGTCGAATCCGGATCCGCCAGTATCTGCCCCGGTTTTTAGGTACTTTTGCTTTTCTGCTCACCGCTTATGCTTTTTATAAAACCGGTTCGGATCAATCAACTATTGCCGGTTCAGGTGCCTGGTTATATTTTACTGCGGCCTGTATGGTATTTGCAGGACTGTTTCTTTATCTGACCACTAAGCGGCGGCAATGGATTAATAAGCTCCTGGGGCAGGCCAGTGCAAAGTCACTGGAACAAAGATCCTGGCTAAAAAACCTGGCTCATGACTTTAACGAACTGTCTTCAGAGCAGGTTTATGGTGCAAATTATAATACTCTGGCCGATGTTCCGGTTTTAACCTGGATTATGCTGGGCATTCTGGCTGCTGTCAGTATTATTCTGTTTGTCTTATTTACTGCTTTACCCAATTCAGCTGTAGTGCTGGGAACGGCGGCCATTTTCCTGACTGCTGCTGCAAGCTGGGTGTGTTTTGGCAGTGTTCTGGTGTATGCAGGCAGTAAATACAGTTTTCCTGTGATCACCTTGTTGATTATTGCTGCGGTGAGTTTCAGTCTTAGGAATAATAATCATGATATCCGTTACCTTGAAAACCAGGAATTTGCCAGCCGGACGGGTCTGAATGACTATTCTAAACAATGGTTTATCGGGCTGAATCAGGAAAGTGGACAGAAAGTCCCTTATTTTATTATTGCTGCTGAAGGCGGTGGGATCCGGGCCGCTTACTGGACTGCACTGGTTCTGTCTAAGTTTCAGGACAGCAATGCTGACTTTTCCAGGCATGTTCTGGCTCTTAGTGGCGTTTCTGGCGGCAGCCTGGGAGCGGCTGTATTTGCCGCAGCACTGCATGAGCAGGTTCAGCAGGGTGCATTTAGCTCTAATGCAGTTAATAAAGGCCTTAAATGTCAGTTAAAGGATAGAGACAGTATCACAGAAGCTTCCGTCCAGGAGTGTACCAGCGCTGTACTGGCGAATGACTTTTTAAGTCCGGCGGTGGCCTTTATGCTCTATCCTGATCTGGTGCAGCGGTTTTTACCGATACCGATTCCTTCTTTTGATCGTTCCAGGGCACTGGAACAGTCCTGGGAGGCGGCCTGGGCCAATGTATTCCCAGCTCAAAACAACAGGCAGAGCAATTTATTTGCAGGCGATTTTTTTGAACTGTGGAATATTAAAGAAGATAATAAATACATTATCCCCAATCTCTTTTTAAATTCAACCTGGGTTGAAACCGGTAAACGGGTTATCAGCAGTAATCTGCTTATTGATCACCGACAGTTTTTTGATGCGGTTGATTTTTTTGATGCTTTAAATAGAGATGTTCGCCTCAGTACTGCAGTACATAATAGCGCCCGTTTTACTTATGTCAGTCCGGCAGGGCGTCTGCACCCACCGAAAAAAACGGTCTGGGGGCATCTGGTTGACGGTGGTTACTTTGAAAATTCCGGAGCAACCACGGCTTTTAATATTTTATTATCTATAAACAAACATCTTAACAATACAGAAAAGTATATACCGGTAGTAATCGTTATTACTAATGATCCGGCTGTGAAACAACCCTGTGACAATACAGAAAACGCTCAGGATACCTCAGAAAATGACTGCCCCAAACAGGAATTTATGAACGAAGTTTATTCTCCCGTGGCCACCATGCTCAATACCCGTGGTGCCCGCGGCAGTTATGCCCGTGATGAGATTAAAAAATATGCTCAGAATCTGGGTGGTTTGTATATGGAAGCGGGGCTGTGTGGAGACAAGGGACCTCTGCCTTTGGGCTGGACTCTGTCGGATGCGGCGAAAAACAATATGGAACAGCAGTTAAAGGCTTATTTTCAGAGTTTTAAACAGCCGGGAGAAAACTTTAACTCATTGAATCTTAATCACTTATCAAAGCTTAAGGCTATTTTAAAACAGGCTTGTATTTAGAGCAGGCAATTTATTGATAAATTGCACACTATTACCTATGCTTTAATAAGGTATATGGTTTGAAAATCAGATAATTAATGAAAACTTCACCGGATAATATTTTAAAATCGGATAAACTGCAGTTTTTTGACGAGCAATCAAACCATGATCGTCAGGATAAAGAAGCAGATGCATGGTTACCATGGAAGGTTATGGTGATTGATGATGATATATCCACCCATGATGTAACGGCCATGGTTTTAAATAGCTTTAAGTATGATGGTCGTGGTCTTCATATTATCAGTGGCTATTCAGCGCAGGATGTATATCAGTTGCTGGAGGAACATCCTGATACTGCCGTTATCTTACTTGATGTGGTTATGGAGACTGAACAGGCCGGTCTGGAAGTGGTTCGTCATATTCGGGAGGAATTAAAAAACCGCTTTATTCGAATTATTTTACGTACCGGGCAACCGGGGCAAGCCCCGGAAACTGAAATAATCACCGAGTATGATATTAATGACTATAAAGATAAATCTGAACTAACGGCAGTTAAACTAAATACTGCCCTGGTGGTTGCCCTGCGATCCTATCAGGATCTCAAAACCATCCATTCTCTGGCCATGTCCAATGAAATTCTTGAGCAACTGGTCAATGAACGAACCCTGGCTCTGGGTCAAATTAATCGTGAGTTGAAAGAAGAGGCTTTAAAAAGAATGGAGAGTGAGATACGTCTCCTGGAAGCGCAGCGTCTGGCAAGGATAGGTAGCTGGGAATGGGAACTGGACAGCAATAAACTTATTTTTTCGGATCAGATTTTCAGTATTTTTAATCTGGATAAAGATATTTCAGAGCTGACCTATAACAGCTTACTTGAATGGGTTCATAATGAAGACCGTGATATTGTAAAACATGAACATGAAAGGGCAATTAAAGAAAAACTGCCTTTTTTCAGTATTGAACATCGTATTACATTACCGGATAAATCCATTCGATATGTTTCACAGCAGGGTGAAGTTATAGAAGTAGATGGACAGATAGCTAAAATTGTTGGTACCTTTCAGGATATTACAGATCGTCATCTGGCTGATCAGGAAATGAAAAAGCTGTCTCTTGCGGTGGAGCAAACAGCTGATTCCATTATGATCACCGATGTTAATGGCAGAATAGAATATGTTAATTTAGCTTTTGAAAAAATAACCGGCTATAAAAAAACTGAGATTCTTGGGCAAACCCCTCGCATTATAAAATCAGATGCCCAGAATAAAAAATTCTATGGTCGTTTGTGGGAAAGTATTTTAAACGGCGATGTTTTCAGTGATGTAATTATCAATCGTCGTAAGGATGGAACACTTTATTACGAAGAAAAGACGATTACTCCTCAAAAGGATGTTATGGGTAAGATCACGCATTTTATTTCATCCGGCAAGGATATTACCGAGCGTATGGAATCGCAGGAACTGCTTAAACACCTGGCCCATCATGATAACCTGACTGGTATGCCCAATCGCTTACTGTTTCAGGACAGGCTCTACCAGGCTATGTCTCGTGTAAGCTGGCATAAGCGTACTGTTGCTATTCTGTTTATTGATCTGGATCGTTTTAAGCGGATAAATGATACTTTGGGGCATGAGGTAGGTGATCAATTATTGTGTGAAACTGCAGAACGCTTAAATGGCTGTGTACGGGAAGGTGACACAGTAGCACGTCTTGGCGGTGATGAGTTTTCTGTTATTCTTAATGATCTGGCTTCCAGGGATGATATTTCACCCATCTGCGAAAAAATAATTTATTCCCTGACCCAGCCTTTTGTTATCAACGGTAATGAACTGTTTATTTCAGCCAGTATTGGTATTGCCCAATTTCCTCTGGATGGTGAAGATAATAAGACCCTGTTAAAAAAAGCGGATATGGCTATGTATGAGGCCAAGGCTAAAGGCGGTGAGTGTTACTGTTTTTATTCTGATCAGGATAATGCCGGGCAGTTTGAACGTCTGTCTCTGGAATCCAAACTGAGACGAGCTCTGGAAAATGATGAGTTTTTTCTGCATTATCAGCCTCAGTTGCACTTAAAGAAGGTACAGGTTATCAGTAGAGAAGTGCTGCTGCGCTGGATGCACCCGGAATTCTCAGATATAACACCCAATATTTTTATTCCGGTTCTGGAAGAAACCGGACTGATTTCACCGGTTGGTGAGTGGATTTTGCTGCAGGCCTGTAAGGATGAAATGGTTCGTCAGAAAGCCGGTCTTACCCCCCAGAGAGTTGCAGTTAATTTATCTATCCGCCAGTTTATGCAAAGAAATTTTGTCAGTCGAGTTGAAGATATTATTAATCAGACTGGTATTAAAGCGGATTGTCTGGAACTGGAAGTAACAGAAGGTCTGTTGATAAAGGACATTTCAGAAACTGCAAGAATATTGCATGAGTTGCATGAGTTAGGTGTCAAGTTATCTATTGATGATTTTGGTACCGGCTATTCTTCCATGAATTATCTGAAGCGTCTGCCTTTTGATACCTTAAAAATTGACCAGTCCTTTGTCAGGGATATCATGCAGAACAAGGATGATGCGGCCATTACCAGTGCCATTATTACCCTGGCCCATAGTATGGAACTGGAAGTGGTGGCCGAAGGGGTTGAAACTATGGAACAGCTACAGTATCTGTATCGACAGGGCTGTGACCTGATCCAGGGCTATCTGTTTAATCGTTCCATGCCATTTGATAAGGTGGATGCGTTTGACCAGATTAACCCGGAAATTAAACAGTTCCTTGATGCCCAACCCGCCATAGTATAACGTTATGAGTCGCTTTTTCTTTGCTCTTGAACCGGATAAAACTACCAGGGCGCAAATCCTGGTTTATCGAAAACAGCTGGATATTTCAGGTCGTTTTATCAGGCCGGCTAATTTTCATCTGACCTTACTGTTTCTGGGCAGGCTGAGTATTAACCAGCAGCAGGATGTGATCCGGCAGGCTCAGAAAGTACATTTTGAACCATTTGAACTGGTACTTGACCGGTTTGGTTCCTTCAAACAGAATATCTTCTGGATGGGGCTGTAGACCTTACCGGAGTCATTAGTTTTACTGCATCAGCAGTTGCTGTCAAATATTTTTCAGAGTGATAAAAATAATTTAACACTGGATCTGGAGTATGAAACAAAAAATTACCAGCCTCATGTAACACTTGTTCGTAAAGTAACAACCAGGGCTGTACTTAAACCTTCTGTATTGCAAAACCTGCCCAGACCAGATATACACTGGAGGGTACATGAATTTATCTTATACGAGTCTATTGACACACCGGATGGTGTGCGTTACCAGAAAATAAAAACATTCAGCCCTTAAATCCCCCTTTTTTAAAGGGGGATTTAAGGGGTTAAGTCTTTTCTTTCTAACCTAGCCAGCCGGGATAGTGATCAGAGGCAGTCCTTCCTTCCCACCGGTTTCCGTTAGAGAAAAGATAATCATTAAAAAACCAAAAGTGCGTTTGGATTTAAAATCCCGGTCATCAATCCAGTACCAGTAATCACGATATTGTATGGCGGTAAAACTGTCTTCTGGTTTTTCCTTGCTGTGTCTTATGTTAATCAGGTTCCAGTCTTTATTGTCAGAATGACGAATCAGTCGAGATGGCGGAGTACGTCCTTCCTGTATATGTTCCTGAGGTACATCCACATAAGTGGCCAGGTTGATCATTATCTGCAGCAGGGAATTGGTCATCATGGCAATTTCATGATCATCTTTGGGTACTGGTCCGTAGGTAACTTTAACGGAACTGGCCTTAGGGTTGAGACCCAGCAGGCGATTTACTTCTCGACGTTTGGCAACAATATCCGGGCTGATGTTTTTGTCATGGAAGAAAATGACTGTGGAATCACCGCCGGTCCTGCTTTTTATCAGGCGCATACCCACAGCACCGGATTTCTGAATATCTCTTAACAGGCTGACCACCCGGTAGTATTCATCATCACCTTTGCGCTGGTTGACGCCTGCTGTGATCTGGCTCTGCAGGCCGTTAATTGAGCGGGTTGTAAGAGGAAAAATCAGATCCACCGGCCAGCCGGACTGCATTAAAAATAAAATGGCACGGGGCGGAATAGGGGTCATAAAACTTTTATTAAAATGACTGCCGGTGATTGGCTGGTAGGTAATGGTTGGGCGGTCAGAAAACTTGCCGGTACCCCCGACACTAAAAATATCACTGGCGGTTTGTCCGGAATGAATACCGCTCATATTGACAGAGCTTTCCAGGGTATAACCACTGACAATTGAGGTGACTTCAACAAACAGCGGCATATCGGCATAGCGCAGTTTAACAATATTCAGTAAGGTCTGTTCTTTCCAGGAATCGGCAATGGCGGTATTGTAATCAAAACGATCGCGGGGGATAGTCTGTGGGCCGATATGGGTACAGGCATTTAGAAACACAGTGGACAATACAATAATGAACAGTAATCGTTTTGACACAAAAAATCCTTATACTTGTTTATAATTAAGCGGTAGAATTTTAACACAGACCGTTTAATCCCGCATAATATCTGGAACATTATCCTGGAGCAGAAAGTGGACAGCAATATCGCTCAGCAATTATGGAATACCAATAAAGAAATCAGTATAGCCAAAGATCAGGAAAAGAAAGAAGGCCTGTTTCTAAGAGAGCGCTGGGAATCCGAACTGGATAAAAACATTGATGCCGTGTTTGATAAACTGTTTGTTTTTTATGAACATACCATTATCGACAAGGCGCGTATTGTTTTTGGCTCTGACCTGATTGAAGTGCGTTATTCCAATAATCCTTTTTGTCCCAAAGCTTATGTACTGGATGAGTTTCTTGCACTGCCTGAAGAAAATCGGTTTGATTTTGATATCTGTTCAGGGATAAATATTGAGGATATTGAAAAGTCCTTACTGGCGATGAAGGAGCTGCGTTTTAAAGATATAGAATATCTGGAAGCTTTTCGTATCAACAGTTATTCCGGTAATATCTGGGCGTATTTTTCCTCCAGTTCCTCTTTAATCACCGATTACCGGTATTTTCTGGAGTATCAGAAAATTCGCTCTGATCCGGATATCAGTCATGATCAGGCCCTGCAGAAAATGAATTTCACCAGCAGTTTTTTTCGCGGTGACAAGGAGTTTTTTGATAAACGCCTTAAAACTCACCGTCAGGAAAGCGAAACCGATCAGCAGATCGACCAGATGATAGCCACAGTACTGAAGCTGTTTAAAGAAAATAAAATTTTTGAAATCCAGGTCTACCTTGGCTCAGGAGTGATCCGGGTAATTACCCCCGAAGAACCTTATACCACCTATGCCTTTAATGGTGTAGATGAACTTAAACTGGCGGCAAAATACTATAAAAATACCCCGATGACGCTGGAACAGTCCTTAAAAAACAAAAACCTTAACCGGCCTAACCTGAGAATGAACCGCAACCTGGTCAATCAGGCATTTATGGCGGCTAAAAAATATCGCCTGATAGATGAAAGTCTGTATCTGAGAGTATTTTATATTGATTTTATGTACAATCAGGTACTGACCTCCTTTTCCTGCGGCGGCACCCGCTATCAGAAGGCTGAAAAATTTATTGAAGATTATTATCGGTATTTTGAAAGTAAACAATTAACTTAAAGGACTGCCTAATATGATAAACAGAATGTATAAACCACTTTTATTAACAACTTCTCTGATATTGTTCGTGGTTTTACTGTCCGGGTGTATGAGTGAAGCGGATCTGCTGCGCCAGCAGGGGCAGCCGCCTGCTTATGTAGACGGTTTTGATGACGGCTGTCACAGTGGTAAAAAAGCCGGGGGAAGCTGGTTTGATCAGTTTAAAAAAGATGTGAACCGCTTTGGCAAGGACAAACTGTATTCCCAGGGCTGGACAGATGGTTTCAGGCAGTGTGAAACCGAAGAAGAAGCTATGCTGAGGAATCAGCGTATGGCTCTTGAATATCAGAAATACTCAGAACAGCAACGTCATAATAAGGCTATGGAATCGGAACATTTTAATAAAGAGATCCTTAAAGGTGTTGATACCCGCGGCCTGGAAAACCTGAAAACCAAATAGCATCCATTCAATAAGCTACTGAGATTTTCTTAAAATACCCACAATAAACAATAATACCACCGCTCCGGCGGTGGCTGTTATAATGGTGCTGATAATTCCATTGCCCACCGCAAAACCAATCAGTCCAAACAGATAATTACCTACAGATGCACCCAGTATGCCGACGACGGCATTAAGCCAGAAGCCCATTCCCTTGCCTTTTAGTATCAACCCTGCCAGCCATCCGGCAATGGCGCCAATAATAATACTGGTAATAATCCCGTAAGAGTCCATAAGCTTTGATCCATTCTAAAATAAAGAAGAATTATGTCATAAAACAGGCTACTATTGATAGATAACATAAAATTTTATTACAGGAAATTTATGAAACCAGTAAGCTATTTTTTCCTTGTATTTATTGCTCTTTGTACCCTGTTTGCACAGAGGATTTCTGCAGCAGAAACCACATCAGGCAGAACGGATAGCGAGATACTTAAGCAATACCGCCAGTGAATAGAACAGATGAAAACGGCACCCAGAGGGCCATTTAAAAATGTCAGATGGTTCTGTAAGGACGGTACCATACTGCCGCCTAAAGCTTATGCCTGTAAAGAACATGGGGGCGGCTATCAACACGGTAATTATTCAGATAAAACCAGAACTCTGAGGCAGCACGGCTATTATATTGCTAATTTTTTAGCGGGTGTCAATGCCGAAAGCATGATAAAAAAGAACGGTTTTATGGATGAATATAACCAGATCCTGCTGGAAAAATTTCTGATCCGAATTGATAACGGCTGGATCTGGCGAAAAGCACAGTTTTATCGCGGTGCGGTTCAGGAAGAAGATGAACGTGAAGGTGCTAGAGTATTATTAACCCGTCTGAGCGGCGAAAAAGAGTGGACAGGCCATCGTTACCTGGGACTGCGCACGGGAGTGCAGCTGCTGCCTCAAGGGAAAGATACGGCTTCAGCTCAGGAGGTCAGACAACTGGCAGCCGCCCTGGCTGAAACAGACAGGGCGTTTATCCCATTAAGAGTCAAGATCCATGGAACCCCTGAAGCCAGTGATGCCCAGCGGGTCAGAGATTATATCAAAGAGCACAATATTAAGGATGCAGAAAAATACCATATTCTGGCGGATGAAATTGATCAGTTATATAAAGCAGCACCGCTGGCAGACAGTCTGCGCAAACATGCCGGAATTTTTTCCGCTGCGCCCTGGTTACAGACTTTATTAAATAATGCTGCGGATGAGCTGGATAATAGTCAGCAGCCTTTGCCGAAGTTTCGCGTTTCTGCAAAATTACTGGCGGATCTGCGTCAGCAGCTGCATAAAGTCCGCAGCAGCAGTGCCCGTTTAAAAGTGCTGGATTTAAGTATGGAAATTGAAGCCGTTAACTATAAGAGCGGCACGGAACTGCGTAATCAGCTTGAAAAAATGACTCGTAAGGAAAGAGTAGAACTGCTGGGTATTATTGCACAGGCGGCCTATGGAACGGGTGTTATTAATTACAGAAGCTATCAGCAGATTAAAAAATCAGTACAGACTATTAATAAGCCTGAAGTGGATCTGGGCAGTTATATCAGAGAGTTAAACTATCTGGGCCGGGTGCCGGGCTGGGGTACCCAGGGCATGCGTTTTCAGTTTTATGAATCCATGCTGAAACTGGGAGAAATAGAACCGCTGACTGTTCACTTTATACAGGATCAATTACGTGGCAGCCCTTTATTATTATTTTCGCAGGTGCTTAATGATCTGAGCATTGATGTTAATCATTTAAGCGGTGTTAAACACACATTGTTCGGTAACAAAATCGGGGTTGGCTTTAATGCCCTGAATCCCGGCCTGGTGCGCGGGGTGCTGCATACGGATATTACCCTCGATAAAATAGATACTATTAAACCAGACGGTATTTATCTGCTGCCTGAAACTGTATCGGATTTACCGCCGCTGGCCGGTATTATTACAGCGGGTGAGGGTAATCCTCTGTCTCATGTACAATTGTTAGCCAGAAACCTGGGTATTCCCAATGTCAGTGTGGATGAGTCTCTTATCCCCGAGCTGAAAAAACACAATGGGCAAATAATTGTTATGGCCGTATCACCCTCCGGACTGGTACAGATCAGCGCCGACAGTAAAAAATGGCAGAAATTTTTTAAAGCTAATAAAAAAAAGTCCGCTGCCACCATCCGCCCCGATCTTGAAAAACTGGATATTAAATTCAGAAAATTCATCAGCCTGGATAAACTCAGAGCCAGTGACTCAGGCCGTATAGTCGGCCCTAAAGCCGCAAACCTGGGAGAACTCAAGCATGTTTACCCGGACAAGGTGGCTGATGGTATGGCGATACCCTTTGGTATTTTCCGTCAACAGGTGCTGAATAAGCCCTATAAAAACAGTGGTAAAAGCGTTTATGACTGGATGCTGGAACAGTACAGTCATATAAAATCCCTGCACACTAATTCTGCGGAACAGCACCGGGTAGCGGAAGCTTTTCGTGCTGAACTGTATCAGATTATTTTAACTATCAAACTGGATAATGATTTTAAAAACAGGCTGAAGCAGAAACTGGATCAGGTTTTTGGCCGCTCTGATCTGGGTATTTTTGTACGCTCGGACACCAATGTAGAAGATCTGCCCGGCTTTACCGGCGCCGGTTTAAATCTAACCATGCCCAATGTGATCGGTTTTGAAAATTTACTAACTGCTATCAGAAAGGTCTGGGCTTCACCCTTTACCCAGCGTGCCTTTGCCTGGCGTCAGTCACATATGGATAAACCCGAATATGTTTATCCGTCCATATTACTGCTGCGCTCTGTGCCTAATGAAAAATCAGGCGTCATGGTAACGGAGGATATTGATACCGGTGACAGAAATATACTCTCTGTGGCTGTTAATGAAGGTGTGGGTGGCGCTGTTGACGGGCAGTCCGCTGAGTCGTTGAGGATCAATATGCAGGACGGCTCGGTGAGGGTACTGGCTACCGCTACAGCACCTTATAAAAAGCTGCCCTCACCCAAAGGCGGTATGGTAAAACTGCCGGTCAGCGGCTCTGAAGAAATTCTTAAACCGGATGAAATTAAACAGTTAATCAGCTTCGCTAAAGGTCTGCCGAAAAAATTCCCATCTATAGTAGATGATCAGGGAAGACCGGCACCTGCTGATGTAGAGTTCGGTTTCCTGGACGGTAAACTGCATCTGTTTCAGTTACGGCCTTTCCTGCAGAATGATCAGGTTCAGGGGTTGAGCTATCTGGTCAATATGGATAAGGCACTGCATAAAAATGCCGATACTAAAGTCAATATGCTGGCAAGACCGAAATAGAGAGTACTTATGAAAAGAATCATTAAAACAAGAAATTTCCGTTTGTGTATCAGGCTTTTTACTTCCCCCTTCACACATTTTATCGCACTCAGTTTATTCACTGTCATAGTGTCTTTCCCTGTTATCCTACAGGCCTGGCCCCTGGATGGCTATAAAGATACCGGCATTCGCCGTGTAGAAGGTGCACGTCTTGCACATGAGGGTAAAGTTAAAGATTATCTGAAACAGGTTCCCGGTGCTTTATGGCTGACATCAAAAGTGGACATTCGTCTGCTGGAGCATAAAGATTTAAAAATCCCACCCCCTGATCCTGAGCTTACGGCACAGATTAAGAGCCTGCTTGGCAGTCATCTTAATGAATACGCCATTGCAGTACTGGATTTAACCGATTTAAACCATCCCCGCTATGCGGTTCATCGTGGAGAACATAAACAGAATGTCGGTAGTGTCGGCAAACTGGTGGTTATGCTGGGTATCTTTCAGGCACTGGCGGATATCTGGCCGGATGAGGACAGGCGTATTGATGTTCTGAAAAATACCATTGTTACAGCCGATGAATTCAGTCAAAGCGATCATCACACTATTCGTATTTTTGACCCGAAGACCAATAAACTGGTTCGTCGTCCCATGCGTATAGGCGATCAGGGTACTCAATGGGAATTTCTTGACTGGATGATATCCATCAGTTCCAATTCAGCGGCGGCCATGAATCAGCGGCAGGGGATGTTAATGGTGCAATACGGTACCGATTTTCAGCCGCCGGAAGAAGAAATTAAACGCTTTTTTAAAGAGACTCCCTCAAAAGAAAAAACAGCCATTTATCAGAAAGCCTTCTGGGATCCTATTCCCCGTAATGGCATGGATCTGGATAAACTTCGTCAGGGCAGCTTTTTAACCCGTGGCGGTAAACGGATGGTTAATGGCGGCGGTAATAGTTATGGGACAGCCAATGAATTGCTTAAATTTCTGCTTAACATGGAAAAAGGGGAACTGGTGGATGAATTTTCTTCCCGTCAGATGAAGCGTCTGATGTACCTTACAGAACGGCGTATCCGTTATGCCTCATCCCCGGCACTTAGAAATTCTGCGGTGTATTACAAGTCCGGTTCCCTGTACAAGTGCAAAAAAGAAGAAGGCTTTAAATGCGGAGCCTATAAGGGCAATGTACGCAATTATATGAACTCGGTTGCCATTGTGGAAAGTCCACCAGAAGAAGGCAGTTTATATTATATGGTGGTGATTATTTCCAATGTACTGCGTAAAAATTCTGCTGTAGAACACCAGACACTGGGTACCCGAATTCACCGTCTGATGCAAAAAGCCCATCCAGTTAAAACCGCTGAATAGCTTCAGAATTACTGTATAATCAGCTTATGTAAAGGTTTAGCCAGACGGGTGATCCATTGCCCGCCTTTAGCTGAATCAGACAATATCACCACAATGTATTTTTTATCTCCCTGTTCAATAATCGCACTGTCCGCATGAAAGTTTTTCCAGGAGCCGGACTTGCGGTAAAACTTAATACCGTTGATATCGGCCAGTCCCTTAACCAGTTTGTGTTTTATACCGGGATTTCCCAGTACTGCTTTCATTTTTTTACTGTATTCCGGGGTCAGTAACTGTCGGGTTTCCAGAAGATAGTAAAATCGGGCAGCCTGAATACCGGTTGCACCGTGGGACAGGTTATGCAGTGGATCGCGATGAAAGGCACTGCCTTTAGCATAAGGTTTACCCACCCAGATACCGCCGTTATGATCCGGTGAATACAGGGAATATTGAGGTAATTGCAGAATTTCCAGTACCCGTTCACCGCCAATCAGATTAAGAACATGGGTAGCCGACTTATTATTGGAAAAGCGGATCATTTTAACCAGGTGATCCATTAACTCATCGGTTTCCTGTAAATTACCATTTTGTATTTCCACAAAAGCCGCCAGCAGAATGGCAATTTTAGGCAGGCTGGCAGCATAAAACATTTTATTGCCGTTAACATGAGCCAGCCTGGGTTTTAGCGGATTGCTGATATCCACAAGTACTACAGATAAATGCTTCTGTTTAACGGGACGCCACAGCCCCAGCTGTTTAATAACAGCTTCCAGCTGTTTCTGCAGTAGGGGATCCTCAGCTGTCCATAATGAGGGGTAGATTTGAGCTGTTCCGTCTGTTTGAGAGGAACAATAGGCGGGTAAAGAAAACACGGACAGTAAAGCGGTAAAGTAGAGAGCTGACAATTTAAATTGTTTTACCATCCCAGAACATTCCTTTTAATTGACCAGCGGGGTTCTTTTTTTATAGCACCGGCACCGGATACCCAGTAGTGGCTGCTGTAATCTATCAGTCCGCCGGCCTGTTTGGCTTTAATCCACTGACTCAGGAAAATGGCAAAGTCCTGCTGATTACTGGCAACGGCAAAACTCATGGGAAATTTGAATGTGGACAGTTTAGGCAGCAGGGCACTGTATTGCGGATGCAGTAAGGTCAGTGCTGAAGCAATTTCAATGGTTTCAATCAGGGCGTCAACTTTATCATCAGGCATTTTGAAAAACTCATTGTAGTGAGAGAGAGGAATAATTTTTAATTCTATATTGGGCAGCGCTCTCTGTAGTCGTTGGCTTATGGCCTGAACAAATACCGGTTCACCCAGTACAGCCAGTTTAAGGACTTTATGTTTGAGTAAACTGTCCCGGCTTGAGAACTCATTGCGGCGATAATCCTTAACCACAGCACTTAATTTTCCCTCAATATAGGGACTAGATAATTCAGCTTTGAGCAGGTTAAAGGTATCGTAATTAACACCGGGGATAATATCAAGCTGGCCGCTGGCTAAAGCATCTGCAAAATTATTCCAGTCAAAGGGATAAAATTCAAGGCGGACACCCAGATCTTTGGCCAGATAAAAGAATAATTCAATGTCCATGCCCACCAGTTTTCCCTGATCATTAATATAGGAGAAGGGGAGTCGATCGGGACGATAACCTACTCTTAACACGCCACGCTCTTTTATAGTCTGGAGCAATTTATTTTCAGGTGCTGGCAGCGTTGCAGTAGTTTCCGGAAGTTTTTTAAATACCTGGTACGGCACATCGGGCAGAGTATCCGGTAATTGCATATTCATTACCAGATTGTCTTTGTTATAAGTGTTTTTTACCGAAAACTGTAGAAAAGTGCGGGTCAGTATTACTGTCAGAAATAAAGCAAGACCCATAATAAATAAATTACGGAGTATTTTTTTACTGTTAAAATGCAAATGACCACCCAGACCGGAAGTAATGATCAGG
The DNA here is from genome assembly GCA_027012135.1 of Gammaproteobacteria bacterium. Lineage (GTDB taxonomy): Bacteria > Pseudomonadota > Gammaproteobacteria > GRL18 > GRL18 > JANELJ01. The sequence goes on from JALUZF010000197.1 coordinate 47,032, forward strand.
CTGAAAGCAAACAGATTCATGACGCTGACCATGGTGTCAAATTTGCCGTTAATAATAGCGCTGGGTATATAAAAATTAAACATATCCTGGGGAATATGAAACAGATCCAGTAAAAAGGGCAATGCCACCTGGGCCTTGGCAAAAAAACTGAAAATACCGGTAACAATCAGTTCAGGGTATTGAGACAGGTCCAGTTGGGAGCCGGACATCCAGGCGGCAAAAGGGATAAATAAAATAGCCAGCAGCCGTCCGGTATTAGGAAAATTAAAGGTGACCGGAATAATAACATCAATGACATGCTCGCTTTTTTCTGAACTAAGCTGATATTTTTCGAATATTTCCCGGGAGTTTTCAATCAGCATGGGTAGAATAATAAATATATTCTGGGCAATAAAACCAGTTAGCAGGGCGGAACGTGAACAGTAGATAATATCGCTGTATTTAAAGGGGGTAAAGGTACTGATAAGTAGTGGCAGAATAACAAAGGTCAGTAATATAGAGGCCGCAATATAAATTGCAAAGTAAACCTCAAGATGACTCAGCTGTTCCAGGGTCATTGTTCCGGCTGCTACGGCAGCAATGGCAAATACCCCGATGGGAGTTAACTGCACCATAAAGGACATCACTTTGCTCAGAACATCACTGAACACTTTAAATGAGTCCACCAGCAGAGCTTTGTCTTTATGCCCGATGAGCGCAACTCCGACAGCAATACAGAATAGTACCACGGCCGGTACAATACTATTGGCCATGGCATAAAAAGGGTTTTGTGGAATGTAAATTTCCAGGGGATTAAACGGCTGGGGCGGTTGAGTAATATTGGAACTGTAAAAACTGGCATCCTGCCATTGTGGAAAGGTCAGGGGCATGGCAAATATAATTAAGGCTGATATCACCCAGAACAGCAATAATAACAGAGTACCCCGAAGCGCAAGCGATTTGGCCAGTCCCTTATTAAGAGAACCGACGCCGCTGATTAGAGAAACCACCACATAGGGCAGTACCGCCATCTGCATCAGCCGGATCCAGGCATCTCCCAGCCACTTGATGGATATAATATCCTCACCAAAAAAAAGTCCGGCAATAATCCCCAGACAAAGGCCGGCAATGATACGGTAGGAAAGCCATTTATTGGAAAAGTATCTGGACATAAATTTCTTATAGTTATTGTCCCTTCTCCCTTTGGAAGAAGGTTAGGATGAGGTTTTTTTTATCAACGTCTGTCATTAAAATTGCCCTCACCCTAAAACCCTAACCCATTCTCAGTGGGAGATAGGATAATTGAACGCACATCAGAAATTCTACCATTTACCGCAACTAATCAGAAGTAACTTTTTTAAGGGGTATATTGAGTAACAGGAAAGAAAAGTCAGAAAAGAAAAAAGGGATATAAAAGACTTATATCCCTACAAAGAAGCAAAATAAATGAGCTTAAAGTTTAGAAAATGGCCGTCACCTGGAAGGACAGAACATCGCCCATATCATCCAGGATATTATCGGCTGTATTATTGTCCTGACCATCACCATCTCTGAAAGCATAGTTTACAGTAGCGCGGGTTTTCTTATTAAAGAAATATTGTGCACCCAGTGTAAGGGTTTTATATTTTCTTTCTACACCTATACCATTAACGTCTAAAGTATTTTTTGTTCCTCTATTGTAACGGTCATAGCGTGCTGCCAGTTCAATTTTAGGCAATACTTTATATCCAAAATCAACATACCAGCCGTCAGCTTCTTCATCAGGCAGTATGTTAAATTGAGCAGTGACGGGTACATTATTCGCAATATTTCCAGGAATAGCGCCACCGGTTACTCCGTTAAAGATCATGCCTTCTGCTTTATTGTATTCAGCAGCAGCACGAATTTTTCCTTTTCTGTAGGTAGTTCCAATACCCCAGCGTTTTCTGTCAAATTCATCTTCTCTATAGTTAGCCCCCAAACCTTTACCAGAACTGGTCAAGATTTCTCGAGTACCTTTGGTGTACCATGCAAATGTTTTCCAGCCGTTTCTTCGGGCACGTTTACCATCATAAACCTGTTCAGCAGAAAAATAGAGATAGTAATCTTTATTATTGTTTTTATCTCCTTCATTTAATCCATTACCATTACCAACCATGGCAGAATAGGAGAATTCCCAGTCTTGCATGCTTTCAAAAACAAAAGTATCAAAGACCTGAATACCTGTATCACGGGCAGCACCAAAAGCTTCCCATTCATTCCCTTTAGCACAGGCTTCAAGGTATTTGGCATTGGTAAGGTTTGGTGTACATGGAGTCTGACCATCAACAGCCAGATGACGTTCTAATAATTGTTGTGCGGCATAACCTGTAAAATTAATCCAGTCAAATAAAGCGATACCCTGGTAAACCTCTTCACTCATGGGAGTTTTAAACTGACCAACTCGAATACGGACACCTTTAATGTGGTTAAAGGTGACACTGGCATCGGTTAGTTCTACTGCATCACCATACTCGGTAATACCATTTTTACCAAATTCTGCCAGGAAGAAATAATTGATTTTATCATCCAGTGGAAAACCGGCACCGCGTACACCAATACGGGCACGACGTAACTGAAACTGAGAATTACTGTCCAGGTTTGGTCCAATTGAATTAAAGGCGGCATCCTGACCTTTCCAGGGACCATCGGCCAGTTTATCATTTTGCGTTCGTTCATACTGAGGCTGTAAAAAACCCCACAGCTTCGCACGAGGAGCCGAACCGGGTTCTTCTGTACCCTGAACCATTAACCAGTTTACAGCCTGAGCCTGACCGGCGATTAAAATACCACTGCCGACAGCAATAGCACATAGTGATTTTTTAAATATATTCATAAATTTAATCCCAATTTTTAGCTAATATTAATTATTGTTTTTTCAGAAAATTAATCTGAATCAGGGTTTAACAAGAATGTAGCCTTTATCAACCAGATCCATAATACGAACCACTCCTGCGGAGACAGGTACCGCAACAGGATTCAGTTCAGGCGCATGTCCTAACTTTTTGGTAAATGCCTTAATGGTGTTTTTACAGGCTGAAAAGCGCACACCTTCACTATTTAAGGCATCAATACGTTTGGTGTTGGAATTGCCCAGTGTTAACAGTCTTAAACCGGGACCGAAAGCTACAATTTCAACATCCACCTTATCTGAACCATAATGTTTCAGGATGTTACCTGCAACGTTAAGTACCAGGGTCTGTTTGAAAGGGTTTGGATCGCTGATCTGCAAAACCACATGCTTTTCAGCAAACGGCTTTGCTTCACTGGCTATACCAAGAAGTGGGGCCACTAATAGTGATATTAGTAACGCAATAAATGAGATTTGTCTTAACATAATAACTCCATATTTTTATAAGTCATAAGTAAAGACGCAGCCACTTTGTTTTTATTCCAAAATAATTATAATAAATTAATGATTTCGTTATTAAAATATTATAAATAGCTAATTAATGGTATTTATTACGTTAGCTATTTGTGTGTTTGTTACTAATTTAATGTCTTAGATCAGGGAGGTGTAGAACAGGATGTTTGTATTAATATGGTAAGATTTTTATTATAATGACTTAATACCGCTAATTTAGTATAGTTGTAACAGTAATACTTATTAATCTGTAACTTGTGAACTATCATGTCCAGGCCTCTTTCTGAAACACAGGTGAGTTTAACCATTAACGGCAGGCCCATTTCGGCACCGCAGTCGCTTTCTGTTATACAGGCGCTCTGGTACGCCGGTTATCCTCGGGTTAAAGGAGTGGGCTGTCTGGAAGGGGTTTGCGGGTCCTGTCGGGTTATGGTGCGTCGTAAGGGCAGTACTGAACTGAGTATGGAACTGGGCTGTCAGTTATTAATTGAAGAAGGCATGGATGTGTTCTTTGCTGTTTTTGATACGCCTTCTCACCATCATTATCAACTATCGGATATTCAGTCCTCCTGGAATGTGCAGACTTATTTTCAAAGTATCTTCCCTGAAGCAGAGCAATGCCGACATTGTCATGGCTGTAATGCAGCCTGTCCACAAGACATTGATGTGGAAACTGCGGTTGATCTGGCTGTAAAAGGTCATTTTAAAGAATGCGGTGATCTGTTTATAAATTGTGTTATGTGTGATTTATGTATGACCAGTTGCCCTGAGTTTATTGAGCCTAATCATGTGGGGCTGTTTGCCCGTCGTGTGTCAGCATATTTCGATACCCGTCCCTCCAATCTTATTAATCGCCTGGAAGCTATTCGCAGTGGCCAGATGCAGGTGATTACAGATGATGAGGAAAATGATTAATGAGGTCTTCTTCTAATATGAGCGATCATTCAGGACTTACTTATACGCAGGCTCTGAATAATTATCTTCAGCTCAAGGAATTTCCTGCCCGTGAACTGGATATGGATGAGCAGCAATTGCTGAACACCTTTCATCCTGATTACCGCTCTGAAACTATTACCACTTTAAACGTTGGCCCTAATAAGGGAGAACGCTGTCATACTCAACTGGCTGAATTACTGCAGGCTGACTCTCGTATTGACGCCTCTGATCTGGCTGGTGTTCGTATTGAAGAAACTGATGTGCTGGTTATTGGCGGTGGTGGAGCTGGTTGTGCTGCGGCACTGACGGCAGCTGAATCCGGTGCCAGGGTGATTCTGGCCACCAAACTGCGTCTGGGTGACAGCAATACCATTATGGCTGAAGGTGGTATTCAGGCTTCGGTACAGAAGCAGGATACTTTACAGGCGCATTATAATGATACCTGGAAAGCCGGTTATAAACTGGCGGACAAAACCCTGGTTAAACAACTGGTCACCGATGGCCCTGAAACCATACGCTGGCTGATCCAGCAGGGTATGCAGTTTGACCTGGATTCAGCTGGTGATCTGCTGACCCGCAGAGCCGGCGGTACATCTGCCAGCCGGGTGGTGCATTTTCGTGATTATACCGGCCTGGAAATGATGCGTGTCCTGCGTGAATCGGTGTATAACCATGCGGCTATTGAGGTGCGTAATTATGCACCGGCAGTGGAACTGCTCAGTAATGAGTCCGGTCATTGTGCTGGAGCCATACTGTCTTCTCTGGAAGATTCCCATTTTCTTCAGATAAAAGCACGCACCGTAATAATCGCCACCGGCGGTATTGGCCGCCTGCATTTAAATGACTTTCCCACCTCCAACCACTTTGGTGCAACCGGTGATGGTCTGGTGCTGGCTTATCGTCTGGGTGCCCGCCTGCGGGATCTGGACTCTTTTCAGTATCATCCTACCGGTGTGGCTTATCCTGTTCACTTGTCCGGTACACTTATTACGGAAGGTCTGCGTTCTGCCGGAGCCTATATTATTAATGCTCAGGGACAGCGTTTTGTTGATGAACTCAAGCCAAGGGATATTGTAGCGGCGGCCATTATCAGGGAGTGCAGGGAAGGCAGGGGAGTGGCAGAGCAGGATTTCAGAGGCGTCTGGCTGGATACCGCCGGTCTGGAAAACCGAAATCCGGGTATTTTACAGCAGCGTTTTCCCAAACTGGTGCAGCTGGGACTGAAAAGCCGTATTGATATCAGAAAGCACCCCATGTTGATTTATCCTACCCTGCATTATCAGAATGGCGGAGTAATTATAGATAAAAATGGCCAGTCAACGGTGCCCGGTCTGTATTGTGTGGGTGAAGTCAGCGGCGGTATTCATGGCAGAAATCGTTTAATGGGCAATGCCCTGCTGGAAATTATCAGTTTCGGCCGCAAAGCGGGTGCCGATGCTGCCCGGCAGAGACAGAACCGGGGTCATAAAAAAATCACCCTGGATCACATCAGCCGGCTGCGTAGAGAACTGATGCAGAACCATATGCCCATGCAGTTCAGTTCACCCCTGTTATTTCCGGATTATACCCGTCGTGCAGAAGCTGATGATGATCCGGAGCAGCCAGATCATCCGGGGATGTTTGATTTATGAATACGGTATTTAAAAATCATGTCCTGCTGCATCCCAATTCGCTGGGCAATAACCTCAGCAACTGGCTGAGCAGTTATGGCGGCAGCGGCTTAATAAAAGCTCTGCAGCAGCCGGAGGCTATTATACCCTTGCTGAAGGAAGCGGGTTTAAGAGGACTGGGCGGCAGCGGTTTTCCGACCTGGAAAAAATGGCAGGCAGTGGCACAGCAGGGCAGTGATACGGACAAATACCTGATCTGCAATGGCAATGAAGATGAACCGGGTACCTTTAAAGACGCTTATTTAATGAGCCGCTCGCCTAACCAGGTTATTGAAGGGGCTTTGATCAGTGCCGTGGCTAACGGTACTAACCGGATTGTGTTTTATATTAATCCTGAGCAGGATAAAGCTCTGGCCAGTATGCGGGAAGCTGTGGTGCAATGGCAGGCCAGTGAGCTGCTGCAGCGCACTGAAGCGGTGACAGGTAAGAGCATTGAGTTTCAGGTCATGGCCAGTTCCGGACATTATATTGGCGGGGAAGAAACGGCGGCCATTGAATCAGTGGAAGGTAAATTTCCTTTTCCACGGGGCAAACCGCCGTATCCGGCGCAATCCGGTGTTAACGGCTGTCCTACTCTGGTCAATAATATTGAAACCCTGGCTAATATTCCGCATCTGCTGAGAAACGGTGCCCACTGGTTTCAGAAACTGGGTAAAGGCCTTTCATCCGGTACTAAGTTGTACTGCCTCAGTGGTGATGTATTATATCCCGGGGTTTATGAACTGCCCATGGGAACCCCCTTATCTGAACTGATTTATATTCATGGCGGCGGCATGCTGCTGGAGAAAAAACTTAAAGCGGTATTTACCGGCGGGGTTTCCAGTACTATTTTAACGCCCAAAGATCTGGACGTACCTCTGGACTTTGACTCGGTTCGGATCCGGGGTTCCAGTCTGGGTACCGGTGCCATGATTGTGGTATCAGAAGGGACGGGTATTGTCAGGCAGGTTACAGAGTACGTTAATTTTTATGCCCATTCTTCCTGCGGACAATGCCCATCCTGTAAAACCGGTACTTATTATATTTCTCAACTGCTTAACCGCATTGATACCGGTCAGGCCGGAAACCAGGATCTGGATACCCTGATTAACCTGTGTGCCATTCTTCCCGGCAGCGGCCGCTGTCATTTACTGGACGGGGCGATTAAAATTGTGGACAGTTCTCTGTTTCATTTTAAGGATGAATATCAGCATTCCTTAAGCCATTCTTTTAACTCAAAGGCAAAGACTGAACTATGAATTTACACGAATATCAGGCCAAAAGTCTGTTTACCGGCTTTGGCATACCGGTGCCGGCCAGTGTGCCTGTGGGCAGTGCAGAAGAAGCGCTCAGGGCAGCAGAGAATCTCGGCGGTAACAGCTGGATGGTTAAAGCCCAGATCTATGCCGGTTCCAGAGAGTTATCAGGCGGGGTAAAACGGGTAAACAGTACTGAAGACCTGACAGCTGTCTGTAATAGCCTGCTGGGTAAAACCCTGGCCACCCCGCAGACAGATGGTGAACACCTGCCGGTTAACCGGGTTTTAATTGAACAGGCAGTCGATATAAAACAGGAAATGTATCTGAGTGCTCTGGTGGACAGAGACAGTGAAACCATCACTTTTATGGCTTCCACCCAGGGCGGTGTCAATATAGAAGACATTGCAGAAAAAAGTCCGGAAAAAATTATTCATATCCAGGTTAACCCCTGTACCGGTCTGCAGGCCTATCAATGCCGTCAGGTGGCTTTTGCTCTCGATCTGCAGGGCAGTCATGTTTCAGAACTGACGGATATTATGCTGGGACTGTATGATCTGTTTGTTTATAAAGACCTGACCCTGGTTGAAATTAATCCTCTGGTGATCAGTAAGGAAAACACCATTCTGGCTCTGGATGCCAAACTGACTATTGATGATAATGCCTTATACCGCCGGCCTGATTTACGGGAAATGCGTGATACCACTCAGGAAAACATCAAGGAGGCCAGGGCGCTGGAATCCGGTATTAACTATATAGCACTGAACGGTAATATCGGTTGTATGGTAAATGGGGCAGGTCTTGCTATGGCAACTATGGACTTAATAAAACTTCACGGCGGTGAACCGGCTAATTTTCTGGATGTCAGCGGCGGTACCACCGCCGAAAAAGTGGCAGAATCTTTTAAACTGATTTTAACGGAGCCGGATGTTAAAGCCATTCTGGTGAATATTTTTGGCGGTATGGTGCACTGTGACTTAATTGCCGAGGGTATTATTCAGGCCATGCAGGAAGTCAGCGTAGTCATTCCCGTCATTGTTTTTCTGGCCGGAACCAATGCTGCACAGGGCCTGGATATTCTGGCACAAAGCAGCCTGAATATAGAAACCGCCAGTGATCTGACTGAAGCCGCCCGAAAAGCCGTTGCCTGTGCAGCAACCTGACTATTGGATACCAACACAGAGTCATTCCGAGAAACCAATGAGTATATTAATTAATAAAGATACCCGGGTCATAGTTCAGGGTTTTACCGGCAAGCAGGGCAGTTTTCATGCCCGGCAGGCCATTGAATACGGCACTCAACTGGTGGGTGGCGTTACGCCTGGTAAGGGCGGACAGGTTCACCTTGAACGACCGGTTTTTAATACCGTACAGGATGCCGTTGCTGAAACAGGAGCCGACGCTTCTGTAATTTATGTTCCGGCGGCTATGGCTGCGGATGCCATACTCGAAGCAACAGAAGCCGGGATAAGAGTTATTGTCTGTATTACTGAAGGTATTCCAGTACAGGATATGATCCGGGTCAAAGCTCTGCATCGACAGATGGGCGATAATGCCCCGTATTTAATTGGTCCCAATTGTCCGGGCATCATTACCCCGGATGAATGTAAAATTGGTATTATGCCTGCTGAGATCCATCTCAGGGGCAGTACCGGTATTATCTCCCGTTCCGGTACACTGACTTATGAAGCGGTTCGGCAGACCACTGTTGAAGGCCTTGGTCAAAGCACCTGTATCGGTATTGGCGGTGATTTAATTCAGGGAATGAATTTTATTGACTGTCTGGCCCTGTTTGAACAGGACAGCGAAACTGAGGTCATAATCTTAGTGGGTGAAATAGGTGGCACCAGAGAAGAAACGGCGGCTGAGTATATCAGAGAGCATGTTACCAAGCCGGTTGTGGCTTATATCGCCGGTATGACAGCACCACATGGTCGCCGTATGGGTCATGCCGGAGCGATTATCTCAGGCGGTAAAGGTTCTGCTGCAGACAAAGTAATTGCACTGGAAGCTGCTGGAGTGAACGTTGTAGACTCTCCCGCAGAAATGGGCAGTACCGCCAGCAGCTTACTGGCTAATAGCTGTAACAGATAAATACCATACTATAATAAAGCTGACATAATATTAAGCTAAAATAAAAAATTATAATAAAAATAATAATATGGGGGCTTTTACTGACAACATTAAGAGGTAATCAAAATGAGTGAGTTTATTGTCTGGTCTGATGAATTGAGTGTGGGTATTGAAGAAATTGATGAACAGCACAAGGTTCTGGTCAATTTAATTAACCGTATGCATAATGCCATTGCTGAAAAACACGGCAGCGAGGTAGTCAGTGGTATTCTGGCTGAGCTGGTAGATTATACAAAAATCCATTTTGCAGTAAAAGAAAGCCTGTTGAGAATATTAGGTTATCCTGGTTATGAAGAACATAAGAGAACATAAAGACATCCATGATGAACTGCTGGAGCATGTGTTGGATTTACAGAAAAAAGTAGCCTCGGGTAATACCAATATCAGTTTTGAACTGATGCATTTTCTTAAATCCTGGATCCGCAGACTCTGGGGTTCTTAAATATATCTATTTATTCTTATATACGTTAAACTGACAGATTATCCTAAATTGATCAGTAGGTGCAACGAATTAATATAGGATTATTGCAATCATGCATTTTTCGTTTTTTTTGAGATATATCTATGAGTTTTTCCTCCCTTGGCCTGTCGCCGCTTATTCTGGATGCCGTAACCGAACAGGGTTATAACGAGCCTTCACCTATTCAGGCGCAAGCCATTCCCGTTGTTCTGGAGGGCCGTGATGTAATGGCGGCTGCCCAGACCGGAAC
>JALUZF010000198.1 GCA_027012135.1 Gammaproteobacteria bacterium
ATTATTATCCGTATAACTTGCAAATTCTGTTGCTGTGCCTTCTGCTGTATCAGCAACTACATGATAAATGTTTTCAGGATTTGTATATGTAAAAACATTATTTCTTGAAGATTGAGAAGTTGCCCCATTATTACCATAATACATGCATACTTTTTCTGTTGTACCAGCATCAATATTATCCATCTGCAACCAAACACGAGTAGATGCTGTATTCATATCATCGGCTATAAAATATGGTAATTGATTTCCCTCACTATCCAAAAAACGCATATCATTTCCATTTGATTGCATTTTACCAGCACTAACCAAAGAAGCTGTATCCAAATCTAAATACACTTGATACTGCGTTTCATCTTGAGCTCCAGTCGTTGTATGATCAACATCAAAACACTTACGATATTTCCAATTGTATTTATCACTAGCATTTACACTAACGCATTTCAATTCTGGTGATGTTGTACTAACATCTGACTCTAATTCCACCTTATATTGAAAATATCTATTATCTGCTACTCCAGAAAGTGTAACCGATGGTGTTGTTAAACTATTGTTTAATTCTTCCGTATAATATGTACTAGATGTGCCATCTGGACCCACAAATGATTCTCCACTACATGCATTGTCATCACAACTACGCACTTGAAATTTTGTTCTATGAGCTCCTCGCTCATACATTTCTAGCACGTCAGCAGCTGATAATGCTTCATGAGATATGAACACTTCATCAATTTGTCCGTCAAAATCTAATCCCGAATTCCGAGTATAAAAATCACCGATTTCAACAATGTCCGTAGTAGATTCTGTTAATGTTACAGTGTCTGTGTCTGTCTGAAGTACACCGTTTACATATAATTTCATCTCAGTTCCATCATAAACACATACAGCATGATACCACTGCCCCGTCACTGGCATACTGTCAGAATTAGTATAAACTCCACTACCACAAGCAATTTTTTGTACAGTGCCTACTTGTAAATTATATCCATTTGGCCATGCATTCATCCGAGAAACAATCCCTGCCCAATTACGGAAATTATCTGCTTTAAACCATGCTCCGTAACTTACCTTATCAACAAAATTGAGTTTATGTGAAGAATCATCAATTCGCACTTGTCCCTGACTACCTCCTGAAAAATCTAACGCTTTATTAAATCTGCCAGCAGCGCCATAAGTAGTAGTTGCTCCAACTGTCCCACTGAGTCCACTTCCTGAAGAGTCTGAAACATTACCCGAGCTTTCCTCAAAATGCAAAAGAAGTTCATTATTTTGCATATTACTATTACCACTATCATAGCCAAACTCTGATTGTCCATTATCTGGCAAGTCTTTCAAAGTTGGATGAGTTGTATTCCATGATAACGTATTCCAGCTAATGTCATCCCCTGCATCAAAAATTTCTGAAGTATAGCTCCCGGTTCCGTTTGTAAGTCCTGTTGCATCCAACTCAACCCAATTATTTGTCCCATCAAATTGTGTGTCACTATAAGTTCCATTGTTAAATGCTGATGCAGAACATGTTTTGTAATTATTATCATCCCACCAATCAGTAACGCTAGTGTCTGGAGGATTATCTCCATAATGACCTAACTCTAAATAGTCATCTGTGCTCGCATAAGCTATCAAATCTTCATTTCCGGCCTCAAAATTCCCCGTAGAATACGTCTCAGCATCAAAGTCAGCTTTTGAATCAATATTTTTTGTCGAACGTGTTTCATATTTTAACAATGTTATACCTTCCGTCACAGCTGTTTCATCTTTTGTAAAATTTTGAACTAATATTTCTGCTTCAGTTACCAAAAATCCATAATAC
>JALUZF010000199.1 GCA_027012135.1 Gammaproteobacteria bacterium
AGCAAAAAGTCTGGCAGGCGCTGATGCAGATCCCCTATGGAAAAGTGAGAACTTATGGTGCTCTGGCAGCACAACTGGGCAGCAGTGCCAGGGCCGTGGGTAATGCCTGTCGGAATAATCCCTTTCCTCTGGTTATTCCCTGTCATCGGGTAGTATCCGCTTCTGGTATTGGAGGTTATGCCGGTGATACACTGCAGCAGCAAAAGGGAGAAATTGAATTTATGCAGATTAAACAGTGGCTGCTGGCTCATGAGCAAAAAACCATTGAATAAAGCCCAGCTGGCAGCTGATGAACAGTTAATTGAACAGTTTATGGATGCCCTGTGGATGGAGCACGGCTTAAGTAAACATACCTTAAGTGCCTATCAGACCGATCTGAAGGGGTTGGCAAAATGGGCCGCCAGCGGCCATGGCGGCGGCCTGCTCAGTCTTGATAAAATACACCTGCAGTCTTACCTGGCTCATCGTATTACCCAGGGTATAAAGGCCCGTTCCACAGCCAGGATGTTGTCTACTTTACGGCGTTTTTATCAGTACCAGATCCGTGAAAACCGGTTGTCAGAAGACCCGTCAGCTTTGCTGGAATCCCCAAAACTGGGCGTACCCCTGCCAAAAACCATGTCAGAAAGAGAGGTTGAAGCTCTGCTGGAAGCCCCTGATTTAAGTGATCCTCTGGGACTAAGGGATCGGGCCATGCTGGAATTATTATATGCCACCGGCCTGCGGGTATCTGAACTGGTTAACCTGGAAATTACCGACATCAGCCTGGCTCAGGGTGTGCTCAGGGTAGTCGGCAAAGGCGATAAGGAGCGGATGGTGCCCATGGGGGAAGAAGCCGCTTCCTGGATCCGCAACTATGTTAAAAATGCCCGGGGAGATATTTTAGGTCAGCATGTGTCAAACAGCCTGTTTGTAACACGACGAGGCTCAGCGATGACCCGGCAGATGTTCTGGGTCATTATAAAACGCCATGCTAAAACCGCCGGTATCCGGGAAAGCCTGTCTCCTCATGTTTTACGTCATGCATTTGCTACTCATCTGCTTAATCATGGCGCCGATCTGCGTGTGGTACAGATGCTGCTGGGGCATAGTGATTTATCCACAACCCAGATATATACTCATATTGCCAAAGAACGCCTTAAAGAACTGCATGCCCAGCATCATCCAAGAGGCTAGTAATAATTGCTGCATTGACAATTTAAATTACCCCACTAAAATGAACGGCAGTTTGTTACACAGGATAAAAGCCATGCCTTCATTTGATATCGTTTCAGAACTGGATATGCATGAACTGAGCAATGCAGTCAATAATGCTAATCGGGCCATTACACAAAGATACGATTTAAAGGGAACTCAGACCGGGGTTAAGCAGTCAAAGGAAGAAGTCACACTTTACAGTGAAAGCGAATTCCAGGTACAGCAGGTTCTGGATATCTTTCATAAAGAGCTGGTACGCCGTAAAGTGGATATTAAAAGCCTGGAAGAAGGGGATATAAAACCTAATGGCAAACTGGTGGAGCAGAAAATGCTGCTACGCCAGGGTATCGACAAGGACAGTGCCCGCAAGATTGTTAAACTGATTAAAGAGACCAAACTGAAAGTTCAGGCTGCTGTTCAGGGTGAACAAGTGCGGGTAACAGGCAAAAAACGCGATGATCTGCAGGCGGTTATGAGTATGCTGAAACAGCAGGACTTACCGGTTGCCTTACAGTTTACCAATTTCCGAGACTGAATTTTTATACTCAGGCTGTATAGGCAAACACAGACAAATTTTTTACAGACAAAGAATGGAAACCCATTAAATGACATCAATTAAAAAAAATATCAAGAAACTAACCCTGGGCCTGACGGCTATTATTGGACTGGCTGTTTTCAGTGCTAATATTCTGGCACAGGATGCGGCTAAGGAGGCTGTACCTCAGGAGTTAACTGCGGCTCTGGATAATCTGATGCCGGGTACCAAACCTACCAGTATTGAGCCAACACCTCTGCCGGGCATTTATGAAGTCAGTTACGGCTCTACTATTTTTTATTTTAATAAAGATGCCTCCATAATGCTCCGCGGTGATATTATTGATGTTAATAACCGGGTGAATCTGACGGAACAGAAACGCGGTGCCGCGCGCGGTAAATTATTAAACTCAATGGATGAAAGCAAGATGATCATCTTTCCGGCAAAAAATGAAATTGCCAAAGTGACGGTTTTTACCGATATTGACTGCCCTTATTGCGTCAAGCTGCACAGGGAAATGAAAGACTATAATAATGAAGGTATTACCATTCGCTATATGGCCTATCCACGGGCCGGTCTGGGCAGTCGTTCCTATCAGAAGGCGGTGAATGTCTGGTGTGCGGATAATCCGGCCCAGGCCATGACCGATGCTAAAGAAGGTAAACCGCTGCCCAATAAAACCTGTGACAATCCCGTGGCCGATCAATTTCAGTTAGGCCAGGCTCTGGGGGTACAGGGTACACCGGCTATGTTCCTTGAAGACGGCACCAGCCTGCCAGGTTATGTCCCTGCTAAACGTCTGGCTAATGCCATTAAGTCCGCTAAGTAGCTCTCTTTATTATGTCCTCTCCGATTGGGAGAGGACCTGGGTGAGGGATTATTAATACAGCAGTGTGGCCAGTTTACTCCGGTACTTCCGTGCCACCGGATCCTGATTCCCCAGGATTTCAAAAATCTTCAACATGGCTTCCTTAGCCTTGCCTTCCTGAAAATTAAGATCCTTTCTTAAAATATACATCAATTCTTCCAGAGCCTGTTCATATTGATGGGAAACGGTGTACTGGTTAGCCAGCTGTACCCGCAATTCATGGTTATCCGGATCCTTTTCCAGTTGGGCAACAATTTCACTGACGTCCGGTGCATCCTTGGTTGCCCGGGCAAATTCCAGTTCATCAGCCAGTTTTTTTGCCGCTTCACTGACCTGAATATTTGCCGGCAGAGCCTTAAGTACGGCCTCACAATTATCCAGATCACCGGATTGCAGGTACACCCGGGCAATTGCCAGATGAATATCGGTATTGGCCGGATCTTCCTGGTTTAATTGTTTCAGAGCTTCCAGTGCCTGTTCATACTGACCCGCTTCAGATAACTGCAGGGCATCAGCCAGAGCATTCTGGGACTCGTTTTCAATATGAGCATCCAGAAACTGACGCACTTCACTTTCCGATTTAGCACCCATAAATTCGTCTATAATCTGACCGTCTTTGAACAACTTCACGGTAGGCAGGCTTCTGACTCCGGCAGCGGCAACCAGTTCCTGCTGCTCATCGGCATTGACCTTGGCCAGAATAAAAGCACCTTTATATTCTTCTGCCAGTTTGACCAGCAGAGGGATCAGAGTTTGACAGGGCTGACACCAGTCTGCCCAGAAATCCACCAGCACCGGCTGGTGCTTTGAGGCTTCCATAACCTGTTGTTTAAAGTGCTCGGTATCCTGAATATCAACCACAAAGGGAAATTCGCTCATATTTTGTATCCTGATTTTTATTAAGTTTGTGAGTTAAATGGGGCTAATTGACTGTTTTTCAAGTAAAGATAAATGTAATGTCTGACTTACGCCTCGGGGTTCAACCTGATGGGTTTCGGGATCTCCCTGATTGTTTAGAAAAAGGAATTGGCTATTATAACAACTAAGTATCTGACGGATTCAGATTTCTTACAGGGGGCTCTTTATGAGCTGAAGGCTCTTTACAGGCTAAAGGCTTTTAACAGGCTGAAGGCTCTTTTAAGGAAGGCGTAAGAAGGAACGATTAAGGAGACCAGGGTCAAGGGAGTGACCGCAAGCAGGGTTTTAAATGGATTAAAACAGCTTGGTATGGAGGTAAAAAAGGCGGCATGAGGTTTATCCTCATGCCGCCTTTTCCGTTTTTAAGCTAAGCTATTTAAGCAGGAAGTTAATCAGGCAAACAGTTTTTCCAGTCGATCCAGGGCTTCCTGCAGGTTATCCATGCTGGTAGCAAAGGAAATCCGCATATAACCCTCAGCACCAAAAGCTGATCCGGGCACCAGGGCCACTTCGGCCTGATTTAATATATAATCTGCCAGTTCCACATCATTACTGACCCCTTCAGTACGGTCAATCAGGGCCTGCATATTAACAAAGGTATAAAATGCTCCCTGTGAAGCCAGAGCCTGCATGCCGTTGATGTTATTAACCCGCTGTACCACATAAGCATGGCGCTTCTTAAACGCGGCCAGCATGGTTTTAATACAGCTCTGATCACCGTTTAAGGCCTCCAGTGTCGCCATCTGGGAAATGGAGCAGGGGTTAGACGTACTCTGGGACTGAATTTTTGTCATGGCTGCAATCAGATTGGCCGGTCCTCCGGCGTAGCCAATGCGCCAGCCAGTCATAGAATAAGCCTTACTGACACCGTTCATGGTGACGGTCTGCGGATACAGATCAGGACAGACCTGGGCAATGGTGCAGAAAGGTTCTTCAGACCAGACAATATGCTCATACATATCATCACTGGCAATAATAATATCCGGATGATCCTTTAGAACTTCTCCAATGGCCTTTAAATCAGCGCGAGTATAAGCCACGCCGGTTGGATTGGATGGGCTGTTAATAACGACCAGCCGGGTTTTATCCGTAATGGCTGCTTTTAACTGTGCGGCGGACATTTTAAAACCCTGCTCAATATCACTGCTGACTATAACTGTTTTGCCTTCTGCCAGGATCACCATGTCGGGATAGGAAACCCAGTACGGAGCCGGAATAATAACCTCGTCACCTTTATTGAGCAGAGCCTGACACAGGTTATAAAAACTTTGCTTACCACCGCTGGATACCAGGATCTGTTCAGGCGTATAGTCAAGTTCATTATCCCGTTTAAACTTATCGCAGATAGCCTGTTTTAATTCCGGAGTACCGCCGACGGCCGTGTACTTGGTAAAACCGTTGTTAATGGCATCAATGGCTGCCTGCTTGATGTGTTCGGGGGTATCAAAATCCGGTTCACCGGCACCCAGTCCGATAATGGCTTTGCCTTCTGCTCGCAGTGCTTTAGCTTTGGCCGTAATAGCCAGTGTGGCTGAAGGTTTAATGGATTGTACTCGATTGGATAACTGTATAGCCAAGGGAAGCACCTCTAGCGTAAAATAAGCGGTTGGAATTATAAAGAATCGTATAATAATTCTAGCATAACTATGCTGGAAGGGCATTAGCCATATCATAAAACTGGATACAAAATAACATGTCAAAACCGTTTCAACTGGTTTCTTCTTTTATGCCGGGAGGCGATCAGCCGCAGGCCATAAAAACTTTAAGTGAAGCCATGGAAAATGGTGAAGCTGCTATGACTCTGCTGGGGGTTACCGGTTCCGGTAAAACCTTTACCATGGCTAACGTCATACAGAATCTGCAACGGCCGACCCTGATCCTGGCACATAATAAAACTCTGGCAGCACAGCTATACGGTGAGATGAAAGAGTTTTTCCCCTATAACTCGGTGGAATATTTTGTCTCCTATTATGATTATTATCAGCCGGAAGCCTATGTGCCGGCATCAGATACCTTTATTGAAAAAGATGCTTCGATTAACGAACACATTGAACAGATGCGGCTGTCAGCGACCAAGGCTTTGCTGGAAAGAAGGGATACTATAATTGTCGCTTCGGTATCCTGTATCTATGGTCTGGGTGATCCCAAATCTTATATGAAAATGCTGTTGCACGTGGTTAAGGGTGACCTGGTGGATCAGCGAACCATTCTGCGCCGTCTGGCGGAACTGCAGTATAAACGTAATGATGTTGAACTGCACCGCGCTACTTACCGGGTAAGAGGTGATGTGATTGATATTTACCCGGCGGATTCAGACAGTGAGGCGATACGCATTGAATTATTTGATGAGGAAGTGGAATCGCTCAGTTATTTTGATCCGCTGACCGGTGAAGTATTACGGCGCGTGCCGCGTATTACCATCTACCCCAAAACCCACTATGTGACCCCCAGGGAAACTCTGCTCAATGCGGTAGAAAAAATTAAGGCTGAACTGAAGGAGCGGCTGGAACAGCTTTATTCCATGAATAAACTGGTGGAAGCTCAGCGTCTGGAACAGCGTACCCAGCTGGATCTGGAAATGATCATGGAACTGGGGTATTGCTCTGGCATTGAAAACTACTCCCGCTACCTGTCCGGCCGTGAACCGGGCCAGCCGCCGCCGACCTTTCTGGATTATCTGCCGGATGATGCCATGATCTTTATTGATGAAAGCCATGTCACCATCCCGCAGATCGGCGCCATGTATAAAGGTGACCGCTCCCGTAAGGAAAATCTGGTGGAGTATGGTTTCCGTCTGCCTTCTGCTCTTGATAACCGGCCGCTCAAATTTGAAGAATATGAACGCCTGGCTCCGCAAAGTATTTTTATCTCTGCCACCCCGGCCAAATACGAAGAGGAAAAATCTTCGGTTATTGCCGAACAGGTGGTCAGACCTACCGGCCTGCTTGATCCGGTGGTTGAAATACGTACAGCAACTACCCAGGTGGATGATTTACTGTCAGAAATCCGCAAACGGGTAGAACGTAAGGAAAGGGTACTGGTGACCACCTTGACTAAACGTATGGCCGAGGATTTAACCGATTATTACCTTGAGCACGGCGTTCAGGTGCGTTATCTGCATTCGGATATTGATACTGTTGAACGGGTAGAAATTATTCGTGATCTGCGCCTGGGTGAGTTTGATGTTCTGGTGGGCATTAATCTGCTTCGGGAAGGACTGGATATTCCTGAAGTGTCTCTGGTGGCTATCCTGGATGCGGATAAAGAGGGCTTCTTACGTTCTGAACGATCTTTAATACAGACCATGGGACGGGCGGCGCGTAATGTCAATGGTGAAGTTATTTTTTATGCGGACCGGATCACCGGCTCCATGCAGCGAGCCATGGATGAAACCCGGCGCCGGCGGGAAAAACAGATAGCTTATAATAAAGCCCATAATATTACCCCCATCGGCATTAAAAAATCCGTTAAGGATATCCTGGAAGCCACCATTCCCGGTGCCGGTCTGGCGGTAGCCAGAAACCGAAAGGTGGCTGAAGCAGCCGGCCGCTATGAGGTCATGACCCGCAAGGAACTGGAACAGAAAATTAAAACTCTGGAAGAGCAGATGTACAGCCACGCCCAGAATATGGAATTTGAAGAAGCCGCCCGTCTAAGGGATGAAATTAAAGTCCTGCAGGAGAAGTTTATCGCTCTGTAGAGTAAGTCGTTATCGATTATTCAATGAGTTTTAATGTATTCCATTAATACCTCGTTAATACGTGTCTGCCAGCCTTTACCGGTGGCTTTAAAATATTCTATGACCTGTGAGTCATAACGTATAGAGACTAACTGTTTTGGATTTTTCGAGACCGGTCGTCCAACGGTTTTTTTTACCGCCTGTTTGAATTCACTATCAGATACCGCTTGATCACCCAGCATTTTAACACCGGTTTCCAGTAATTCTTCTGTAATTTCCGGGGCATCATCCGGATCTGTCCAGGTATTGTTTGAATGTATATTGTTCTCTTTCATTGGCTTTCCTCATAGAAATAATGCGACGTTTATTCCCGCGCTCTGTCCAGACAAGAACCACCTCACGTCCGTCAAGAAACCCAAAGGTGATAATTCTTTCTTCTCCGTAATCCATACGGTTATCAGGAAAGTTAATATGAGGACCATTAAACACCTCAATGCATTGTTTAAAGTCCAGACCTCTTTGTTCGAGCGTTTGTTTCCTTTTATTAACATCATACTCAATTTCCATACAATATATTGTAGCTACATTTATTAGGTTTATCAATGTTTTATGAAACTACATTAATATCAGGTGTTTTATAATAGAGATGCATCAATAACTTTAAGAAAATAAAATAAAAAAACACTTGCCAGCAAGGCTTAGTATTTGTATTATACGCACTCATTTCTGATGCACCCTGCATCAATAAATGTGGCCCTTATGGACACGCAACAGGCGCGTAGCTCAGTTGGTTAGAGCATCACCTTGACATGGTGGGGGTCGGTGGTTCGAATCCACTCGCGCCTACCATTTATCTTTATCTACAACAAAATCTCTCGTAATAAAAATCCCGAAATCGAAAGACAAGCTGTGTCTTGCATGTTTTTTGCTTATTTCATCTAAACTTTAGATTTTAAAATAACCAGATTTTATAGCAAATTTATGATTTAATGATGTGGCTTGAGTCTGGATACACTTTTAAGGATAATAACTGTTCTTAACTTATATCGACCCTGCAGGAGAATGTTATGTGCAGAATGCTGGTCAGGCTGTTATCCGTTGCTATATTGTGTTATTCCACACTTGCCGGTGCAGGTGATAAGGTCACTACCGGGCCGTTAAGCTCTTATACTCCGGAATTAACACCTGAATTCAGGCAGCTGCTTAAATCAGCTGATCTGGAGGCGGGTAAGGAATACTTTATGCGCAAGTGTTCTTCATGCCATGATGAATACTATAGTGATACCCATGGTAAAGGGCCGAATTTATGGAATGTTTTCGGCCGTAAAGCCGGCACCGCTAAAGATTTTGATTATTCCGATGCCATGCGCAATTCCGGCCACACCTGGACCTGGGAAACCCTGAACTATTACCTGACCAATACCAAACGCGCCGTTCCCGGCCGCCGTATGAATTTCCGCGGCATTAAAAAAGACAAAGACCGCGCCAAACTCCTTATTTTCCTGCGCAGTATGAACGACACCCCACCACCTTTACCAAAATAAAATTTATAATGTCGCTGAACCCTTAACACTGGATCTCCGGAATCTCCCCCCAGCAACTGGTATAAGCCGGAGAACGATAAGCCTGACGCATGGCCCATTTCTTATGCACACCCTCTGCAGCCAGATAGATAGAATTCTTACCGTAATAATGATTAATTTTATCCATAACCGCCATTAACTGATCGGTTTTATGCGACTGCTGAGGATAAAACAGGTCTAACTGCTGGTGCTGTTTTGGGCTTAGTTCCAGCAGGCCGATACCGGCTTTCATATAAAACACATTGGGGCGGATTATTTTCTGTATGGTCTGACGGGCTATTTGGGAGATCAGCCGGGTATCATCGCTGGGCCAGGGTAACTGCACGACTTTACTGCTGTTATAGTAATTACTCTGATAAGTAGAACTGTACAATAGTACCTGAACAGAGGCGGCCAGTGATTCCTGGGTGCGCAGTTTTTCACAGGCACGGGCGGCATACAGACTGACTGCATCCAGTATGGGTTGCACTTGACTGGTTTTTCGGGCAAAAGAACGGGTACAGTAAATCTGCTTACGGGGATTGGGGACTTCCTCCAGAGACAGGCAGGGATGACCGTTCAGTTCCTCAATAATACGTTCTACACAGACATTAAAATGACGACGAATGTATTTGGGATCAGCACTGGCCAGTTCCAGAGCGGTATAAATATTTAAGTCTGCCAGTCGTCGGGCAAAGCGGGAGGATATGCCCCAGATTTTATTGACCGGAGTTCTTTTTTTCATCCAGTCCCATTTTTTTGCCGTATCCAGTACGCATACTCCACGGCATTTTTTAATGTCTTTGGCCGCCCGGCTGGCCAGCTTGGCCAGGGTTTTAGTCGGGGCAATGCCGACTCCGACCGGCAGGGCCGTGTGCCTGTACACAGTATTTTTAATAGTACGGCCATAATCATTAAGCGATGCATTTTTAATATTATCCAGAAATAAAAACATTTCATCGATGCTGTAAATTTCAATATGGGCAGAGAACAGCCGCAGGGTTTCCATCACCCGGTTGGAGAGATCACCGTAAAGCGGGTAATTACTGGAAAAAATAGCGACCCTGTTTTTATGCAGCCAGGACTTAATATTAAAAACAGTCTGTAAATCCCCAATGCCCAGTGCTTTGGCCTGGGCAGAACGGGCAACAATAAAACAGTCATTATTAGACAGTACCACCACAGGCTTACCCCGTAAATCGGGACGGAAAACCTGCTCACAGGAGGCGTAAAAGCTGTTACAGTCAACCAGACAGAACATTTAGACGGCCCTGTTCAGGATACCGGCGGGGTATGATGGCGTATGGAATGGATCACAACGCCTTCAATAATTAAATCAGAAAACTCACTAATGGCAATTGGCGGGTAGTTTTTATTGGCTGCACGCAGGCATTGATGCTGTTTGTCCAGGATCTTGCAGGTCAGCTGCCCATCCAGTGCGGCTATTACAATCTGGTTATGTCCGGCTTCCAGAGAACGATCCACTATCAGCAGATCACCATCAAAAATACCCCGTCCAGTCATGGAATGTCCTTTGGCACGGGCCAGATAAGTAGCTGCCGGGTGACGGATTAAATAACGGTTCAGATCCAGAGACTGTTCCAGATAATCATCTGCTGGAGAGGGAAAACCGGCAGGAACAGAATGTATAAATAAAGGTAAAGGCGGTATTTTCATAATTTTCAATAATTATTGTACGATTATCAAAAATTATATAGCATCCTGTTAAAATGTCTATAAGCTATCTTTCGGTAGCGGTGTTTCGGCTGTTATTTTAAAAAAGGATTGTGCTGTTGTTCTTCTTCCAAAGTGCCGCCGGGGCCATGGCCGGGTACAAAGCGGTAATCGCCGGGCAGGGCAAAGAGTCTGGTTTTAATGGCCTGGATCAGGTCTTCGTGATTGCCCCGGGGAAAATCCGTGCGGCCAATGGAGTTTTTAAACAGAACATCACCCACCCAGACGGTTTTACTCGGATGGTGAATAATTACAATATGTCCGGGTGTGTGGCCGGGGGTGTGTAAAACTTCAAAGGATTCCCGGCCCAGGGTCAGGCTATTGCCTTCATTCAGCCATTGATCGGGCTTAAACGTATTGACTATTGGAAAGTTAAACATTTCACATTGCTGCTGCAGCATATCAATCCAGAAAAAATCATCTTTATGAGGGCCGATAATTCTGGCACCGGTGGTTCGGGCCAGTTCTTCGGTACCGCCAATATGATCCAGGTGCCCGTGAGTCAGCCAGAGCTGGCTCAGATTCAGATCTTTTTCCTTAATGGCCTGCATTAAAATTTCCGTGTCCCCTCCGGGATCAATCAGGGCTGCATCATTAGTCTGATCGCACCAGAGCAGGCTGCAGTTTTGCTGGTAAGGAGTAACAGGGATAATCTGAGTCTGTAGCATGGGTAATCCGGTTTGGTTTTCTAAGGTTGGCGGCAGATGGTTGCGGCATTATTTCATAGTATAAAATAATATCCAAATAGCAATCACCACATGGCTACAGGTTTATGTATGCATACCCCAAAAGGGGGGTATGGTGGGTTGTGCCCAGCGTTGTTGAATTTAAATAAAATGGAGAATGATGACAGCTTATTGAGCCGGGAATTGCTTACAAAACCAGCATTCAATAGCAAAAATCATAAAGTCATTCATAAACAGGGGCTATGAACAAGGTTAATGATAATTGTTCCCATTATCAGCAAGGAATTCTATGTAAAATATTTAAAATAAAATGGCTAAAGATATATATCATTATGAATATTGTGTTAAAATTACTCGCCTTTATAATTCACGTACAGAATTTAATTAAATGTTTAAGGAGCGCTGTAAATGTTAACCACAAATCCGTTCGCAGACCTTGCAACATCCATTTCACCCGAAATGATGCAAGGTTATGTAATTTTAATGTTTCTATTAGTTGTCGTTGGTACAATTGTAGATGTAGTCCACAAGAAAAGTGCCAAATACTTTTTTGAAACTACACAAAAACAGCAGAAAAATGCTCGACGCAGTATAGGCAGTGGTGATAAAACCTCAGCTGCTATGGGTGTTGTACTAAGCGAAGTACTGACTTCCTCTGAATTTGCAAACCCACAACGTAGACTGTCACACCTGTTTACTATGTATGGCTTTATTACTTTCATACTATCTACTGTGATTCTGATATTCGGTTATGCCGGAAATGCTGATGCCGGTATCTGGGGCTTATTATGGCACCTGGGTGCAGCTTCACTGGCTCTGGGCGGTTACTGGTTCTGGTTTGTGATTCGTGTTGATGTGTCTGCTGAAGGTCATAAATGGTATCAGCTGTCAAAAGCCGATCTGTTCATTGTTTCTGCATTAATGATGGTTACCTGGGGTTTAATCTGGTCAATCACTGGCGGCGGTCTTGAAGGTTCTGGTCTGTTATTCTTCGTGCTGTTTATCCTTTCTGCTACTACTCTGTTCAGTACTGTATTGTGGTCTAAATTTGCACACATGTTCTTCAAGCCTGCTGCTGCTTATCAGAAGCGCCTGACCAGACTTGACGGTTCACAGGAAAACCTGCCTGACGTTGGTGACTTAACTGACCCAGCACTGCAGTCCAGATATCCTGATATTCCAGAATATATGGGTAAAAACCCACCTAATATGGGGCTTGGTATCAAAAGCGAACCCCCACACCATTATTAATCGATTAACAAAAGTTAAGGAGAAAAAGAATGCCAACTTTTGTATACATGACTCGCTGTGACGGCTGTGGCCACTGTGTTGATATCTGCCCATCAGACATCATGCACATTGACCCAACATACCGTCGTGCATACAACATTGAACCGAACATGTGCTGGGAATGTTATTCCTGTGTTAAAGCTTGCCCACACCACGCAATTGACGTACGTGGTTATGCGGACTTCGCACCATTAGGTCACTCTGTTCGTGTTATCCGTGATGAAGAAAAAGGTGTTATTGCATGGCGTATTAAGTCACGCAATGGTGAACTTGATCTGAATCTTCTGGCGCCTATTACTACTAAACCTTGGGGTCAGCATATTCCTCAGCTTGCTAATCAGCCTGCACCTTCTCAGGAAATGAGAAACAGTCAGTTGTTATTTAACGAGCCTAAGTACATTCGACTCGATGATGGTGATATCCATACATTAGAATCGAATGGTTTAGAAATGAAAGAAGGGGTTTACTACTAATGGGCTACAAAACAATTATAGAAGATAATATCGATATTCTAGTTGCAGGTGCCGGCCTTGGTGGTACAGGCGCAGCTTTCGAAGCACGTTACTGGGGTAAAGATAAGAAGATTGTTATTGCTGAAAAAGCAAATATCAACCGTTCTGGTGCTGTTGCACAGGGTTTATATGCAATCAACTGTTATATGGGTACTCGTTTCGGCGAGAACAATCCTGAAGACCACGTTCGTTACGCTCGTATCGACTTAATGGGTATGGTTCGTGAAGACCTGTTATTTGATATGGCTCGTCACGTTGACTCAGCGGTTCACCAGTTTGAAGAATGGGGTATGCCAATTATGCGTAACCCTAAGACTGGTTCCTACCTGCGTGAAGGTCGCTGGCAGATTATGATTCACGGTGAATCATACAAGCCATTAGTAGCTGAAGCGGCTAAGAAGTCTGCTGACAAGGTATATAACCGTATTTGTGTTACTCACCTGTTAATGGATGAATCTAAAGAAAACCGTGTTGCGGGTGCTGTTGGTTTTAACGTCCGTACTGGTGACTACCACGTATTCAAATCCAAAACTGTTGTTGTTGGTGCTGGTGGTGCGTCTAACATCTTTAAGCCACGTTCAGTTGGTGAAGGTGCTGGTCGTGTATGGTATGCTCCATGGTCATCTGGTTCAGCTTACGGTCTGATGATCGGTGCTGGCGCGAAAATGACTCAGATGGAAAATCGTATTGTACTGGCTCGTTTTAAAGATGGTTACGGTCCTGTAGGTGCTTACTTCCTGCATCTTAAAACTTATACTCAAAACTGTGATGGTGAAGAGTACGAGTCAAAATGGTTCCCAGCCCTGGAAAAAATGGTTGGTAAAGCCTATCTGGATACAGAAGCGTCACACGTTTCTCACCGACCCATTCCTACCTGTCTGCGTAACCACGCATTCATTAATGAGGTAGCTTCTGGTAAGGGGCCAATTCACATGGTTACCATGGAAGCGTTCCAGGATCCCCATCTTGAAGAGATTGGCTGGCACAACTTCCTGGGTATGACTGTTGGTCAGGCTGTACTTTGGGCTGCAACGGATGTTAATCCTAAGCACGAAAACCCAGAGCTGACTACATCTGAGCCTTATGTTATGGGTTCTCACGCTACAGGTTGTGGCGCATGGTGTTCAGGCCCTGAAGATATTTCTCCCGATGAGTACTTCTGGGGATATAACCGTATGACGACTGTTGAAGGTCTGTTCGGTGCGGGTGATGCTGTTGGTGGTACTCCACATGCATTCTCTTCAGGTTCATTTACTGAAGGTCGTCTGGCTGCTAAAGCAGCATGTCAATACATTGACGATGGCAAGGCACAGGGTATTCGTGTTTCTGATGAGCAGATCAATCGCCGTAAGGAAGAGATCTACAAGCCTATGGAACACTACAAGATTTACCGTAATGAGATTGTTGCCGGTAGTGTTAACCCTAACTACATTAACCCACGTCAGGGTCTTGACCGCTTACAGAAGCTGATGGACGAATATGCGGGTGGTGTAACTGTTAACTACATGACTAACGAGAAACTTTTACATATCGGTCTGAAGAAAATGAAGACCCTTGAAGAGGATCTTGATAAGATAGCTGCTGAAAATGTCCACGAACTACTGCGTGCGTGGGAATTGAAGCATCGTCTTCTGACTTCTGAGGCTGTTATGCATCATACCTTGTTCCGTAAGGAAACTCGCTGGCCTGGTTATTACTACCGTGGTGACGCGATGAAGCTTGATGATGACAACTGGCATGTACTGACAGTATCTCATCGTGATCCAAAAACTGGTGAATATACTATGGAAAAAGCACCATTGTATCACCTGGTTGGAGACATCGAAGATAAAGCTCTAGCTGAACTGAATAAAGCAAAAGCTAAGTAGTAAAAAAACGCCCGACAGAAACTCTTATGGGCTTCTGTCAGGCTTTAAAGAGGGCCAGCTTATTGTTGGCCTTTTTTTTTTGTGTTAAATAAAGAGTAACAGATGAATATTATTAACCTTACAGATGAAGAGCTTTTGAAACTCGGGATTCCCTGGTGGGAAGACCTGATTAAATATTCTAACAAAGGCCAGTATGGCAAGTTTATCAGGAACTTTTCTTATGATTTACTATTGGGCCTGAATGAAGTAGAAGTAGGTAATCAGTTTGCCAAAAGTGAACTGACACGTAGTCTTTCTCCGGATTATGATTTCCTGGGTTTTATTCGTCGTGGCGAGCACGTTACTTTTCTATTTAGAGTGCGCAGTACCAAAAAAGAAGGAGAATGGCTCGGCAGAATGGTGGTTGGCTATGAAAGAGGTGAGCCAAAAATCTTTGCAGCATCCATTTTTTAAATATTATGAAAGAAACTATACAAAACGAAAAATACGTTGAACTTAAATACCAGGTTATTGACGAAAAAACCGGTGACGTACTTACTGAGGTAGAATTTCCCCTTGGTTATGTGCATGGTGTTAATAAAGTGTTATCTACCCCGGTCGCTTCTGAATTAGAGGGCAAATCGGTCGGTGATATTATTGAAGTGCCTATAGACGGTCATTTATTATATGGCGATCGAGATGAATCATTAGTGTTTACCGATCTCCTAGAAAACGTGCCGGAAGAGTATCATGAAGTCGGTACAACCATTATTATGGAAAATGAGAAAGGTGATACCAAAAACTTTATTGTGACCAGAATGGACGATAAAACCATAACGGTTGACGGCAATAATCCACTTTGTGGCCGAAATGTTATTTTCAGGCTGGAAATATTACTGGTTCGTGATGCAACCGATGAAGAAGTTGCAGCGGGTGGAAAGATTGAAAATGGACCGGATATTGATGGAAGTCTTACTGTTCCTTTATAGCTCATATAATAACTAAGCTTATTAGTACAGTTACAGTTAAACAATGCGTTTTTCTGGCTGTATAGCTATATTTAAGCGTAAAAGAGTCTGTAGATTGAGCTTATTTGGAAGAGGTATTGCTTTGGCTGAATAGCCGGGGGTGGATAATGGATATAAGTTAAGCTGTTCTGGCCTTTGGTCAGAACAGCTTACTCAAGGTCTTATGGACGCTTTGGAGTCTGATATGGGACTTCCTTCTGGAAGGGTTCCCAGATAGTATCATATCCAACAAAACCTTTTTCATTAGGTTCTTTCTGACGAGTAGTCAAAAAGCGAGAATGACCTTCAGGTACCTTAGGTCTAGTATTGCTTGCTTCACTCATAAATCACCTTTTAGTTTGCTTTAGCCCACATAAGCTCATACAAATTGGGTTTGTATTAGTTTGTATGAGTATGCTAATTTTCAATGTGTAGGATATAATACATGTGATTGCACCCAATTGTCAAAGTAAAAATACACAACTTTTTAATTTTTTTGGTTTATGCTTTCTTAAAATAAGTTATGATACTCAGCAAAATTTTATAGGGTCGCAAGCGGCTGTTTATACATATTAATTTACATAAACCTGACTCAATTGTGCCTAAGCAGCAGCTTTTACAGGTGACTTGTCTGTTATGTAGTAATCCTTACAATTGAATCATAAGAGAAGCAAAATGGAACTCAAACTAGATATTGAAAAATTCGATGAAATCCAGCAGGTATTTATCAGGGAAATTACTGAAACCATTCATACCAAGCTTGTGGAAGCAGGCCTGGAAGGCCTGACATTAGAAAATACTACGGCGCATATTGCCTTCAGCATGGCCAGTATTATTGACGATACCTCAAATATTGAGATAGACGGCATACATGCAAAACCTTATTTAACGTTTAAAGATGACGACGATAATCTTATCCATTGTGGTGAAAATTCATACACCTATGAATATGTAACGGATAATCTGAAAAGAATGTATGAATCTTAAATGAGATTTGTCTGTTACACCGACTGGACTCAACTGCCTGAGAGTGCCAATGCGCTCTTTGAAAAAGGGGCGGGAGAAAATATGTCTTTTTCCCGTCCCTGGTTTGAGAACCTGGCGGCAACAACGCTTGAAAACGATCAGTCAATATTACTGGCCTGTGTAGCTGAACAGGATAACATACTGGCCATCCTGCCCCTGATACAGCAGAGTGATGGTAACTGGCAATCACTCTCACATCCATACAGTTCACTTTATAGCCTGCTGCTTGCTGAAGATGACTCTGATCTAAAAATACGAACCTGCCTGGCCATAGGATTAAGTCAACTGTCATGGCGCTCTTTGAGTCTCAAGCCAATTGATGAGAATGATGACAGGATAACGGGCTTACAACAGGCCATGGAAGCTCAGGGTATGTCCTGTTTTAGCGGCTTTCGTTTTTTTAACTGGAGTTATGCTGTGCAGGGAAAAAACTTTGCACAGTATATGGCTGAACGTCCCGGCAGAGTACGCAGTACGATAGCCCGAAAGCAACGTAAGCTTGAACGTGAACAGGGATTCGAAATAAGGCTTTTTATCGATCAGGATATTGAGCAGGCAATCGCTGATTATCATACCGTCTATAAGGCCAGCTGGAAAGCCCATGAACAATATGTTGCTCTGCTGGAAGGACTGGTGAAACAGTTTGCCGGGCAGGGCTGGTTAAGGCTGGCGGTACTCTATATTAAAAACCAGCCTGCTGCGGCACAGCTCTGGTTTGTAGTACACGGGAAAGCCAGTATTTTCAGGTTAGCCTATGATGAAGCCTGGAAACAGTATTCACCCGGCTCAATTCTTACCCGGTTCCTGATGGAATATGTGATTGATACTGATAAGGTTGATGAAATTGACTTCCTGACAGGCAATGAACGTTACAAGCAGGACTGGATGTCACAACGCAGGGGGCGTTTTGAACTGGTCTGTGGAAATAACAATCCTTGTAATAAGAGCCGTCCAGTGATTGATAAATTGAAGGGTTTTCTGAAAGCATTGTCTTAAAAACATACATAACCTAAAATAGGCACTCCAAAATTAAGGGCTGGCAATGTACATTCATGAATGATGTAAAGTACCGGTAAAAAAGACACAGATATGAGCACAAAACTGATACAAAAACAGCTTTTTAAAGGTTCTCAGGAGTTTGAACTTATTGATGATGCTGTAAATGTTCGAAT
Organism: Gammaproteobacteria bacterium; assembly: GCA_027012135.1. Lineage (GTDB taxonomy): Bacteria > Pseudomonadota > Gammaproteobacteria > GRL18 > GRL18 > JANELJ01. The sequence continues at coordinate 18,034 of JALUZF010000199.1, forward strand.
TAAAACACCTTTTAAAGAAGAAAGTTTCAGTGTAATACTGTCCATACTGGATCCTGAGTATATTATTAATGGTTCAAAACTGGAATTTCACAGCCGGGTTAACGGCAGTATTCTGCTGTCATTTCATTTAAACAAGCCCAATGAAATGGCATTTAATGCTTTTATCGCTCTGTTAAAACAACGGGCAGAAAGTGAATACGATGCCTTTATCGGCGTGAAGCAGGCATCTGCGTCTAAAGTACTGAACGGGAATGTATCAGAAGAACCGCCTGAGTTTGAAGACTCTGAACAAGAACGCCTTAAAAATCTTGCAGAGAACTATAATGCAAAAATGATTGATGAGTCTATTCAGATGCTGGAGCAATATGTTGGAGGAGAAGAGATTGCGCCTTTAATTGAGGCACTGAAGGTATTTAACGACGACCCATGGAATGAATCCAGCCAGAAACAGCTGCTCAGGTCATTTCACCAACTGGGAGCTGCCCAGGGGGCTGTTTTAACTTACGCGCCTTATTTAATCACCCTGATGTCTAATAATCCGTTTCAGCATGAATAAATGTTCTGAAATATATTGTTAATGAACTTAATAAAAAAACAGTTAATAGATTTTTTAGATGATTTAAACCGGATATAAATAATGGACCAAGAACTTTTAGAAAAACATGAAGCCCTTGTTGTGGACATGGGAAATGCATACCTGGACAATATGGCCGTTGAACTGGGTAAGAAATACCAGAACAAGGATCATCAGATATACCCAACTTTAACGGATGTTCAGTTTAAGGAATTGAAATCAAAGCATAATGTCACCGATCTGGAGCTGGCGGATGTCTATGCAGAGTTTTTAAGATTAAAACCAACCAGCCATCTTAAAAACATACTGGATGCGTTTCATGCTTCAGGCGGTAATGTCGATATTGAACCCAGCTTTGATGAAAGTACCCAAAGACTGGATATCACAATACATTATGTCATTAAGGATAATACCCTGGATACCATCGAAGGACTGTCGCCCATAGAAGATATTCTGGTAAAAATGAATGCAATGATGCAGATAGACTCTGTATTGTCTGGTTCAGATCCAGATATGATGCCTCAGTTTTAATTAATTGAGTTAAAGAAACTAATAGCAGAAGCTAATATTAGAAAGAAAACCAGAATGAGTTCATCAAATTCAGAAAAAAGTTGTTATTTTTGCACCGTTGTTAATGGTGATGCCGATCCTTTTATATACGAAAATCAGTCCTTTATCAGTATTTTTGATACTAATCCGGTCAATCCCGGTCACGCGCTGGTGATACCCAAAAGACATGTTGCTTCGATTTTTAGCTTAAATCAGGCTGAACATGATGACTATTTTGAAGCGCTATACAGTGTCAGAAAGGTTATTGAAGCAACGGATATGAAAGCACTTTACGAGGAAATGCTTAACAGGGACTATCTTAAAGGCCGTCCCAAAAATCATATTGAAACCGTTCTGAAACTTCCATTTTTGGGCAATCAGCCCGATGCCTATACCTTAGGAAATAATGACGGAAGAGAAGCCGGCCGGAGTATCGACCATTTACATATTATTGTAATACCCCGTTACAAAGGCGATGTCCCCAATCCAGGCGGCGGTATCCGCAATATTATTCCTGAACGGGCTCAGTACAAACGGCTGTAATTTTCATATCAGAGGTAGTAGATTTTCATTTATTGCCTGTAATTTACTTGCCCTGTAGAATGGCGCTGATTGCGCTTACAGTAAAATTTTATAATATTTAAATCACCAGGAGTCCTTAACAATATGCGAAAATATATCTTTGTTTATCTGGGAGGAAAATTTCCAGAAAGCCCCGCAGAAAGCCAGCAACATTTTCAGAAATATCAGCAATGGCTTCAATCTCTGGGTGATGCTGTAATTAATCCGGCCATACCGTTTAAGGACACGCATACCATTCATTCTGATGGAAGAGCCGAACCGGGTACCATGTCAAATATTTCCGGCTTGAGCATTATCCAGTTCAATTCCATGCAGGAAGCCCTGAAAACAGCGCAGTCATGTCCTTTTCTGGAAATTAACGGTACTCTGGAAGTATCCGAAATGGTCGAAGTAGCCTCCGATCTGGACTCTGCAAATAGCAGAACAATCAATTAACAGCTTCTTGAGTATCAGGTTCGGTTTTCGAACCTTGAGCTCACAGTTATCGTTTATCCAGAGGCATTTCAATTTATTCTGCATAATTAGTAATAAAATTCGTAATTATTCAGCCTGTTTATCTTTACCCCATCCCTGCTACGCGGTACTCATCTTGTCAGGTTATCTCATATCTCATAACCTCGTTACCACGCTCTGTATCAGGCGACAATCTAGCTGACACCTGCCGCT
>JALUZF010000200.1 GCA_027012135.1 Gammaproteobacteria bacterium
GTGTCAGGGAGGCTGTTATTCTGGACAGGGAAAACATCCGCTTTAACTTTTCAAAAAATAATGCCAAATTACCCATGCTGTTGAGCAGTTATCTGTCCATTTTTCCTAAACACTGGGTAGGTGATCAGAAGTTTGAAGATACTGCAACCAGAATTCCGGTGGGCAGCGGCCCCTATATTCTGGACAGCTATGATACCGGTAAGCAGCTTAAATTCAGACGTAATCCCGATTACTGGGCAAAAGATCTCGGGATCCGCAAGGGGATGTATAATTTTGATCAGGTGGTCTATAAATATTTCCGTGACAGCACTATTGCTCTGGAAGCCTTAAAAGCGGGCGAGTATGACTTTCGCCATGAATACAACTCCAAAATGTGGGCACGGGATTATACCGGCCGGGTATTTAATAATAAACAGATCATTAAAGCCAATATTCCGCATCATAATAGTGTCGGTATTCAGGGTTTTGTATTTAATACCCGTAAAGATATCTTTAAGGACAAACGGGTCAGAGAGGCACTGATTTATGCTTTTGATTTTGAATGGGCCAACCGGATGCTGTTTTATAATCAGTATAAACGCAACAATAGTTACTTCAGTAATACTGAGCTGGCTGCCCGCGGGCCAATATCAAAGCGGGAACGTGAGCTACTGGAACCGTTTAAGGATATTCTCGACCCCAGAGTGTTCGGCAATGCCTGGGAACCGCCGAAAACCACACCGCCGTCTTCTTTACGCCAAAACCTGCGCAAGGCATTAAAACTGTTAAAAGCAGCCGGCTGGGAATACCGTGATGGGGCCTTAAGAAATAAACAGGGCAAAGCGTTTAAATTTGACTTACTGCTGGCACAGAAAGCCTTTGAACGCATAGCGGCTGCTTATGCCCGGAATCTGAAAAAGCTGGGTATTACTATGAATTACCGTACCGTGGACTATGCCCTGTATAAACGGCGCGTGGAAACCAAAAGGTTTGATATGATTGTATCCAGCTATTCAGAAAGCCAGGTGCCGGGCAATGAACTGATTGGCCGCTGGCATTCCAAAATGGCTGATGTGGACGGCTCAGCCAATTATCCCGGTATTAAAAATAAAGCCGTGGATTCTCTGCTGGAGCAGTTAAGTAAAACCACAGACTGGGATGAAATTGTGGCCCTGACCCGTGCCCTGGACAGAGTATTGCTCAGTGAATTTTATCTGGTACCTCACTGGTATATTTCCACCCACAGAATTGCCTACTGGGATAAATTTGAGTTTCCCAAAACCCTGCCCAAATATTTTTCTGCCGAAGGCTGGATGCTCTCCACCTGGTGGTTTAAACCTGAATACCGGACATCAAAATAAGTCATGCTTTATTACGTAATTAAACGCCTGCTGTTAATGATACCTACCTTGTTCGGAGTCATGCTGATCACGTTCGTGATCACCCAGTTTGTTCCCGGCGGTCCGGTGGAGCAGTTAGTGGCGCAGTTGAGCGGTCAGAACCAGATGACCGAAGCCGGTGGTGTCACCAGTGATTTATACCGGGGAGCAGAAGGCATAGATAAGGAACGTCTGGAAGAAATCAAGGCGCTGTACGGTTTTGATAAGCCCCCGGTGGAACGTTTTCTGATCATGATGAAAAATTATCTGACCTTCGACTTTGGGGAAAGCTATCATCATCATGAGTCAGTGATTGATCTGATCATCAGCAAACTGCCGGTGTCCATCAGTATCGGTATGTGGTCCTTTTTTATTACCTATCTGACCTGTATTCCGCTGGGTATTGCCAAAGCCGTCAGGGACGGTTCCCGCTTTGATATGATCACC
>JALUZF010000201.1 GCA_027012135.1 Gammaproteobacteria bacterium
ATTAATAATAGATCACCGCATTCATGCCCCAGGCTATCATTGACCTTTTTAAAATCATCCAGATCCAGAAATAAAACGGCTATTTTTTGCTGGTTTCGTTCTGCTGTATTGAACAGGTGATTCAGGCGATCCAGTACCAGAAAACGGTTAGGCAGATCCGTTAAGGCATCATAATAAGCCTGATGCTCAATTTCACGGGCCTGTTTTTTGTGCAGACTGATGTCTATATCAATACAGTACAGCTCAGCTTCGTTATTACTGTTCTTAAGCAGAATATGACTGGAGAAAACATCAACAGGACTGCCGTCTGATCGTTTAAGTGTCAGTTCAGATGAGGGAATAACATGACCGTTATCAATCCAGTCATTGATCCCCTGTATGACCGGTTCGCGCATCTCATCCGGGATAATCAGATTTTCAAGTTTTTTCCCAAGTGCTGTGTTTTTGCTATAACCGTACAGCTGTTCACTGGCTGGATTCCAGTAAATAACCTCCCGGTGCTTATTGTATCCCTGTACTGCAATAGCATCAGTGGCTTCAAAAACATTACGAAAACGGGCTTCACTTTCAATTAATGCCTGTTCTGTTTGTTTTCTCTGACGGATTTCTTTTTTCAGGCGGAACAGCCAGTAGCTGAACAGGGTAAACAGCAGGATTATGGCAATACTAATATTAACGAACGGGTTACTGACATCATCATGAGTCACAGAATTATCTGCAAAAGCAGAGTTTATTAGTAGTATCAGCAAGAAAAAGATCAGGCAGGTTGGGTAAAGAGTGTTTAAAATTTTTGAGGGGAAGAACGTATTCTGAAAACTACTAATAGTATGCGTAATAGTATGTGCTGAATTTTTAAAATACATGCATTGAGATTAGTAAACAGGGGGCTGGCTGTCAAATAGGGAATGAATAATTTCAGGTAAAAACAGATTATTTCAGACGGTTGTTAAAGGACAGTGATTTTTCATAAGGATGGTATTTTTTACCGTAGATTTTCAAAATACGCTTAACGTAATTTTGCGTTTCCTTATATGGCGGAATGCCTTTATATCGATCTACTGCTTTTTCACCGGCATTGTATCCGGCCAGTGCCAGGGCGACATCCCCCCGGTATTCATTAAGCAGCCAGCTTAAATAACGTACGCCGCCCTTAATGTTCTGTTCAGGATTATGGATATTGCTGACGCCGAAACGGCTGGCGGTTTCAGGGAGCAGCTGCATCAGGCCAATAGCGCCCTTATGAGAACGGGCCCTGGCATTAAAACGGGATTCCTGCTGAATAATGGCCAGAACCAGGCGGGGTTCTATATTATACCCCTGGGCAATTTCACTGGCCTGTTTAACAATTTTACGACATTGCCCCCGGCACTGACGGGTTTCCCACATGGGAATAGCGCTGGTATCACAAATGGTTTTGCTGGTTTTAAGTTCGGTATCCAGACGGGACAGAATATTTTTTGAGAAATCATCACCGGATTTGGCTGCTGCACTGAACCAGCGAACCGCGACTGCCTCATCTTTGGATACACCCCTGGCATTAAGAAACATCCAGGCCAGGTTGCGTTGAGCATCTGCAGAACCTTTCAGGGCGGCACGACAGTACCAGTTTACGGCTTTTTGCGGATCTCTGGCAACCCCTTCACCATGTTCATAAGCAATCGCCAGTTCCAGCTGGGCATCTATCAGACCGGTTTCAGCTTTGGCAATGGTTGCCTGCAGAGGCGATTCATAGGCGTAGAGCAGGGTGCTTATGGCTGAGAGCATAAAAGCAAGCAGAAGCAA
>JALUZF010000202.1 GCA_027012135.1 Gammaproteobacteria bacterium
GGGTAAATCACTGGTTATTGTCGAATCGCCTGCCAAGGCTAAAACCATTAATAAATATCTGGGTAAAGATTTTGTAGTCAAATCCAGTGTCGGTCATATTCGTGACCTGCCCACCAGCGGCAGTGGCAAAAAAGCGCCCATGGATCCCAAAGAACGGGCCCGGCTGGCAGCAGAAGCGCGCAAACTGCCCCCTGAAGAACGGGAAAAACGTAAAAAAGAAAGAGCCCGCTCTGCGCTCATTGAACGCATGGGTATTGACCCTGAAAATGGCTGGAATCCCCGTTATGAAACCATGCCGGGAAAAGAAAAAGTCATTAATGAATTAAAAAAACTGGCCCGCAATTCAGACAATATCTATCTCGCAACCGATTTGGACCGCGAGGGAGAAGCCATTGCCTGGCATTTAAAGGAAACCCTGGGTGAGGCCCTGCATGATGGCAAGGTAGTCCCCTTTAAACGGGTGGTCTTTAATGAAATTACTGAAAAAGCCATCCATGAAGCCTTTGCCGAACCCGGTGAGCTGAATATGGATCACGTCAATGCCCAGCAGACCCGGCGTTTTCTGGATCGGGTAGTGGGCTATATGGTTTCACCCCTGTTATGGAAAAAAGTCGCCCGCGGCTTATCCGCCGGACGGGTTCAGTCGGTTGCGGTAAAACTGGTGGTAGAGCGGGAGCGGGAAATTCATGCCTTTATCCCGGAAGAATTCTGGGAAGTGTATGCCGATCTGGAAACGGAAAAAGGCAGCGGTAATCAGGATGCCTTACAGGCCCAGGTGGTTAAATACAAAGACCAGGAATTTCGTCCGACAAACAAGGCTGATACTGACAAAGCTCTGGCAGAACTGGAGCAGTCCGATTACCTTCTGAGCAAACGGGAAACCCGCCCCAACAGCAGCCGTCCCAGAGCCCCGTTTATTACCTCTACTTTACAGCAGGCGGCCAGTACCAGACTGGGGTTTGGTGTCAAGAAAACCATGATGCTGGCCCAGCGACTATATGAAGCCGGTTATATTACTTATATGCGTACCGATTCCACCAATCTGAGCGCAGAAGCAGTCGCCAGCGGCCGGGATTATATTAAGCAGCACTATGGTGACAAATACCTGCCCAAAGCCCCCAATGTTTATACCAGCAAAGGTGGAGCACAGGAAGCGCACGAAGCCATACGCCCATCGGATGTCCATGTTAAGGCAACGGATATCTCCGGTGTGGATCGGGACGCTCAGCGCCTGTATGAGCTGATCTGGCGTCAGTTTCTGGCCTGCCAGATGACTCCGGCTAAATATGAGAACACCACACTGACCATCAGTGCCGGTGATTATCAGCTTAAAATCAAGGGCCGCACAGTACTGTTTGACGGCTGGACCCGGGTGATGAAAGCTCTGGGTAAGGTGTCTGAAGATGTGATCCTGCCGCCGGTTAAGGAAGGAGATAAGTTTAAGCTGCAGGCCCTGCAGCCGTCCCAGCATTTTACCAAACCGCCGCCGCGCTATTCAGAAGCCAGTCTGGTCAGGGAACTGGAAAAACGCGGTATCGGCCGGCCTTCCACCTATGCCAGTATTATTTCCACTATTCAGGATCGCGGTTATGTCACTGCCCATAACAAGCGCTTTTATGCGGAAAAAATAGGCGCCATTGTGACGGAACGGCTGTGTGAAAGTTTTAATCACTTAATGAGTTATAACTTTACCTCTGAAATGGAGGAAAAGCTGGATCAGATCGCCCTGGGTGATAAATACTGGCAGGATGTGCTGGATGCCTTTTATCAGGATTTTAAAGC
>JALUZF010000203.1 GCA_027012135.1 Gammaproteobacteria bacterium
TTTTAGAAAAAGCTGCTGCTGAGTTTTATCATAACCCAGAATCCATTTATTCCAGCTGTGTTTTAAATTATCCAGTATCTGGCTTAGGTAGCGTCCCAGATTATAAAGCTCAGTTTTCTGCCGGGCGGTTAACCGGGGCAGATCGGGAATATTCAGGGATGAATAATTTAAACGATCCAGGTTAGTATTAAAAATATCCTGTTCAATACGGGATGGAGGGATCATGGCTGTTGGATCGAGCCGCTGCCAGCCTTTATGTTTGATCCAGACTTCGGCCCAGGCATGAGCATTAGACTGGCGAACAATATAATAATTACCAACCTCATTTTTTTCTATGCCCTGATAACCGGTGACTACACGCGCAGGAATACCAGCGGCGCGCATTAGTAAAACAAAACTGCTGGCATAATGCTCACAAAAGCCTCGACGTTTATCAAACAAGAATTCATCAGCTGGATTATCCACCATAATATCGGGCTTTTTAGTATAAAAAAACGGCTGGTTTTTAAAATAATTCAAAGCCTGTAAAACAACCTGTTCTTTATTATTAAACTGTTTAGCCCATTGTTTCCCCAGTGCCATGGTTTGCGGATTATTATCAGGGAATTTTAAGGCGGCTTTTAATTCAGCAGGGTTTATGGCCTGTAATTTAAAGCGGGTCATAGAAGTCAGTCGGTACTGAATTAACTGGTTGATATTGTTTTTGTTAATTATCTGTAAATCACTGCTGATAAAAAACCCGCTGATGGTATCACCGGAAATATCCACCGGCATTTCCAGAGCAAACAGCCATTTTTGATGGGTAGGTTCCAGAGTAATAGTATATTGAACTGAATCAGTCATTTCAGGCAGGATACTGTTTAAAGGTTTTTTCAAGGGCTGCTGTTTTTTCTGTGTCCATAAAAAACCATCAGTTTGAGTAAGTACCGGGCCGCGCCAGTACAGTCTGTCTGATGCAGGAACCGGTGATACAAAATCAACTCTAAAAGCAATTTCATCAGAGTCCACCAGTTCAGACACACTACCGGGAAACATTTTGTCAGAGATGCCGGTTTTATTTATCTGTCCGTCTTCCGGTAAACTCCATAAAGGACCGGGAATACGCGGGAAAAATAAAAACAGCACAATTGCAAAAGGGACTGCTTTTAAAAAAATACCACTGACCAGTTTTAAACTGGTTTGTATGGCCATATGATCCTGGGGTTTTCGATTAAAGGCCACCAGTAATAAGCTGAGTATAAAGGTATTGATTAGAGCATAGAGGCCTAATAAAAAATCCTGGCTGTTAACAAAATGGGTAATAATAATAAAATAACCCAGAAAGATAATTAAAAAGATATTTCTTCTGTCCAGCTCATTTTTTATTTCCAGAAACTTAAGTGTTAACATTAAGCAAAACAGAGCCAGAGAGGCTTTTTGAGAAAAAATAAAACCGTACTGGCTAATAAGTAAAAACAGAGCAATCAATACCAGAAAAAAACGCATGATCCGGCCCGGCAAATGAATCAGTCCAAGACTGTGTAAAAAAGACCAGAATAGAACCGCAACAATAAATAAATTGATTAAGGGACTAATAGTCATTAACAGCGGCAGCATAGTAAAAAACAGAACTGCAGGTAACAGGCTGTAAATACCGGGAGCAGAATTTAATAAGGATTTTATAGAAAAAGATTTAATCAATGGTCTTATACTCAGTATTTCTTAAAGCAGCTATTAAAACAGAGCCTTCAGCTAACAAAAAGCACTTAGCTATAAAGAGCCAATGCCTTAAGGCAGTTATGGTAATGCTTTTGACCTGTGCTGATTTTTATGGTTTTTCCAGGCAGTATCAGGCCGTAACGATCACCGTTTTGTTCAGCGTCAATAATTAAACGGCATAAATGACTGAGTTTCTGTTCAGTATGGCCGGATAACTCGGACCAGTTAAGCCAGTAGTCCCGGTGACTGCTGCCGGAAAAAGTTTTACTGAGCAGGCCCTGTTCTTTGGCATAGGCTTTCCAGTGAATATGACTTAAGGGTTCGCCCTGTTGATAATCTTTAAAACCGCTGAAATCTTCTATGCCCCTGCCATAGGGATTACTGCCTTCACTTTCACCGCCCTGATGCGGAACAAAGTTGTGTACCTCTTCAGGAGCCGGATACACAATACCGTCCTGGGTTAATTCAATATTGGCCCAGGCCCGAAACAGACCTAAGGGAAAGCGGCTGGAAATCACCATTGGTTTTAATTTAAAGTAACCGCGTTTGTGTGTAGCCGAATTTAAATGGATAGTTGAAATTTCATTTTTTTTAACATCAGTATATACAGCAGGAGCATCTTTATTATTATGTAGTGTAACTGCAATGGAATAACGTGTCCTGTAAGTACTGATATTTAAAGGAATATCCACAGGCTGAAACAGAAAAACCGGGCTGATATGTCCAACGGAAAACTGCAGACCCAGCAGATTCTGCTGAGTTATATACATGGAAATAACCGCCACGGAAGCCATAAGAAAGGTAAAAAAGAAAATCAGGGAATTATTAAAATTAATTGCAGCGGCCAGCATTACCAGGATCAGCAGGGCAAAAATAATACCTTCCCGGGTGGGAAGAATATAAATATTGCGGGACTTCAGGGTAAAATTATCCTGGGGATGGATACGTTTAAGCAACAGCCTTTGAAGTGTGTTTACTATAACCATTAATAACGTCCAGCAAAATTAAACCAGGTTATAAGGCATCAGGGGATCGGGATTTCATTAAACAGGATCATAGTCTGTTGTTCGCTGCTGTTTTGATCAGAATTAGCAACCAGGCGATGCAGTATGACTGAGGCCAGTACGGCTTTAATATCGTCCGGTATCACCATTTCCCGGTGATGAATAAAAGCCCAGGCCTGGGCAGAACGTAACAGGGCCAGGCCGGCACGGGGAGACAGGCCGGTTAAAAAATGTGTGCTGTGCCTGGAAAAATCCAGAATGTCCTGGACATAATCCAGCAGGGCAGAGGAAACATGTACCTGACGGATCTGAGCCTGCATAGCCAGTAACTGTTTAGTATTAAATACTGGCTTAATGGTTTTAAGTAATTCCCGTCGATCAGCTCCGCTTAAAATATCCCGTTCCGTTTTGCGATCCGGGTAGCCCAGGCTGATGCGCATTAAAAACCGATCCAGCTGGGATTCAGGCAGGGGAAAGGTGCCCATCTGAGTATGGGGATTCTGGGTGGCAATAACAAAAAAAGGTTCCTCCAGCGGATGGGTTTTACCATCCATAGTGATTTGTTTTTCTTCCATGGCCTCCAGCAGAGCACTCTGGGTTTTGGCCGTGGCCCGGTTGATTTCATCGGCCAGTACCAGCTGACTGAATACCGGCCCGGGATGAAAGCGAAATTCCGAGGTGTTTTTATCAAATATGGAGATGCCGATAATATCGGCCGGCAGCATGTCACTGGTAAACTGGATGCGGGAATACTGTAAATCAAACAGACGGGCCAGCAGATGAGCCAGGGTGGTTTTACCCATACCCGGTAAATCTTCAATCAGCAAATGACCGCGGCTTATAAGGCAGGTAATAGCCAGTTTCAGCTGCTGTTCCTTACCTGAGATAATGGTACCGGCGGTTTGTAAAAGTTTTTCCATCATGGGCTTTGTGCTTATGCCTGTTCTATTTCTGCATCATTGCTTAATAGAATAGCAATCCAGCGGGTATTGTCATTATTATCCATGATAATTTTTAGTGTCATAGTTAACGGTACGGACAAAAACATACCCACAGGCCCTAACAGCCAGCCCCAGAATACTAAAGACAAAAACACCACCAGGGTGGAAAGTCCAAGATTGCGTCCCATTAATTTTGGTTCCAGGAAATTGCCTACAATATTATTGACCAGAAGATACAGAATAATGACTTCAGCGGCCGCTACAAAACCAAACTGGACCAGGGCTAGTAAAATAACGGGTACGGCAGCCAGAATGGAACCGATATTGGGTACAAAATTAAGCAGAAAAACCACCAGACCCCATAACAAGGGAAAATCAATACCCATCAGACTTAATACAATAATAATGGGAATGGCGGTAATAATACTGGTGATGGTTTTAATTTTAAAATATTTATTAATAGTGCCGGTGACATCAGATAAATTGGCCATAGTCTGACCTGGATTACTGGAAATTAACCGGAACTTGTTATTAAAGGAGCCCAGTTCAAATAATAAAAAGATCACCATCATTAAAATCAGGAAGATATTGGTTAAGGCGCCCAGAAACTGATTAAAAGTAGAGCCGACAAAGCCCATGACTTTACCCAGATTGGCTGTCTGCACCATTTCATCAATATTAATATTCAGCCCGATTTTATTCAGGGAAAACACCATGGATTGAGTAATAAGCTGCAGGCGCTCCTGATATTCAGGCAGGTTATCGGAAAAGCGGTGTATGGACGTGCTTAATACGGACGTGACAATAACACCGAAAGTAACAATAGTAAAAATAATAAGCGTGACTGCAATACCCGAAGGGACTTTACGCTGAGTCAGCCAGAGCATGGCCGGGGCACTGATGGCAGTAATAAACAGGGCAATCAGCATGGGAGAAATAATATTTTCTGCGTATTTTACACCGCTGAGAATAATAACAATGGCCGCCAGTGTTATGGCCAGTGAACCTTTTCGGTGCAGATGCGTGTCATGGGTCATTGGGTTATCGCTAAGGCGAATACTCCATTCTGGTTAAGTTGTTATGAGTTTATCATATTGTGTATGACTTCCAAGCTGGAAACGGAATAATTATTTAAAAGATAAAGATCCTCTAATGTTTTATAATACTGGTTCAAGTAATAAAAAAACATTTCGGAGCAAAACGTGTTTTACAACGATCAGTTTGATGTCATTGTTATTGGCGGCGGTCACGCCGGCACTGAGGCGGCTATGGCGGCCAGCCGGATGGGTGCCAGTACCTTACTGATCACACATAATATTGAAACCCTGGGACAGATGTCCTGTAATCCGGCTATTGGCGGTATCGGCAAGGGGCATCTGGTTAAGGAAATTGATGCCCTGGGTGGTTTAATGGCCAGAGCTATTGATAAAGGCGGTATTCAGTTTCGACGTCTTAATGCTTCCAAAGGCCCGGCAGTAAGAGCCACCCGTGCTCAGGCGGATCGGGTATTGTATAAAGCCGCTGTGCGCTATGCTCTGGAAAATCAGGACAATCTAAAATTGTTTCAGCAGGCCGTAACCGATCTGATAGTGGAAAATAAACAGGTGGTGGGTGTTGAAACAGAAATGGGGCTTAAGTTCCGGGCGAAAAGCGTGGTGCTGACCACTGGAACCTTTTTGGGCGGCCTGATCCATATCGGCCTGGAAAACTACCAGGGCGGCCGGGCGGGTGATCCGCCGTCCAATAAATTATCACAACGTTTACGGGAACTACCCTTCAGAGTGGATCGCCTTAAAACCGGCACCCCGCCCAGAATAGACGGACGCACTATTGATTATTCCGTATTACAGGAACAGCCCGGCGACACACCTATTCCGACCTTTTCATTTTTAGGTAAACCGGACGATCATCCCAGACAGATCAGCTGTTATATTACCCATACCAATGCAAAGACTCATGATATTATCCGTTCCGGTTTTGAACGCTCCCCAATGTTTACCGGGGTTATTGAAGGAGTAGGGCCGCGCTATTGTCCTTCTATTGAAGATAAAATAAACCGATTTTCAGACAAGGATTCACACCAGATCTTTGTGGAACCGGAAGGCCTGGAAACTCATGAAGTGTATCCCAACGGTATATCCACCAGTCTGCCCTTTGATATCCAGTTAGCCTTTGTCCGCTCCATGAAGGGGTTTGAAAACGCCTGGATTGTGCGTCCGGGTTATGCCATTGAATATGATTTTTTTGATCCCCGGGACCTAAAATCGTCTCTGGAAACCAAATTTATTAATAGCCTGTTTTTTGCCGGTCAGATTAACGGTACCACCGGTTATGAAGAAGCTGCTGCCCAGGGTCTGATTGCCGGTGCCAATGCCGCATTACAGGTACAGGAAAAAGAACCCTGGTCTCCCAGCCGGGAAGAGGCTTATATCGGGGTAATGATCGATGATCTGATCACCCGGGGCACCCAGGAGCCTTACCGCATGTTTACCTCGCGGGCGGAATACCGGTTGATCCTCAGAGAGGATAATGCGGATATGCGCCTGACCGAAACCGGTTATAAACTGGGTCTGGTGGATGAACAGCGCTGGCAGGCCTTCAGTAAAAAACAGCAGCAGGTGGATAATGAAATTAAACGTCTGCAGACAAGCCGTATTGGTCCTGATGCCATTAGTGAACAGGAAGCGGTTCGGGTACTGGGCAAGCCTCTGAATAAAGACACCAGTTTATATGATATGCTCAGAAGGCCGGAAGTTAGTTATGACTTACTTACTACTCTGGATATAGCCGGTGAGAAACTGACTGATCCGGTTGCTGCTGAACAGGTGGAAATACAGACCAAATATGCTGGTTATATTAAACGTCAGCTGGAAGAAATTGAAAAACATAAACGTTATGAAAACAAGCCGATCCCGCAGGATTTTGACTATATGAAAATTGCTTCCCTGTCATCTGAAGTACGGGAAAAACTGCATAAAAACCAGCCCCAGACCATTGGTCAGGCCAGCCGTATACCCGGCATTACCCCGGCCGCCATATCCTTATTACTGGTGTTTCTAAAAACCCATAAATCGGCAGCTAAAAAGGCGGCGGGTTAAGAATGGAAGCACTGCAGCAGCAACTGCAATCCGGCATCCAGCGGCTGGAACTGGATATTCCTGCGGCGCAACAGCAGCAATTATTAAATTTTATCCGGTTATTGCAGAAATGGAATAAAGTTTATAATCTGACGTCCATTCGTGAAGCTCATAAAATGGTGGATCTGCACCTGCTGGATTCACTGGTTATTATGCCTTTTTTTCAGCAGCAAACGGGCATTCATCGAGTGCTGGATGTGGGTACCGGCGGCGGTATTCCCGGCATTCCGCTGGCCATTTGTCTGCCGGATATTGAATTTGTGTTACTGGATGCCCGCAGTAAAAAAATCCGTTTTTTGCAGACAGTAATTGCTCACTTGGGTTTAAATAATGTGACAGCGGTACACAGTCGGGTGGAAGACTATCAGGCAGAGGAAGGAGATAAGTTTGACCGTATTATTTCCCGTGCCTTTGCTTCTCTGGAAGATATGCTGACTCTGACGCGGCATTTATGTGCGCAGCAGGGCAAATTTCTGGCCATGAAAGGGCAGCTTCCGGAACAGGAGATTGCACAACTGCCAGAAGGCTTTAGAATAGAGCAGGTACATCCATTGACTATTAGCGGATTAAATGTCCAGAGACATTTAATTCAGATAGTGTTTAAAAGTTAAGTATTCAGTCAGACGAAAGACCGTATAAGGGATTGGGTATTCCTTGTTGAAGACGCCTTTCTCTTATAATAAAGAGCGCATCCATGGAGGCTTTTCGACAGCATGACCGCCATGGATGGCGGGAATGCAAGAAATGCAGGAGCAATTTATTGTCCCTGCTGTCGAAACTTCATCAAGAAGCACCGTAAATGGATACTCAGATGATATAAAGAAAAATTATATTAAATAAAAAATTAATAACCATTGAGGCAGACCATGGCGAAAATCATTGCCATTTCCAATCAGAAAGGCGGGGTGGGTAAAACCACTACCAGTATTAATCTGGCAGCATCCATGGCGGCCACCAAAAGAAAAGTACTGCTGGTGGATATGGATCCGCAGGGCAATGCCACTACCGGCAGCGGCATTGATAAAAATGATGTGCAGTACAGTGGTTATGATTTATTAATATCCCGCAGTTCGGTTAATGAGGTAAAAATAGCCGTGCCGGAAGCCGGTTATGATCTGGTGGCAGGCAATGGTGATTTAACGGCGGCAGAAGTGGAGCTAATGACCAAGTTTGACCGGGAACGGCAGCTTAGCTACCGTTTTAAGGAAATTGCCGATGACTATGATTATGTTTTTATTGACTGTCCGCCGTCTCTGAATATGCTCACCGTTAATGCTATGGTGGCGGCGCATGGCATTATGATCCCCATGCAATGTGAATATTATGCCCTGGAAGGTTTAACCGCCTTAAGTGATACCATTGAAAGCATTAAGGAGTCTTTAAACCCCGAGCTTGAAATTGAAGGCATTTTAAGAACCATGTTTGATCCGCGCAATCGTCTGGCTATAGAAGTCTCCCGTCAGTTGCTGTCGCATTTTGATGAGAAAGTTTATCGTACCATAATCCCCAGAAATGTACGTCTTGCCGAGGCACCCAGTCATGGTATGCCGGTGATCAGTTATGATCGGGCTTCCAAAGGTGCCCGTGCTTACCTGGCCCTGGCCGGAGAAATGCTGCGTAAAGAGGAAGAAACAGTCGGGCAGCAGGAAGCCTGAATACTGAGTTCAGTCAGAGTTCAGGCTGACTGGAAAAAATTAAGTGCTTTTGTTATTTTGCCAATTTTTCTATAATGGTAAGTCTTCCGGAATATTCAGGGATTAACCAGCTTAAGGATTTGTGAGGGAATTGTATTAGTGGCAGCAAAAAAACGTGGTTTAGGTCGTGGTCTGGATGCATTGCTTGGCGGTAGTGTAAAAACCACCCGGCGATCTGAAACCGATACAGCGGATAATAGTCAGCACTCACCTGCTGACGGGGAATTGCATAATGTGCCGGTGGAATTTATTCAGCCGGGCGTTTACCAGCCGCGAATCGATATGCATCCTGAAGCACTGGAAGAGCTGGCCAGTTCCATTAAGGCCCAGGGCGTAGTGCAGCCTATTGTGATCCGCCCGGTGGGCGATACCACCAGCAGCGGTGATCAAAAATATGAAATTATTGCCGGTGAGCGCCGCTGGCGTGCTTCTCAGATGGCCGGTCTGGCTGAAATTCCTGCGGTGATCCGTGATGTACCCGACCGCGCTGCCATTGCCATGTCCCTGATTGAGAATATTCAGCGTGAAGAGCTAAATCCCATAGAAGAAGCCAATGCCCTGAAGCGTCTGATAGATGAATTTAATATGACCCATCAGGTGGCGGCCGATGCCGTAGGCCGTTCCCGTGCTTCAGTTTCCAATTTATTGCGTCTGCTGGAACTGGAACCGGCGACCCGGCGCTTGCTGGAAAATGGTGATCTGGAAATGGGTCATGCCCGTGCGCTGCTGGCCTTAAAAGGTGAAGAACAAAGCTATACGGCCCGCCATGTGGTCAGTAAAGGCCTGTCTGTCAGGGAAACCGAACGGCTGATCAAAAAAATTCTTAACCCTAAAGAAAAACAGGAAAAGAAAGACGATCCCAATATTATTAATTTACAGAAAAACCTGACCGACAAACTGGGTGCACGGGTCATTTTTCAGCATGGTAAAAAAGGTAATGGTAAAATGGTGATTCATTATAATAGTATTGATGAACTTGAAGGCATATTGGCTCATATAAAATAAAAAAACAATTAATCCTATAGGATAAATATGATAAAGTTATTGAATCAACTATAATCTGAAAATAGTAAAATTTTAGCAAAAACTATAACAAAACTATAAAATAAGAAATATTAACAGGTGTCCATTTATACCTATAATGGGATAAATATTAGAATATAGTTAATTTCATTGATCTAAAGCAATAATAACTTTATAATTCGCTGCACTGTACCTTATATGACCTGGCTATGTGAATAGCCTGAAACAGGCAGGTAAAGAAAATGAGTTTTGCAACTGTGGTCATGCGTCGAGTGGTACGCAGACTGTTTGTTATACAGCTGACACTGACTCTGATTATTGCTCTGAGTTACCTGACATTTCAAAGTTTAGATGGATTTTTTGCCGCAATATATGGCGGAAGTATTACTCTGACAGGCACGCTGTTAATGGCCTGGCGGATAAGTCGCGCTGGTGAAGCTGGTTCTAAAGAGAAACAGCAGGGTTATATAGAAATCTACGCCGGCGTGGTACAAAAGTTTATTTTAACTCTGGTTCTAATGGCTGTTGGAATGGGTGTTTTAAAGCTGGATCCGCTGGCGGTTCTGGTTGGTTTTGCCGTAACCCAGTTCAGTTTCGTTGCCAATAAAGTAGATACCCGATATCAGTCCTGAACTGGATTGACAGCCTTGAGCCAGACTGACGGGAAAAATTTATTAAAATCTTGGAGATGTAACTGTGAGTAGCTCTACTGCTAATGAAGCAAGCGGCCCAGGTGCCGTCGAGTATATTCAGCATCACTTGCATAATAACAGCATCGGTGATGGGGGCTTCTGGGTGGTTAACCTTGATACCCTGTTCTATAGCTGGTTATTAGCCGGAGTGCTGATGTACATTGCCTGGAAAATGGGCAAAACCATGACTGCCGAAACCCCCTCTGGTGGCCAGAACGTATTAGAAGCCATTGTTGAATTCGTTCAGCAGCAAATCAAAGATATTTTCCCTGGCAGTAATCCATTGATTGGGCCTCTGGCCTTAACCATCTTTATGTGGGTATTCCTTATGAATACCATGGATTTAATTCCCGTGGATCTTCTCCCCTCACTGGGCCAGCTGGTGGGTATACATTATATGAAAGTGGTGCCGACCACGGATTTAAGTACTACCTTTGCCCTGGCACTGTCCGTCTTTGCTCTGATTATTTACTATAACATTAAAATTAAGGGACCGATTGGCTACCTTAAAATGTTCCTGTTTCACCCCTTTGGTAAATATTTAATTCCGGTCAATATTATTATGACTGCAATTGAAGAGATTGCCAAACCAGTCAGCCTGGGTCTGCGTTTATTCGGAAACATGTTTGCCGGTGAGCTGATCTTCCTGCTGATTGCACTTTTAGGTGGCGCGTCCCTTTTCGGACTTTTACCGCAGATAGCACTGGGTACCGCATGGGCAATTTTCCATATTCTGGTTATTACTCTGCAGGCCTTTATCTTTATGCTGCTGACCATTGTATACCTGGGCATGGCGCATCAGGATATAGAAGAACATTAAACTGGAAATACACGTTATAACAAATTAAAAACTTTAAACATTTAAACTTTAAAACTTAGGAGAAACTAATGGAAGCAATGGCTTTAGTTTATGGTTACACAGCAATCGCAGTAGGTATTATTCTGGCTGCAGCAGGTCTGGGTTCAGCACTGGGTTGGGGCTTAATCTGTTCCAAGTTCCTGGAAGGTATTGCCCGTCAGCCTGAAATGCGTCCTCAGTTAATGGGTCAGATGCTGTTTACCGGTGGTCTGATGGAAGCATTCCCGATGATCGTTCTGGGTATGGCAATGTGGTTTGTATTTGCGAATCCGTTTGCTGATGCTGTTAAAGCCTCTGTTGGCGGTTAATTGACTGTTTTTGACGTACGCTGTAAGTAAAAGTAAAAAGTACGAAACAAAAGTATTAACTTAACAAACAACAGGAATTAGGCGATGAGCATTACCGCAACCCTGATAGGCCAGATAATAACCTTTGCGATATTGGTCTGGTTCATAGGTAAATATCTCTGGGGTCCAATGACCCAGATGATGGACGATCGTAAGAAGCGTATTGCCGATGGTCTTGCTGCTGCTGAACGTGGTATTCACGAGCAGGAGCTGGCAGAGCAAAAAGCAGCTCAACATATTAAAGAAGCTAAAGAGCAGGCAGCAGAAATACTTGCTCAGGCACAGAAACGTGCGGCGGAAATAATAGAAGAAGCTAAAATTGATGCCAAGGCCGAAGGTGAACGTCTGATTACAGCTGCAAATGCTGAGATCGAACAGGAAGTGAATCGTGCAAAAGAATCATTGCGTGCCCAGGTAGTGGATATCACCGTGGCGGCAGCAGGCAAGATCATCAAGAAAGAGATCGATGCCAAAGCACATGACGACCTGTTAAAAGATGTTGTTGGGCAACTCTAATTTATGAGAACCAGGACTAAATAATGGCAGAAATAAGTACATTAGCAAGACCTTATGCTCAGGCAATCTTTTCTCTGGCACTTGCCGATAACAATCTTAAAGTATGGTCTGACAAGCTGGCTCTTTTAAAAGAAGTAGCTTCGAATGAAACCATGACTGAAGTCATTTCCAATCCGGATATTTCTGATGAGCAGGTTATTGACCTGTTTAAGGAGATCGGTAAGGAAGAACTGGATGAGCAGGGTATTAATTTCCTTAAACTGGCGGCAGAAAATGGTCGTCTGGATATTATTCCTGATATAGCCGATATGTATGAAGCACTGCGTGCTGAAGAGGAAGGCAGTATCGAGGCTCAGGTTATTTCAGCGTATGCTGTCAATGCGACTCAGAAAAAGAGCATTGCAGAAGCACTGAAAAAGAAATTCGGTCGTGACGTGACACTTACCACCAAAACCGATAAGTCGTTACTAGGTGGAGTCATCATTCGCGCAGGCGACATGGTTATTGACGGTTCAGTAAAAGCACAACTGGAAAAAATTACCCATGCCCTGATGAGCTAGGTAAGAGACACTAGCAAGTCGGAACAAGAGGATTAAAAAATGCAATTAAATCCATCAGAAATTAGCGACCTGATCAAAAGTCGTATAGAAAATTTTGATGTAACAAGCGAAGCAAATACAGAAGGTACTGTGGTCAGTCTGGCCGATGGTATTGCTCTGATTCACGGTTTAAGTGACGTAATGTCAGGGGAAATGATTGAATTTCCCGGTAACACCTTTGGTATGGCTCTGAATCTGGAGCGCGACTCAGTCGGTGCCGTAATTTTAGGTGACTATAAGCACATTTCAGAAGGTGATAAGGTTAAATGTACCGGCCGTATTCTGGAAGTACCCGTTGGTGAGGCTTTATTAGGTCGTGTAGTTGACTCACTGGGTAACCCCATTGACGGCAAAGGTCCGATTGATTCCAAGGAGACTTCTCCTATTGAAAAAATCGCACCGGGCGTAATTTCACGCCAGTCGGTTGATCAGCCGGTACAGACCGGTCTGAAATCCGTTGATGCCATGGTACCAATTGGTCGTGGTCAGCGTGAACTGATTATTGGTGACCGCCAGACGGGTAAAACAGCCGTTGCGGTAGATGCCATTATCAACCAGAAAGATTCCGGTATTAAATGTATTTATGTAGCGGTTGGCCAGAAAGCTTCTTCTATTGCTTCAGTGGTTCGTAAGCTGGAAGAATTTGGTGCCATGGAAAACACCATTGTCGTTGCAGCTACGGCTTCCGATGCAGCGGCTATGCAATATATTGCACCTTACTCAGGTTGTGCCATGGGCGAATATTTCCGTGACCTGGGTGAAGATGCGCTGATTATTTATGATGACTTAACCAAGCAGGCCTGGGCTTATCGTCAGGTTTCCCTGTTATTACGTCGTCCACCAGGCCGTGAAGCTTATCCGGGTGATGTGTTCTATCTGCATTCCCGTCTGCTGGAACGCGCCTCCCGCGTTAGTGCTGAGTTTGTAGAAAAAGCTACAGACGGCAAGGTTAAAGGTAAAACAGGTTCATTAACCGCTCTGCCGATTATTGAAACTCAGGCCGGTGACGTATCCGCTTTCGTACCGACCAACGTAATTTCCATTACCGATGGTCAGATTTTCCTCGAAACCGATCTGTTTAACTCCGGTATCCGTCCTGCGATTAATGCCGGCCTGTCCGTATCCCGTGTAGGTGGTGCAGCACAGACCAAGATCATTAAGAAACTCGGTGGCGGTATTCGTCTTGACCTGGCTCAGTATCGTGAACTGGCGGCTTTTGCTCAGTTTGCCTCAGATCTGGATGAGGCAACCCGAAGCCAGATTGAACGGGGTCAGCGAGTGACTGAATTAATGAAACAGACTCAGTACACACCTTATAGTGTGGCCCAGATGGCTGTTTCCCTGTTTGCAGCCACCAAAGGTTTTCTGGATGATGTGGATGTAGCCAAGATCGTTGATTTTGAAAATGCACTGCAGGATTATGTTAAAGCCAACCACGCTGATTTAATGGATAAAATCGATGAGTCGGGAGATTATAACGACGCCATTGAAAAAGCCCTGAATGAAGCCGTGACTGCATTCAAATCCAATAGTAGCTGGTAACAGGAGACCTGAGTATGGCAAGCGGAAAAGAAATTCGTAGTCAGATCAGCAGTATTAAAAATACACAGAAAATCACCAGTGCCATGGAAATGGTTGCAGCCAGTAAGATGCGTCGGGCACAGGATCGTATGAGTGCTTCACGTCCTTATGCAGAAAAAATGATTGATGTGGTACGCCACCTGGCTTATGCCCATACGGAATATAAACATCCGTATCTGCAGGAGCGTGAAGCCAAGCGGGTTGGGTATATTATTATCTCATCTGACCGAGGCTTATGTGGCGGTTTAAATACCAATCTGTTTAAAGAAGCCATTAATGACATGAAGGCCTGTAATGAAAAAGATATAGAAATTGATATCTGTGTTATCGGCTCTAAAGCGAGTGCTTTTTTTAAACGTGTTGGTGGAAATATTGTTGCTCACACCGAAAATCTTGGGGATGAGCCCAGCCTGGAAGACCTGATTGGCAGCGTTAAAACGATGCTGGATGCTTATGCAGAAGGTAGAATTGATCGTTTGTTTGTGGTATTTAACAAGTTTGTTAATACCATGACACAGCAGCCGATTGTTGCGCAGATTTTGCCCATAGCGGTTGCTCCATCAGAAGAACATGATCGGGTTCGTTACCACGAAATGTCTGAAGATGATGATCATGCGGATATGAAATATCACTGGGATTATATCTATGAGCCTGAGGCCGAAGAAGTTATTGATGCCCTGTTAATGCGCTATATTGAATCTCTGGTGTATCAGGGTGTGGTCGAGAATGTGGCCTGTGAACAGTCAGCCCGAATGGTTGCCATGAGAAGCGCAACCGATAATGCAGGCGATATGATTGATGACCTGCAGCTTGTCTATAACAAGGCAAGACAGGCCGCTATTACTCAGGAACTGTCCGAAATTGTTGCCGGTGCAGCTGCCGTATAGAATTAAGCTTTAAAGAGGAACTAAAAATGAGTTCAGGAAAAATTGTCCAGATTATTGGTGCGGTAGTGGACGTGGAATTCCCACGTGATGCCATGCCCAGAGTCTATGACGCAATTATAGTGACTGAAGCAGAACTTACCCTGGAAGTTCAGCAGCAGTTGGGTGACGGCATAGTTCGTTGTATTGCCATGGGTAGTACGGACGGTATTAAGCGCGGTCTGGAAGTTGCCCCGACAGGTGCACCTATTTCAGTACCCGTTGGTACAGAGACCCTGGGCCGCATTATGGATGTGCTGGGTAATCCAATTGATGAAAAGGGTGATGTTGGTGAGAAGAAGCGTGCTTCCATTCACCGTGAAGCTCCGGCCTATGAAGAACTGGCAGCAGCTACAGAGCTGCTGGAAACCGGTATTAAGGTAATCGACCTGGTCTGCCCGTTTGCTAAAGGCGGTAAAGTAGGTCTGTTTGGTGGTGCCGGTGTAGGTAAAACCGTCAATATGATGGAACTTATCCGTAATATTGCGGCTGAACACAGTGGTTATTCGGTATTTGCCGGTGTTGGTGAACGTACTCGTGAAGGTAATGACTTTTACCATGAAATGACTGAATCCAATGTACTGGATAAAGTAGCTCTGGTTTATGGTCAGATGAATGAGCCGCCGGGAAACAGGCTGCGTGTGGCCTTAACCGGTCTGACCATTGCGGAAGGTTTCCGTGACGAAGGTAATGATGTACTGCTGTTTATTGATAATATTTATCGTTATACCCTGGCAGGAACCGAAGTGTCAGCTCTGTTAGGTCGTATGCCATCTGCGGTGGGTTATCAGCCTACTCTGGCAGAAGAAATGGGTGCTCTGCAGGAACGTATTACTTCCACTAAAGTGGGTTCCATTACTTCTATTCAGGCGGTTTATGTACCTGCGGATGACTTAACTGACCCATCTCCGGCCACCACTTTTGCTCACCTGGACGCGACTGTGGTACTGTCACGTCAGATTGCGGAACTGGGTATTTATCCTGCGGTTGACCCGCTGGATTCCACCTCCCGTCAGCTGGATCCACAGATTGTGGGCAATGAGCACTATGAAGTGGCTCGCGGTGTACAGTCTACTCTGCAGCGTTATAAAGAGCTGAAAGACATTATTGCCATTCTGGGAATGGATGAATTATCCGAAGACGATAAACTGATTGTAAATCGCGCGCGTAAAATTCAGCGCTTCCTGTCTCAGCCGTTCTTTGTGGCAGAAGTATTTACCGGTACTGCCGGCAAATACGTCAGTCTGAAAGATACTATTCGCGGCTTTAAGGAAATTGTGGAAGGAATGCATGACAGTATTCCTGAGCAGGCTTTCTATATGGTCGGCGGTATTGAAGAAGTGCTTGAAAAGGCTAACGCTGTTTAAGGAGAACTGTCATGGCAATGACCATGAAATTAAACATCGTCAGTGCTGAAAAAGAGATCTTTTCTAATTTGGCCGAGATGGTGATTGTTCCAGGTGCAATGGGTGATCTGGGTATTTTACCCCAGCACTCCCAGCTATTGTCTACGCTTAAAGCCGGTGAAGTTATTATTACCGAGCAGGGCGGCAATCAGGAGTCTGTCTTTATATCCGGTGGGCTGCTGGAAGTTCAGCCTCATGTGGTGACTATTCTTTCTGATACGGCACTGCGTGCCAGTGATCTGGATGAGCACGCTGCCAGAGAAGCAAAAGAACGTGCAGAACAGGCCCTGCAGGAGCAGGAGTCCGGTATTGATTTTGCCAAGGCGGAAGCCTCACTGGCAGAAGCCATTGCCCAGCTTAAACTGATTGAAAAATTGCGCAAAAAGCGCAAGGGACATTAAACCTGAATAAACTCAGTTGAAGCTTAGCGAGCCTGTAGATAAATCGCTGCAGACAATTTGTACCGCAGAAATAAAAAAGGTCGTATTTAATACGACCTTTTTCTGTTAGAGCTTTCTGAATATTCAGAAAAACGATTATTTGCTTAAAAACTCAGAATAATAACTGCTAAGCAATTCTCTTTTTTTGGGTTTTTTTATTAAAAACTCCAGTTCTTTATCAGAAACAGGCTTAGCTGCTTGTTCTTTATCATTCGCGATTGCCTTATCAAATTCTTTATAATAATTATTTAAAACTGTTGAAGAAGTTTTCACTTCGTGATCGATAGCAAGCGAGTCCGAATACGTTGTGCCAGAAATAAAAGAACTGAATGTTAACCCAATTATATAAATTATAATTTTGAATAACATTGCAATGTCCTAATTAACCTATATTATTATTTATTAATATAGGCCGGATTCAATGAAAGATCAAGGTATTTATCCTACAAATTTAGGGAAAACCCTAGGTTTGTGACATAAGGCACTTAAATGTAAGACAAATCTCATGTTAATAGTTTTAAATAAATACGATAATTAGCGGCTATAGCATAAAATCAAATAACGGATCTGTTAGATAAATTATAGAGAGAATAGAATGTCCCAGAGCTCCAGACCTGCTAAACCGCTCCAGGTAATCATCCTTGCCGCTGGCAAAGGCACCCGAATGTATTCCAGTCTGCCCAAAGTTTTACACTCACTGGCCGGTAAACCGCTGGTTCAGCATGTTATAGACAGTGCCAGAAAACTGGATGCTAAAGACATTACTCTGGTTTACGGGCATGGAGCGGAACAGGTCAAAAATACCATAACTGATCCACAGCTAAACTGGTGTGAACAGCCTGAACAACTGGGTACCGGCCATGCTGTACAGCAGGCTGAACAGTTTATTGATGATAAGTCTAATGTGTTAATCCTCTATGGTGATGTGCCACTGTTAAGTGTTGCTACCCTGGAAAAACTGATAGCTGCAAAACAGGATCAGGCACTGGCACTTTTAACCGCCATACTGGATAATCCAGCGGGTTATGGGCGGATAGTACGGGACAGTAACAACAGCATTCAGAAGATTGTTGAAGAAAAGGATGCTACCGATGAAATCCGAACCATCAAGGAAATTAACAGTGGTGTTATGGTGGTTGATGGCAACCGGCTGAAAAGCTGGTTGCATAAAATCGATAATAATAATGCCCAGGGAGAATATTACCTGACCGATTTAATTGAACTGGCAGTACAGGAAGGTGAAACTGTTAATAGCTTTATTGTGCAGGACAGCAAACAAATAGAAGGTATTAACAATAAACTGCAACTGGCTGAACTGGAACGGGAATATCAGAGAATCCAGGCAGAAAAATTAATGACCCAGGGTGTGACCTTAAGAGATCCGGCGCGCTTCGATTTACGCGGCCAGGTTAAAACTGGTCAGGATGTGGTTATAGATATTAATGTCATTATTGATGGTGACTGCAGTATTGGCAATAATGTGAGCATTGGTGCCAATACAGTCATTAAAAATTCAATAATTGGCGATAATGTGACTATTCTGGAAAACTGTATTATTGAACAGTCCGTTATAGGTAATGCCTGTAATATCGGTCCTTTTGCCCGTCTGAGACCAGACAGTGAGCTGGAAGAAAATGCCAAAGTCGGTAATTTTGTAGAGCTTAAAAAAGCGCATATAGCCAAAGGTTCCAAGGTTAATCACTTAAGTTATATTGGCGATACCCTAATGGGCGAAAATGTAAATATTGGTGCCGGTACCATTACCTGTAATTATGACGGTGCCAATAAGCATGTTACAAAAATTGGTGATAATGCTTTTATTGGTTCCAATACAGCGCTGGTGGCACCTATAGAAATTGGTGCCGGAGCAACGATTGGGGCAGGCTCGACCCTGAGTAAGGATGCTGAGCCGGAAAAGCTGACCTTTACCAGGGCACCTCAGAAAATCATTAATGGCTGGAAACGGCCGGTTAAATGCAAGAAATAAATAAAATACATGTAACTACTATAAATAATAACTGAAACAACAGGAAAAACTCAATGTGTGGAATAGTCGGTGCCGTTGCAGAACGAAATGTAGAAGCCATTCTGTTAGAAGGACTGCGGCGCCTGGAATACCGTGGTTATGATTCAGCCGGACTGGCTATTCAGGACGGTAATCAAAAAATTAACCGGCAGCGGGCGCTGGGTAAAGTCTCCCAGTTAGCGGATGAACTGGAAAAGATGCCCTTAAAAGGACATGTCGGGGTAGCTCATACCCGCTGGGCAACCCATGGTGAGCCTGCTACCCGAAATGCTCATCCACACATGTGTGAAACCAGTGTAGCACTGGTACATAACGGTATCATTGAAAATTATGAACAGATTAAAACTGAATTACAGGAAAAAGGCATACAGTTTAGTTCCGATACGGACAGTGAGACCATTGTACATCTTATAGGTGAACAGAAAAAAACAGGAAAAGATTTACTACATGCTGTGGTAGATACGATAAAGCAGCTTGAAGGCGCATATGCACTGGGGGTTATAGACAGCTCAGAACAGCGGATTATTGCTGCCAGAAGCGGCAGTCCGCTGGTCATTGGTATCGGCATCGGGGAAAACTTTATTGCCTCGGATGTATCGGCATTATTACCGGTAACCCAGCAGTTTATCTTTCTTGAAGAAGGTGATATAGCGGATATTACCCGCGATTCAGTGGTAATTTATGATGCTCAGGGTGATGAAGTTGAACGCCCCATGCGTAAAAGTGAAATCAGTGCCGATGCCGTAGAGCGGGGCGAATATCGCCATTATATGCTTAAGGAAATATATGAGCAGCCCAGGGCAGTGGCCGATACCCTGGAAGGGCGCATAGATAATGAACACGTTTTTACCAAAGCTTTTGGTTTTGAAGCAGAAAAAATCTTCAGGGAAATAGAATCCGTTTATATTATTGCCTGCGGTACCAGTTATCATGCCGGTCTGGTGGCCAAGTACTGGTTTGAAGGTATTGTTGGTATCCCGTGCATGATTGAAGTGGCCAGCGAATTCCGTTACAGGAAAGCGGTTTATAGTGAAAAAACCTTAATTGTAACCATTTCTCAGTCCGGTGAAACCGCCGATACCCTGGCGGCTTTGCGGGAAGCTAAAAAGCAGGGGGCCAAACATTCACTGGTGATCTGTAATGTACCGGAAAGTTCCCTGGTCAGGGAATCCAGCCTGGCCTTTATGACTCATGCCGGCCCGGAAATCGGAGTGGCTTCCACCAAGGCCTTTACCACCCAGTTAACTGCAT
>JALUZF010000204.1 GCA_027012135.1 Gammaproteobacteria bacterium
CCTACCATACATATGCTTATATGTATATATATGCAGCATTACTTTTGATAATTAATCTTCTGACCACAGGAAATATGATTTTTTTAATTTATAGGTGGAGATTAAATTAACTTTAATATCAACAGGTTGAAATGTGGCTCACGCTATATTTATTACTTGCCCTATCTTATACAAATAATAACCAAAGATATCTTTTAAAGTTTTCCTTAAAGATGACAGGTCAATATATTACTTAATATGAATATTATAAATTAGAGTCAGATGACGGCATCAACCTGTCAGACATTCCTTGTCAAATGCATATTTACCTTCCAGCCAGGCTATTATTTCTTTAGCATATGGACTGTCGTATCGACTGTATTGCTGAATGAGCTGTTTACTCTGCATTGTATCTATGTTATCCAGACCTTCATTCTGGAAACACTCAACATCTCTGGATATTTGCCGGGCAAGTTCTTCTTCACACAGCATTGTTAATCCTTCCTGCAGTGCTTTTTCAGGATCATAGTGATTACCCTGGGAGTAACTTAGAGGAAGAGAATACAGGGGAATACGAGAAAGCCAGGGTTGATTCATAGGATTGACAGCATGACCTGCAGTCAGCTGAGCCAGAGAGTCCGGGCGGTTTTCGAAAGCTTTGATAAATAGAAATCTGGAAATATCAGCACCATCATTGACAGGATAGTTATCCCACAAAAAGGGCTTGCGGCCTAACACCTGAATAACTTTTTCCATATGCGCTTCCGGATAGGCCGTTGAGCAAATTTCTGGACCTGTCCAGAAAATATCAACCTGCTCTGGTAACTCTCTACCCAGATCCTGAAAATAATTATCCGGCATCACACCAAATAGTTCTTCCAGTCGGGGATCAAAAGAATAATAGGTGGGGCACATAATGACTTTCCTGGCTGAGGTCTGAGCCAGCACATCCTTCAGTATAGTCGCTTGTGTCTGAGCCAGATCGGGCTGATTGCCCCGCATATCATCAAACAGCACACACAGGATATCAACGCCCAGATCGTTTAAGCGTTCTACTTTATCCTGTAGCTGCTTTTGTGCAAAATTGTCATAGTTTTTATAAACTTCAAAAGGACTTAACCCCACACCAAAATCCAGTCCAAGTTTTTGGTAGTGATTAACCAGGGCCTGAAGTTGATCCGCCATTTCAGTAGGCCAGTCCTGACGCCAGGATCGGCGTAAATAGGCATCGGCTTTTGGGGCATAGATATAAAAATGATAGCCGTTGGCCTGCAAAAACCCGGCGTAGTCATGACGTTCCTGCATTGACCAGGTGCGACCAAAAAAACCTTCAATAATACCTAAATAAGGTGTTGTATCTTGCATTAATTATATCTCTTTACGATCCGGAGATAATAAGACAGATAAACTGAAAATTAACACAGATCGTTTTAAGTGCTGTTAAGGAAATAGATAGCTAAATAATAAACACGACAGGAGTCCGTCCGACAACAACCCTCAGTAGAGGCAATAATTTTCCTAACAGAAATATGAGACGGTATCTGGCGCTGTTGACTGTAAGCCTTTTGAGCTAGACTTCAATTTAGGGGTAATTATGAAAAGCTATTTTAGCTACCTATATCCAATGATGTTTCAGTCCATAATATTATCGAATGTCTAAATGAAGAACAGACCCGAGCCGTTCACCCTGAAGATGATCAAGGTGTTCCTGCTTCGGAAATTCTTCCACATGATGTTCCACAGTCGCTACGGGATGCGGCAGCGCCTGCTTTTGTAGAAGCCGTCTTAGTTCCTGCTTTTGTAGAAGCGGCCTTAGCTGCTGCTTTTGTAGAAGTCGATTTTGCTGCAGTGCTGTATTTTGCAATGCAGGCTTTTGCAGCAGCGCCCGCTTTTGTAGCACAAGCAGCTGCACCTTTTGCTATTGCATATTGACTAACAGGATCCATAATCAAGCCCTCATAATATATTAAAAAAATAAAACGTTATTTCGATCCCTCTATGCTCTGATTATTATTATTTTATACCAGGAAAAATTTAAGAAAAGGCGACAACTTACCTGACACCTGGCATGTTTCATTTTCTTAACCATCCATTGACGCAAGTCTCTTAATTTTGGATTAACAAAATCAATCATGAATCAGAAAGGTTTTATAGAAAGAAGGATACTCGTCGATGCTGTAAAACAATACTTAGGTTAAAATATCCACTGTTTTTGATAATAGACAATTCATTAATACTTATCAACCTATAAATCGATAATTATGCCATTTTAATGCTCTGCCTGATTAGTATTCCTGGTTTTATCATAACAGGCTGGATAATTTAACGTCACTCATCACTTTTTCTGGTTTATGGAATCTAAGATTGAGACGTTGTCCTATAAAAAAGCAAAATAAATTAAGGAGCCTCGAAACAGCGGCAAATTTACAGGCTATATCGGAGATGGAAAAACGGCTCAGTTCTGTTAATATGTGTACAGGGTTGATATACTTTAGAGCGATGTATTGATAATGCTCTACATTAGTCCAGCCTTCTACAATTATGCATATTATTTTCATTTAGCGCATATTTTGTATAATATTTATTTTTACAATCTAAACAGGAAAACAACATGGCTACCGAATCTCAAGCAGCTGCCCTGGCAAAACTTGCAGCGGATACTAAACAAGCCTGCGCAACTTCTGCAGACATATCCAAATCGGCATCAAGCTCTAATGCAAAAGGCTTTGGCTATCACACAAAACATATTTCCTATCATGCCAAAGCCGCAGTCGCCGCCCATGCTTTTTATTTTTCAATAGCCAGTGGTATTATCATAGGTGCTGTCGCCTATCACCTTGTGAACAAATACTGGCTGAACAAAAATAACACTGCTTGAATTATAATTATCGGGATAAGAAGGCCGGCTTCTATATGCCTGCCTTCATAAGTGTTTATCTAATCCGCTTCCAGCTCGTCAATTCTGCAATTGTATGCTGGAATTTACGCCTGGTTTCGCGGATCACAAAGGGTACATCAATCGGTTTATTTATCATAATAAAGTGAGCATCCAGTATTTTTTTAATACCCTCTAATACAGTAATATTTTTACCATCGACACAATATCCACCTATCCAGTTTTCACGAGGCGTATATTCCTCTAACAAAGTATAGGGTGAACTCATCACCAGAATCCCCCCCATAGATAAGTAGTGATGAATCGAACTTAAAAATTGTTCTGGATTTTGCAAACGATCCAACAGGTTACCTGCAAAAATCAAATCATAGCCCTGGTGCAGAGCCCCCAGATTACAGGCATCTTCCTGATAAAATGACACCTTGCTTTTTATCTCCTGTAGCTGATGATCGCTTAATTGAGCCGTACGTAAGGTGACCAGTTCACCTTCATCCGTGATGTTATAAGACAGGCTGTCCTTTTCTTTTAGCTGGTTCGCACACTCAATAAAGCGGGCTGACAGGTCAACGCCAATGACCTCATCAAATTCACGTGCCAGCTCAAAGGAGGTTCTCCCTACTGCACAACCTAAATCCAGTGCTTTTCTTTTGTTGTCTTTTTCTATTAGCTGAAGACAAAGTTGAGCACACTTTTCAGGATAGTTTTTTACATCAAAATAGCTATTTCCATAATGGAATTCCATATATTGTGCGACCAGCTCATCGGTTTCATAGGGGTTTGTGCTCATAAAGAAATTATTCCTGTATGTTTTATTATCAATATATTCATAGATCTGTAATTAAAGTGCGCAAGTACGAAAGCCAACAAATACATCCGTTCTGTCAGGTAGATAGGCCTGGCGGTAAGTACCGCGAATAAGAATGGAGGATGTCGCACAAGAGCCACCCTTGGTGGTTTTATGATAGCCAAACTGCAAAACCGACATAAATGGATACATGTCAATGGCAAATCCGTCATAGGGCAGATACTGGCTGGATGTCCATTCCCATGCAGTTCCCAGCATTTGCCGGCAGCCAAAGTCACTCTCCCCTTCCGGAAAAGCAGAGACAGGTATACGCGCCATATGAATACCATTCATATCAACCTTATCGGCATCCATACTGTTTCCCCATGGATATTTCTTAAACGGCTGCCCTTTTCGATTATTTAATGCCGCGACTTCCCATTCATATTCTGTGGGCAATCTACGCCCGGCCCAGTTACAGAAGGCTTCGGCTTCCCAGAAGGAAATATGCATGACCGGGTAATCAGGAACCAGCGGTAACCACTGGTTAAAATGACGCTCCAGCCAGTGACCATCCTGCTGTTTCCAATACAGGGGATGTTTGGGCAAGGTCATGTGTTTATCAGGTGGGATACTGGTATTTAGCTCTGTTCTTAGCCATTTTTTACCACCCCAGCTCCAGAATTGTTCATTATCATAGCCGCCATCCTCAACAAAGGCCAGAAACTCCTGATTGGAAACCAGTGTTTTTGAAATACTGAAGGCATCAATATCGATTTCAAAACGGGGTTTTTCATTGTCAAAGGCAAAATCATCCGTTGCAAAAGCCTCAGTGCCAGCAGGCATTCCAATGACATAGCGTCCCGCAGGAATATCAGCATCGCCCGGTGGCATCGCCTTATCAGCAGGAATGGAGGATGTTGTGGTGCCTGCACTCTCAATTCTGGAATAAGCCACTGTTTGCCGTGCCCAGATCAGGGATTCAATATGCATATTCTGATGAAAAATAGCGTATTTATAAAGATACAGGTCATCCTGACTGAGTTCTCTGTTTTTGATTCTCGCGAAAATTCTCTGATAAATTTCTTCTATATAATCAAGAGTTTCTTTTCTTGAAGGTACTACGCCAGGCTTCCAGCGATCTTCATGGTCAATATTGAAAGAGTCCCAGATATCATCCATGGCAGGGTTAAATGATTCCGCCTGATCCAGAGCCTTAAGAATAAATACTTCAAAGAAAAAAGCAGCATGACCCACTTCCCACAAGGGAGGATTTACTCCAGGGTGATAAGGAATGTTCAGTTCATCATCCGAAAGAGTATTAATTAATGCGACAATTTTTTGCTGAGTATTGTTTAACTCATGAATCAGCTCATCTTTATTATTCATTTGGAAAATCTCTTGGGATGTTTTAGCAGCATTGGTCATCAGCAGGACAGCAGTCTGATTTAAACCAGGACAGGATACTCCTCTTGTCTGGAATACCTCCGACATGGACTATTTTTCCATCAACAATCACTCCAGGCGTAGACATGATTCCATAAGACATGATCTCTGCCATATCCTCTATTTTTTCGAGGCTTATTTCTACACCATTTTCACTGGTGACATCTCCTATCAACTTCTGGGTTGTTTGACAATTTTTACAACCTGAACCTAATACCTTTACTTCAATCATAATGACCTCACAAAATGCTATTAAAAAACCAGCCAACAAGAATAATGGATAGGGTAACAATGGCTGTAAACAAGGCTAAAGCCTGCCATTTGATAACCTTTCTCAAAATAATCAGTTCTGGAACTGAAATGGCTGCAATACTCATCATAAATGCCAGTGTTGTGCCTATGGCGACACCTTTTAGTAACATGGCTTCTGCCAGCGGAATGACACCAACGGCATTTGAGTACAGCGGTACACCCATAATGACCGCCAGTGGAACTGCCAGAAAATTATTGGCATCTCCCAGATTTGATGCCCATTCCTGTGGAAAATATCCATGAAACAGCGCGCCTGCGCCAACACCAAGAAGCACCCACTTCCAGATTCGACCAACAATGGTTTTTACTTCCGTCAGGGCGTACCGATGTCTTGCTTTCAAGGAATTATCCTGTTCCAGAGTCTGAGCTTCTCCCATATGGATTTTCCAGACATAATCTTCAACCCAGCGTTCGGGCTTAAATTTCTGGATAATGATGCCGCCGGCAAAAGCAACTACCATGCCTGAAAGGATATAGAGTACGGTTATTTTCCAGCCAACAATACCGAAAAGCATGACAACAGCAATCTCATTGATCATTGGACTGGCAATCAGAAAAGAAAATGTGACACCCAGTGGAATGCCCGCTTCAACAAAGCCAATAAACAGAGGGACTGATGAGCAGGAACAGAACGGTGTCACTGCGCCGAGCAGAATCGCCAGGCTACGCGCTACCCACTCTGCCCTTCCCTGCACATAGTTTCTGACCTTTTCTGCCGAAACAAATGAACGGAACAGCCCCATTAAATAAATCACCAGTACCAGCATAAAAAATATCTTGGTGATATCCATGACAAAGAAATGAAGGCTTTGTGCAACTGGGGTACCAGCCTGCATACCAGACACTTCAAAAACGATAAAATCTGCAAGTTGTTCAAACATAGGAAACGCCTATATTATCACTCTGGAACAAATTAACTGGATAAATTACAGCAAGTAAGCGTGTTGGTAAGAGCCTGAATGGTGGTGCAAGCCTGTTATTAATTTGAGATCCTTTAAATACATACTATATATAGTTAATCAGATATTATAATTTAATAACAACACCTGTCAATAGTGTGTCAGGGTAATAGAAAATTATGCTCATTAACAAACATAAAGAGACTGACAACAAAAATGAGCATTTAACCACAAACAAATTTTAGAGATTACGTCCTGATTTATGTTAGTATCTATATTGTTAGGATATATTAATTAAAGCTTGTAACTATCTCAGCCTGAATCAGAGCACAGTAGAGTGATTGGCTGCAGCCGGAGAAGGACTGTTAGGACTGGCAAACAATTTGCGTATAAGGTTAAAATCCAGCTAAAACACATAGGCAAGCTTTAACCTAAACGACAGGATTTACTGAATACTGGTTTTGAATATGGAATTCTTACACGAAATAAAATCATCACCTCCTATAGATGTGGTTAATTTAAAAAAATTAATTACCATAAAAAATCTACCGAAACTCTGCAGTTCCATCAACTCAGTTATTAAAAACAATATTAGTGAAGGGGTAATTTATTGCGTATGGGGTGAGTTTCGTATCCATCGAGAAGAACTAAAATACGGCATTCGTTTTTCAATGCCTGAATGTCCTAATGCATTAGCGTGGACAATCACTTCTGAGAAATCAGGTCAGGATATTGTCATTCACTGTACCATAAATAAAATGACACATGATGAAGATTTTATTCAATCGCTAAAAGAGTTTGTCTCTGCATGGGAAACGGGTATAAGTCAACACCTTCCTGCTACACCCCGAGAGAATATCAATCAGGATGCGTAATACACTAAACATGACAGACAATAGCTTCCATTGACTCTCGAATAATACTTGTGCCATTAATATCTTCAGCATGGGACAAAAAAGCCTGGCGTATTTGTTCCTGTTGACTGGTATTTAACTTCGATAAATCATTAACAAGACAAAAAGACATTAAAAGCAGTGTATCCAGCGACATCTCCTGCATCATAGAAACATCAAAAAAAGCCTCAATCCTATGAGCGCTAAAAGCAATGTTTTCAGCCTGTAATAGCGATTTGATGTGCTCACTGCACTGGAATTTCTGATTGGGCAATATATCCAGAAATTCATCTTTTATTTCTGACACTCCCTGTTTATTATGCTGAATAATAAGCAACTTCCCATCAGCTGACAAATGTCGAAGCGCATTTTGAATAATTGGCAGAACGTCATCAAAGGAATGTAAAAAATGAATCATTGTAATGAGATCGTAATGATCTCCCATCTCTGTTGATGGTTCAAATTTTTTATATTGCAGACTCACTCTTGATCGGGTTTCTTCATCCAGAGCAGAAAGACTTTTACGAAAATAGGCAAGATCAGTCTCACTAAAATCCAGCCCGGTAAACGACCATTGTGATTTTTGCTGCTGAATAATTTTTAAAAGCGCAGTATCGAATAATCCTGTGCCACAACCAAGACTTAAAATTTCAGGCTTTTCTGCCATTAGCAGTTCAGAACTATTATCCGCAATCCAGTTTATGGCATCCTGTTTAAAAGAGGCGTGTTTAAGTCTTAATTTATAGCCGCATGAATAGATGAATTCGGACAAACTGTAGTCAGTGGCTATATTGCTTGGAGTCTTTTTGTTATTAATCATATGGTATTGTCTAGCTCATCAGGTCGAAGATAATTTTAATCGCGAATACAAGAGATAAAATGCCGATAATATACTTGATAACTTTATCAGGCATTATGGAATGTGCAGTTTTATTTCCCAGATAACCGCCGAGTAACGCCGCAGTAGTCACTGTGCCAAGAACAGGCCAGGAAATATGTCCGCCAGCAGCATAAGTAACAAAACCGGAAAATGAGGAAAAAGGGACAGCCAAAGCCGTAATCATGCTGATCTTTTTTGCCTGGCATCCCATAAGCAGCATCAGTGCTGAAATAATTCCGCCACCGCCTACTGCCAGCAGTCCGGAAACCAGTCCTGCAACAGCTCCGATAAGCGATAGATAGACTAGCATCAGGTGCCGGTCGTGATCACTTTTTGCCTTGTTTTTTTCTGGTAAGAGTGTCGAGGTTCCTGCATAGATTAGGAAAATGGCAAACATCCACAAAACCACCTCTCTTTCAATAAAGGTGGACATATAAGCACCTACCGGGGCGAATACAAAGGAAGCAATTATAACCGGCAGACCCAGTTTCAGATCCAGACGGTTGGCCCGAAAATTATCAATAGTTACCGCACTCAAACTGAAGGTGTTGGCAAGTAAAGCCACTGATTTGGCACTATTGATGGGCATCCCCAGCCAGACAAAAACCGGCATCTGAAAAATGGCTGCACCCTTGCCAGAGAGCGCAAAAAAATAATTTAGACCTATAGTGACAAAAAATACTGCGTATAACGACAGCTCATCCATTGCCCTGCAGCCCATTAATTGCCCTTTCCAGCCTTGATAATCCCTCTTTTAGCATGCTCCGAGGGCAGGCAATGGTCATTCGGGCAAAACCAGCGCCCTGTCGTCCAAACCAGTAACCGGGATTAATGGCTATATGTGCCTCCTGGGCAATAAATTTCTCCAGTGCCTTAGTTTCGATTCCCAGTTCCCTGAAATCCAGCCAGGCCAGAAAGGTTCCTTCCGTTTTGATCAGTTTTACTTCTGGAATATTTTCTCTCAGGTAGTTTTCAAGATAGTCCAGATTTGCCTGCAAATAGACCAGCAACTCATCCAGCCATGCTCCACCCTTGCTATAGGCCGATTCCATAGCGATAGTGTTAAAAGCATTATTTTTGTGGAACAGATAGCGGCCGACAAACTCTTTATACTGTTTACGATACTGTTCATTGCCAATAACAACCATGGCATCTGTAACCGAGGCAATATTGAAGGTTTTTGCCGGTGACAGGCAACTAAAAGATTGTTGCGCTACTTCCTCTGAAAGGGAGGCAAAAGGAATATACTGATGACCTGGATAAACAATATCTGAGTGAATTTCATCGGCAATGATCAATACCTGATGCTTTTTGCATATATCGGCAAGCCGCTGTAATTCTTCCCTGGTCCAGACCCGTCCAACCGGATTATGAGGATTGCATAGAATCAGCATTCGGTTGCGTGGATTGGCGGCCTTTTCCTCCAGGTCGTCAAAATCCATTTGATAATGATTATCTACCAGCTTGAGGGGATTACGAATCACCTTTCTTCTGTTGTCCATAATCGTCAGACGGAATTCAAAAAACACGGGAGGCTGAATAATAATACCATCGCCTTTTTCAGTGTGCAGGTTGATAAGAATACTTATAGCATTCAACACACTATTGCTGAAACAAAGGTCAGATGGCCTGATTGACCACTGATGCCGCTGGGCAAACCAGTGAATAACGGCATCAGTCAGGCTGTCAGGTCTGTATTCATAGCCGAATATGCCGTTTTCAGCACGTTTGACCAGATGATCGCATACCACAGAAGGTGCTTTAAACTCCATATCGGCGACCCAGAAAGGCAACAGCTCATCATTACCGAAATGTTCCAGCCAGTCTTCCCTGTTCCATTTTTCGGCGGCTGACAGGCTTCTGTCCTGAAGTTCGTTGAAATCTGTCATATGCTTATTACTCCAGAGTTAGATAAAGTAATAGCAATATATACCTTTATCCATATATTGTCGATATTTGATGTTTCTGGAAGAACATTTTAATGATATTTTTATTGCGGTTAGCAATTGTTTATTATTCCCTGGCGGTACAATAGTCATTACTGGCACGGCAATCAACATTGGTTGTTAACCTGAGTTTGGCCCGCAGATAGCGTGATAAAGCGTCTACCAGTACATTTAGCAATGCGGTAATAAAAATCAGAATCATCGCCTTGTCAAAGTGTAATTCCTGTATTGAGCTGTCAATATAAAAACCCAGTGTGGCAATACCCAGAATCCCCAGTATGGCTGATTCACGCATAATAATTTCCCAGCGATAGAACAGAAACGCCAGAAACTGCCCATATAAACGGGGCAACAGCTCATAAAAATAGCGGTTCAGTCCTCTGCCGGCATCTGCTCTTAACTGAATTTCCAGACTATAGCGACCGATTAAATGACCAATAATGGCGCCGTTATGCAGAGCCAGAGCAACGATGGCGGGAAGCATGGAAGGCCCCCATAACTGAAGCAGAATATAAGCCAGAATATATTCAGGTGTGGTGCGCAGGATCACCAGTAATACATGCCCGAGAGTACGTCCGACAGGTTTAAAAAAATGGCTTGATATAAGCGGGAAAAACAACAGGGTAAGAATACCGGATGCT
Organism: Gammaproteobacteria bacterium; assembly: GCA_027012135.1. Lineage (GTDB taxonomy): Bacteria > Pseudomonadota > Gammaproteobacteria > GRL18 > GRL18 > JANELJ01. Next base: position 10,677 of record JALUZF010000204.1, read on the forward strand.
ACCAGTGCTATCTGGGTTAGAACCACGGTATTGGCAATACCTGGTAATGCCTGATTAACAAGCAAATCGCTTAGCCAGTGCCAGGATTCGGATAGACTATCACCACGCATTATGGGTGCGGGAATAATATCTTCGGTAAAAAAGCGCTGTACATTATCAAAGGAAATGGTACTGTCATTGGCGACAATAAAAGGTGCTGCAATAATATAAACGGGCAGTAATGCGGGCCGGACCCAGTAGCGAATAGTTGCAATTAACAGGTAAAACAGTAACAGCAGCGCCCAGACCACGGAATAGTGCCCTTCCATAAAGGCGGAGCTGAGTGTATAGCCCAGCGTTGGCAGACCAACAAAACCCAGTATGGCACTGGATCGCAGACCACATTCCAGCCGATAGGAGGTATAGGTTTTAAAATGTTCCCACAGGTCGGGCAGGCGGGCATAGAAAAAGGTGGAAATCGTCGAGGCATTACGGCTAATTGCCTGCAGGGCGGATTTATCGCCCTCTTCCAGAATTTCGGCATACACTTTGGCAAAGGTGGCGGCATAGGGTAAGCCGATAGCCAATAAGCCGGTCAAAGGGTGCAGGCCAAAAATTTGTAAAAAGATCAGTGCCCAGAACAGTTCATGGATGGCACGAATAAAGGCACAACTGATCTGTATCCAGCGCCAGTGGAAAATCTGTGCCAGCAGAAAACCGACAGCACTGCCGCCGGCAACCCCTAAAATAGCAAATGCCAGAGTTTGCAGAAAGGCTTGGATAATTTCTGAAAAGTTGGACCAGTCCGGTGTCAGCAGACCCAGAAAAAGTCTTTTTAATTCCTGCCAGGGTTCCAGGCTGATAATTTCAATATCGGAAAAGAACAGGCTGAAGCCTGCCAGAAGGACAAACAGCCAACTGACCTTCCATGCACGTGAATGTTTGTAGACGCTATCCATGAGAGCCCTCAGCTAATGTACTGTCCTCAACTATTGAATTTTTTGCGGCAATCAGCTGGCAAATATTGCTATATGAAAAGGGCCTGCAAAGGGAAAGGGATAGTGGTGACAAATTCATATCGGAATAGAGTCAGTCAATACAGACTCAGGAGATCTTGTTCGGTCAGTCTCTTAGCGGGGCTGTCAAGGACAATCCTGCCCTTTTCCAGACCGATAATACGATCGCAGAATGCCAGTGCCAGCTGGATATCATGCAGTGCAAGAACTACAGTTGAGAAGCCATTTAACATTTGTTTCAGCACCACCCTGGACTGCTGTTCATCAACGGATGACACAGGTTCATCGGCCAATAAAAGATGTCCTTTCTGAAACAGGCTTCGTGCCACGGCAACCCGCTGTTTCTGTCCTCCGGACAGGCGCCCGACAGGACGAAACAGGTAGTCTTCAAGCTGCAGACCCGAAAGAATGGCACGCACCATTTCAACCTGATCAGCTTTGGGGCGGATCAGGTTGACAAGATTATAGAAGGTTGAGTGTTGATCCAGACAACCCATATAAACATTGTGAAAGACAGAAAGGTGATTAACCAGGCCGTAATCCTGTGGTACCAGGGCGGTATTCACAGGATAACGTTCATAAATAAGCTTGATTAACGTTGACTTGCCCGAGCCACTCTGCCCGACAAGTGCCAGCTTTTCACCCTCAGACACTTTTAAGTCAATATCATGAAGTGTTTTTACTCCCTGATAGCTGGCATTTTCAGACTGCAGTTGTATCAATCAATTAATCCTATGCTTTTGGCGGTATCCAGAATAGGCTGATAATCTGAATTTTTGGCTTCAATAAAACCGGAACGAGGGAAGCGTGCCAGCAGTTCAGGATCTTTCAGTTCCAGCAGAGCCTTTTTAACCTTATCGGTAAAGCCTTTGCCCCACACTTTGTCAACATCCCCACGAATAGTCCATTGATAATCAGGATAGGTAGGTGTTTTCCAGATAACAGAGACTTTACTAGTATCTATCTTGCCTTCCTTGAGTTCTTTTTCCCAGACCTGGTAGTTTACTGCACCGACTTCATAGGCTCCACTCTGTACCAGAGCAATCGTTTTTGAATGATTACCACTAAAGCCAACCCGTTTGAAAATATCGCCTACCTTTTTATGCATATGTTTTTCGATATAATACTGGGGCATTAAGCGACCAGAGGTTGAACCTTTAGATCCAAAGGTAAATGTTTTACCCGCAATTCCTGTGGGAAACTTATCACTGGGTTTAAGCCCGGTACTGTGATTGGCAATAATGTAAGTACGAAATTTTGTATCTTCAATACCCTGTGCGATAGCCTGCGAGCCAGGAACCTTAAGCCGAGCCTGGACACCGGACAAACCGCCAAACCAGGCGAGCTGAACCTGATTGTTACGAAAAGCAGTAATAACCGCTGCATAAGATTTTACCGGAACATATTTTACCGGAACACCCAGTTTCTGCTCCAGATATTTGGCTATATCATCAAAGCGCTGTTTGAGACGGGTTTCATCCTGATCAGGTATCGCAGAGAAAACCAGGGTTTTTGGGGTGGCAGATAATGCTACATTTGAGAATAGAATAAGAGCTGAAAATAATAAGCTGAGAAATAGTTTAAGTTTCATAATAATCCTTTGGTTTTGGTTTTGTTTGTTTTTGGTTTTTTTTGTTTGTTTTTGGTTTTTTTTGTTCTGGAATGGGCATTCTAAGCAAGATTATTTTACAAATCTTTAACTTACATTAATATTAATAATAATATTAAAATTAATAATATTATTAATTAAATCAAGTTGATACATGCTGTTTGTTCTAAACAAATCAATTGAATTGTAGTAGAAATAATCAGAGTGCTGGAGATACAGTGATTTACAGGTTATTCTGGCTTTATTCGTACCCCAGGGGCACTTCCTTCAGGGCGTAGCCACCCTACGGGTGAACTCAAACTATTCTGGAATAGCCTCTTGCAGATTCTGTGAAATGGACATTTTCAGCAGGTTCATCTAAGTTATTCTGGTTTATTATACCAGGCATTCCCTGGTTTTCAGCATTACCCATAATTACAGCTCAAAATTATATTTATTATATTAATGAAAACATATATTATACTTTAATTTAAAGCATTCTTTTTCAGGCAGTAAATAATGAAAATCATTATTATTACCCCGGCAAAACAAAAATCCCTGTCGGGCAATCGGGCAACAGCACAACGCTGGGCTTTTTTTTTACAGCAATCAGGGCATCAGGTTACTATCTCGGTACAGTGGGATGAAACACCCTGTGATCTGATGATCGCTCTGCACGCGTGGCGCAGTGCTGATACTATTAGTCGCTTTAAACAAAAATACCCGCAAAAACCATTGATTGTCGCCATGACCGGCACGGATCTCTATCGCTTTATTCATAGCCATCCAGAACCAACACTGGCATCAGTAAAAGCAGCGGATCAACTGGTTGTTTTGCATGACAAGGCTTATCTGGCATTGCCGGAGGAGGTTCACCACAAGGTTCATGTTATTTATCAGTCTGCCATTCCCCTGCCTCCGGCCATGAAACAGAATAACAAACGCAGTCAAAGACACTTTGATATTTGTGTGGTAGGTCATTTACGTGAGGAAAAGGATCCACTGCGAGCTGCTTATGCTGTGCGTGACCTGCCTGAGTCCAGTCGAATCCGGGTCAGGCATTACGGCAAGGCTCATAATGACGAATGGGCTGAAAAGGCACGGGAGGAAATGCGGATTAACCCACGTTACCACTGGTTTGGGGAGGTAAAACACTGGCAGATACGACAGGCCTATGCGCGTTGTCATTTAATGGTGCTGTCCTCTATTATGGAAGGCGGTGCCAATGTTATTTCAGAAGCAACAGTGGCAGGGTTGCCCGTCATTGCTTCAGATATTATAGGCTCTGTTGGTTTGCTGGGAGATGACTTTGCCGGCTATTACCCAGTACAGGATACCCATACCCTGCGTGAATTGCTGCTTAAAGCCGAAACTGACCCCGGTTTTATCCGCCTGCTCAGGCAGCAGGGTGATCAGCGAGCAAAGTTATTTCTTCCTGAAGCGGAAGCTCAACAGTGGCGTAAACTGTTGAGCTTTATGGGCTTACAACAGGATTAGCAGATACGGATCGGTGCCTGATCCTCAGACAGAGTTTTAACCTGGCCTATTACCTGCGTATCCCGGTATCCAATAGAACGTAACTTTTCGACACATTCATCCACTTTGTCCGCAGGTACGCCCGCCAGCAAACCTCCGGCTGTTTGCGGATCGAAGAGTAATGGAAAAGCCGGATGTTTTGACGCGGTCTCAATGTCCTGCACTGCACGCCGTAAGCGCAGATTCGCGGGTTGAAGTGATGACAGAATACCAGCCCTGACCGTGTCCATGGCACCATCAAGAAGCGGTATTGCATCCATGTATAGCTCTGCATCCACCTGTGATGCTTTAGTCATTTCTATCAGGTGACCAATAATACCAAAACCTGTCAGATCGGTGCAGGCCGTTGCAGCAAAGCTTTGCAGGCATCCCGCCGCCTGCTGGTTTGATAATAACATCGACTGTATGGCGGCATCTACCCAGCGGCCTTTTGCCTTACCTCGCATCTCTGCCGCAAATAAAGTACCCGTACCAACGGCCTTGGTCAGTACAATAGCATCACCCGGCTGCAGGCCGCCTTTTCTCCACACCTTGTTGGGGTCAATAATACCATTTACGGTGAGACCAAATGCCAGCTCTGCGCCTTCGCTGGAGTGGCCGCCGGCGAGCACCGCCCCGGTGGGTTGCACGATGGACATGGCACCCGCCATAACATCATACAGGGTTTCTTCAACTACCCGCTCACGGCCGTAAGGTACGGTGGCAATAGCCAGCACCGACTGGGCTTCAGCACCCATGGCGAATATATCGCCCAGTGCATGATTGGCAGCTATGGCACCAAAAGTATAGGTGTCTTCAATAAATGCCCGGAAGTAGTCAACGCTTTGCACCATAACCTTGCCTTCAGGAACCGCCAGCATGGCACAGTCATCCGGTGAGTCGCGGCCAATCAGTACATCGTCGCGTTGTTCATCAGGTAACTGCTGCATGACTCGGGACAATATGGTAGCGCCTACTTTTGCACCGCAGCCGCCGCAGCGCATGGCCAGTGTCGATAGTTCCCTGATCGCTTCCGCGTCGGCAATTCCCGAGGCCAGTTGCGGGCTGCTGTCATCTTCCTTCATCTCCGGCAATTCATTGAATTTGGCCATGAAGCGTACATCAATCCAGTTCTTATATCGCCATAGCCAGGCCGACTCATAAGACCAGCCACCACGCGATGCGATGGCATATTTATCCCCGGTGCTGATCAGGCCAAGAAAGTTTTTCTGGGCGCGATAGGGGCGTAAGCGGTGACCCGTTGCGGCAGCCCGGAGATTATCAGACAATACCGGCCCCTGACGCACCGCAAATACCCCCGATTTAGGCCTTGGATCGGGCAATGATGCGATATCACCTGCGGCAAATATACCTTCATGCGACAGGGACTGCAGATTGGCATCCACCTTGATAAAGCCCGCCTCATCGACTGCCAGCCCTGCTTCAGCTGGCCAGCCTGGTGCAGAGGCGGTGGTCACCCAGATAACCGCCTCTGCAGCTATGAACTCTCCATCCTGCAGGATTACCCGGTCTGATTTAACCTCGGTGACTTCGGTATGGGTCCTGATGGTAATGTTGCGTTCAGCAAAGATTCGTTCAAAGCGTTTGCGCACGCCTTGATTATGCGCAAACATGATACCGTCACTTCTTGCCAGCAGAGTATAGTGCAGACGCGCTGGATCCTGCCCGGTATCTTTTAACATTTGCTGCAATCGATGCTGGGTAGACAGCGCCAGTTCGACGCCACCTGCTCCGCCGCCGACGACGACCACGCGAAAAGTTCCCGTAGTCGTTCGAATGCGTTCAATCAAACGTTCCCATTTCTGTAAAAAGATATCGATGGGTTTTGCCGCCAGTGCAAATTCGTCCACGCCAGGAACGTCAATGCTGCTGGGTCGGGAGCCGGTATTAATGGACAGCAGATCATAGGATATAGGGGGTCGTCCGGGTGCATAAACTTTTTTATTTTTAATGTCCAGCTTATCCACTTCAGCATGATAAAGTCTTGCCCCGGCAAAGCGGGCCAATGGCCCCAGATCGATATGGCAATCATCATAGTCATAATGACCTGCGATGTATCCGGGCAGCATGCCGGAATAAGGGGTATGGATGTCTCGTGTGATCAGGGTGATACGTAGTCCTGGAACAGGTTTCATACCCTGACGTTTCAATACGGTTACATGGGCGTGGCCCCCACCGACCAGAACCAGATCCTTAACAACGGGCGATTGATTGTGCATTATAATTTCCTGTATTGATTGAGCTGCGAGTGAAACAGGTAGACACTGAATAGTTCATCCGCTTCAAGCCACTGCTGTATCTGTTTTGTATGGTGTTTTGGACAATGAGATTATTACAAAAATGAAATGTATTAATGTATTGATGAGCTGTATAAATTGTCCACAACCATGCTTTTATCAAGATTCTCTGTGTCTGCAAGTTGTTCGTCACTGAGAAAACAGCGCTTATACTGGTTCCCAGCTTTAACTGGTAAGGATCAACTATCAGGTAAAATATTCCCGTATGGCTGATTCAATTTTTCTATTGGGTACAGCAAAAGGTTTCCTGGTAATTGTAATTTCAACTTTATTTTGAGAAAAGACAACATATTTACCGTGTACCTTGCCGGAAAATTCCCCTTTATCCGCATCACCTCTGAATTGTCCACCTTTTTCAATAATAGCTTTTTCGACTTTCCTGAGGGTAGCAGAAAGGTCATTGATAATAGATATCCTGAATGTATGTGCCATATAGCATGCTACCTTATTCTTTATTTTGCCTTTACACTGATTAATTTAGGTTTAAATCTTGTCCCAGTAATTTTCAGGCATTTCCTGACACATCTTCAGGCATCCATTGGCACCACAAAATTCAACATCCTGAATACAGCTTGCCTTGCCACCACCATAACTGTCCAGGCTTTTTTCTATTGCTTTATCAATACCCATCAGACGAGAGCCACCGCCGGCCACAATAATATTATGACGTAAAATTTCCTGAAAATCCGGATCAAAATCAGCGACCAGCGATTGCACTGCCTGACCAATGGCATCCGAAAGCTTCAGACAACTCTTGTGAAGTATTTCAGTAATATCATATGAACCAGGCTGCCCTTTTTTGGTCAGGCTAACAATAGCTGGGTCATTATTATCGGATACATAGCCATGCTTTTCTTTAATTCCCCTGATAATTTGGGGAGTTAACTGGACCTCAGGGTATTGTTCATGGATCGCATCGGTAATCGCCTGATCCAGAAAATTACCTGCCTCGGTTAATGAACGCTGATCATCCTCACCGGGTATGGAACCCGACATGCGACATAAATCAGTGGTTCCTGCGCCAATGTCTACAATCAGGCATTCATCAAAACGGTCAATACCATATGCAACAGCAAAAGGTTCGCTTACAATTAATATTTTATCGATAAAGTCTTTGGTAATATTAATAATTGTTTTTTTATCCTGAACGCTTGCCAGGGCCGGCACACCAATAGTGGCATAGACTTTATCGTCCTTTTCCAGCTCGGGCAAGGTATTCTGGATCAGGTCTTTCAGGACTAACCTGGTCGCTTCTTTCGAAACCTCATCATCACGAATAACCCCTTCAGCCAGTGGCCAGACAAGATCCAGTGAAAGACGATTTTTTAAGGCTTCCTCACCCAACAGATGATTTTTATTCAAGCGCTTTTGTGAAATAACATCTTTGGGATAGCCCACACAGGTTTTTGTAGAAAGCCGTTTACCTGTTGAAGTAACAATAGAAGATTGACTGGTACCCAAGTCAATACCAATATGATAAATAGTTGAAGTTGTCATATTTGTATCAATACCACCTTAAAATATAATTAATCAAAAGCTCTTAGCCATCAAAAGCCCTTAGCCAAAAGTATGCTTATCCAGAAAACAAATACCTAAGAAGTCGATTGCCGTAACTGGATATTATCTTCTATCAGGTATTCAAATAGCCCCATTTCCCCAGGGCTTTTACCACTTTCTGGACTAGTTTGTTGTGCAGCAAACGTGTTTACTGTCTGCATAGACTCAGCAGATTCGGTTTTACTGTTTGCCGTTTGCAGATCAGCCATTTGCTTCTTCATCTGCCTGAGTTCGTCATGCAACAGATCTGTTTCAGTCTGTACACATAACTGCTTGTTACGCCAGACTCGCCAGATAATGATCCCACTAACCAGCAGTATAGAACTGGGCAACAATGACACACCCAGTAATTTACCGGTGCTTATCTGAACAACACTGTTTTCAAGCATGTAAAGTAATCCTGACTGTTAAAACCGTATTCATAATCCCGGCTTCTCGCCTTAAAAGACGAGGCTTTTGGGAGTAGCGAGTAAATAAATCAGGGACTAGCCGATTGTAACGCCTTTGTTTCATTCCCAGATTGGGAATATAGTCTATATGATTAAAACCAATTAGTCTATATACGATTAAAGTAATATATGGTATATAGTTATTGCTCAGTAGATACAGACCAGGGTATTGAAATAGAGATGTTCTGGCAGTATTAGAGTATTTTTAAAATAACAAAGAACTCTCAAAAAACTTGCATATGTTAGTATAATATGGCTAATGTAATATATTATCATAAGTAACATGTTATCACTTAGTATAAAGGAATCTCAAAATGCTATTTGGCTTAACCACCGTTTTTGTAACATATGCTTTGGTAAGACTGCATGAGCATTATCAAAAAAACAATTCTCATTTACCCCCTGACAAAGTCGACAGCAAGACTGTGCCGGGGGAAGAACTTGAAGTAACACCGGAAAACCTGCTGCTTGATAAAACCGATGAAAATAACAGAAATAAACGCTATGTAATTTTGAGTGGAGTATCCACAGGGCTTGCAGCAGCCAGATTTGTTTATCCTCCTTTAACCGTAGCCAGTATCCTGGTCTTCACCTATACAGCAATCCCCTATCTTAGACAGACAGAAAAATCACTGCTAAAGGATAAAAAAATTGACGGCTATGTACTTTACAGCATTGCAGACATGATGATGCTTGGCCTGGGTGCCTATGCCTCCGCATCTGTGGGTGTTGGTTTACTGCATTGCTCAAAATATATTCTGAGTAATGCCAAAGAAAGATCCAAAAGACAACTGATCGATGTATTTAGTCAACAGCCCGACCAGGTATGGGTTGTAAAAAATGGTTCTGAAACAAGGGTTTCCATTGATCAGGTAAAGGTAAATGACATTCTGGCTGTTGATGCGGGTGATATTATTCCTGTGGATGGAATTGTGACTGATGGCATCGCTGCAGTTGACCAGAAAGTATTAACAGGAGAAGCCCAGCCTGCTGACAAGACAGTAGGTGACAGAGTGTTTGCATCAACCATGGTATTGTCGGGTCGGGTCCATATTCGCATGGAAAAATCAGGGCGGGAAACCACCGTTGCCAAGATTGGTGAAATCATTAACCACTCCATTGATTTCCAGAGCAGCCAGGCACTGAAGGGGGAACAATGGGCAGATTCCTTTACCACCCCTGTGCTGGTACTGGCATTCCTGAGCTGGCCATTTTTAGGACCCGTTGCTACCGTGGGGATTCTTTACTGCCATATTGCCAACACCATCAGGGTAGTCGCGCCTCTGGGCACCCTCAACTATCTTAATATTGCGCTTGAAAATGGCTGTCTGGTTAAAGATGGACACGTTCTGGAAGAATTAACCCATATCGATGCAATTATTTTTGATAAGACAGGAACACTAACCCAGGAAATTCCCGAAGTTGGAAAAGTTATCCTTTGTGATGACTCTTATAACGAGGATGACATCCTGTTTTATGCCGCCGCTGCCGAACAAAAATCGGTACATCCCATTGCCAAGGCCATTCTTAAAAAGGCAGAAGACAGGAACATGGTATTGCCTGAAATAGAATACTCCAGCTACGATATTGGTTATGGCATTTCGGTTGATATTGACGGCAAAACCATCCAGATTGGCAGCAGCCGCTTTATGCAGATGAAAGACGTTGAAATACCAGAAAAAACGAACAAAAAGATAGATGAGGCGCTTGCCACTGGGCATTCGGTTATTATGCTGGCAATTAATTCAAGATTACAGGGCATTCTTGAAATACATACTATTGTTCGGCCAGAAGCAAAAAAAGCCGTTCAGCTTCTAAAACAAAATGGTATCCAGTGTATGGCAATTGTATCCGGCGATCATAAATTGCCAACCCGGGCACTGGCTGATGCTCTGGGAATGGATAATTATTATTATAACACTCTGCCGGAGGAAAAGGCCGAGATAGTCGAAAGATTGCAGAAAGCGGGGAAAAAAGTCGCTTTTATCGGAGATGGTGTAAATGATTCCATAGCCATGGAACAGGCGGATATTTCCATTTCTTTAAATGGCGCATCAACTATTGCAACCGACGTCGCCCAGGTTGTTCTCATGGATGGAGACCTGAAACATATACCCGGTCTGATGGGACTTTCCAGGAAGCTTGATAAAAACCTGTCCAGAAGCCTTGTCCTGAATATTGTTCCTAATGCCATTGCACTCAATGGGGTTCTGTTTTTTCACTTTGGTATGCTTACCACCATGTTGATAAGCCAGTCTCCCCTTGTGCTTGGCACTATAAATGCTCTCTTTCCCGTTGACAGTAAACCTGAACATGAATTATCCGATAGTGATGAGATGGAAATAGAGAAGGAGAAACTGCCTGATATGACAGATTCCATTGAACAAGCGCCAGTCAGTGCTGAGGTCTGATCAATATAGACCTGGAGAACTGACTCACTTCAGCCGAACAATCTTAAAAGCTTACAATTATAGTATTCATTGAATGGCTGGTACTTTGAGGGATTAATTTAAGGACTGATTAATTCAGGTTTCTTCATCATTTTTTTCATCATTATCGATATGAACAATCTCTATCCTGAATTCAGCAAACCAGGCCGCCAATGAGCTGATAATAACCAGGACAGGAGCGAGAATAAATAATAGACTGCCTATGCCTACTCCTGCTGTCAATGGGATCTCCAGAATTTTTTTGCCACTGTTTTTTTTGATAATAAGCCGGCGTACATTACCTTTCTCTATGAGACTTTTGATAGTGTCAATGAGTTCATTCCCCTTAACTATTATATCACTGGTTTTTTTGGTCATATTCTGTTTTCCTCAGGGTTTATAATGCAATCAGCTATTAGCAAGTCTGCAAAACAGTTCACCAGCCCCTATGTTAACCACCGGGGTGAGGCATTGATTTGATCGGTAGCAGAGAGGAGCATTCAGGTGGGTGACATCAAATGTCTGAAATGGGATAGCTTGCCGCTCTGGAAGCCAGGCAAACGGAAGTTAAAACAGCAGATATATCAATAAACTATATTATTATTGAATTTCATATCACTGACGCCAGATAACTTACAGGCTTGCAGGCTTATAACTTGTTCTGACATCAGTTAATTTTATCAAAATTCCATCGATAAATATTCTTTTCAGGAATATTTCTCTTCCAGTTTTTCAACTCCGGCATCCCATGCATATTTAACACCAACGCCGATAACCAGGGCAAGAATCAGACTGCTCCCAACAGTACCGGCAAGTGCAGCGGATACGCCGGTTGCAACTCCGGTACCTACAGCCTCTTTGCCAACCGCAATGCTTGCATCAGCCGCATCAATGTTTCCATTTCTGTATTTTTTAATATTTGCTGCCCCGGAAGTGATAATTCCCACGAGCCCGCCTATTACACCAGAATTAACTGATGATCTGAAAAAATAATGTGCTACATTCATAAATAATGCCCCCTGTAATAATTTTAAATAAAAATATATACACTTAAACCTATAAGCATCCTGGAAAGTTAAGCTCTGTCAGTGATTAAGCGTTAATAAACAAAACGATAAACAAAACGCTTTATTAGCTATTATTTGTCGTTTGGCTTCTCTGCTAATTTACATTTCACCACTGATTTTGTCAACCGCCAGAAGCTGGCCCGTTGGTTTATATGCATCTGTTTATTGATGCATATAGGTATTGATATATATAGGCGCAAGAGATGTGCCGCTCATTTTTACAACTGTAAGTCATTGAAAAGAAAGTAATGGGTACTGTTAATCCTTGCGTTTCTCAATACGCTATAATACTAGACTCGGCGATCGGCATTAATCCTGTCGAGCCTGATATTGGTCTCGCCTGTTTTCTCTCTCATTGATCTCCGTATTAGCCATAAGGCAATTGCCAGCAGGGTCAGGAGTCCTAAAATCCACCAGAAGTAATAATTTTTTTCTGGATTTCGGAATCTGCTCGGTAATAAATCCTGATAATAGATTTTATAAGCAGGTGGTATTTTAGTTGTATTAACAGGTGCGGTGTATAGGTACAAATGCCCGGTTCCGGGCAGGTAAATCATAGACTGTAAGGTATCGGAAGCCATTATTTCATAATACTGATTATGTGAATCCAGCATTACCCCTGCTATATCCTGCACTCCTGCCCTGTTATTTTTAGTGAATATTGCCTGTGTGTGTAACCGTTCCCAGCGGTATGTGTCCCTGGCTCTTTCACAGCTACCTGAACGACTCTTCAATACATGACAGTCAACTACTGCTATCTGTGAGGGGCTATTCCATTGTTTATCTGGATGAGTCTCGCTTTGCCAGCTTCGTATTTGCGCTTTTCCCAGCGGGGAATATTCAAGTATCTGTATTTTCTTTTTATCAGCAACGAGTATATTACTGCTAATACCATAAGTGTTTTCTGCCAGTGTCCTGGTTGCCTTGCCTACAGAGGTCATGGTCTCCAGGGTTTTGCGCAGGGCAAAACCATAGGTCTGCATGGCTTTGCCTGTTTCCTGTCTTGCTGGATATGGGTTTTGATAGGACAAATCTGAAGCCGCATTAAAATGGGCAACGAACAGGCCACTGTCATTAAAACCGCTCATTACAGAAATAATACCAGCAAAACCAATATTAACGACAGCATGGTTGCTGTACTCATAAACCGTGATTACCTGTAAACCACGCAATTCGGGTGTGCTTTTCAGATCCAGATTACGTCCAATAATCGTGCTTTTTTCTCTGGACACTGCGTTTAATACACCAAATCCTGTGCCGTTGGCAGGCAGGCCAATATCTGCCAACAGATTCAACACCCAATATTCATCCCATGATAGATAGCCGTCACCCAGTTTATTGTCATGAATAAGTGTCCAGCTGCTTGCAATCCCTTCCATTTCTTTCTGATAAGCAATATCTATATGGCTTTTAAGTTTGGGTAACCTGTCTCTGAGTATGTCATTAAAACCCATCTGCTTAAGGCTTGCCATTAAATAGCTGTCATACAGATATTCAATATCTGGAAATAACTGTTTACTTTGTCGACCAATTTCCACACCAATATCCAGAGGGGAAAGGTTTTCGGCATGAATATGGATAATGGGAACTTTATCCACAGGTAGTGGGGGTATTTCCTGGCATATGCCGCGGTTAGATAAACCCAAAAACAGGCAGAAGATTAATAGTCGTAATGAAGTGATAAACATATTATACAGAGTAACAGTAAAACTAAAATCAGCTAATGGCTTTACTTCTGTCATTTAATACCTAACTTTATTGCCCTGATTGAAGAAACCATCTTGCCTACTGTGAGACAGGCCATATCTGTTTTACTCCTGTTATTTACTACTAACTCCTAAACTCCTATAAGATTGCGTATTAAGAAGCTAATAATAATGCATAAACCACGTTCATTTTACCTGTATTGCCAATCAGAATCAAAACATTACCGAAAACAGATATTAGCTTGACGCATATTCATTCCTGATGGTATGCTTTGAACTCCTAATATAACCTTAACACAAACAAACAGGGAAAAATCCATGATTTCACAAGTTCAGGGGATCCTTTCAAAATCAGGCTCGACTGTTAAGACTTTAGCCGGCTCTCACCCAATTGCTCTGGGAGTGATAATTGGTGTTGGTGCTTATTATGTAGTTAATAAATACTGGTTAAACTCAGATGAAGATGAAGAAATTAAAATGGCGGAAGAATCTGAGCCTGAAAAAGACGCTCCTGCTTAAATTGATTTAAGTATTATCCTTAAGCATTGGGAAAAAACTTTCTGCCTTATTGTCCTGAAGCATATAAAACAGTAAGCGGCATTTTTTAATACTTAAAACAGACTATTTTTCAGGATTCGTCCTGTTTGAACTTTATTGCAGTCGGTCTGTTAATTAACATTAAGCGTATATCCTGTTTTAGGTTGCTGAAATAGAACATAGGGATCATGACCGGGAAATATGGCAACATGTTTCTTTAATACTCCCTTTTCTTAATCAACTTCTATATAATGGTCACTTTAAAACTCAGGTTGCTGTGGCTCATTTATCGCCTCGCATTATAATCTGGGGCTTATTTATTTATAGGAAACAATAATCTGCTATCTATCAAAGCTTATGCACTTCATACAAACCCAACTTGTTCTTTTTCCGCATTCTAAGTACTGACTATGAAAATATCCAATATCTTAAAAGGTTCGGAGTCTGTGCAATTTCGTTGGCCTCGGAAGAAAAGACATTACCTGATTTTTTTCCTGATAATTCTCCTGATATTAACTGTTTTGCTATGGAATCGTATCGTTATTACGGCCTATGCAGGTGAAGCTGGCGTGTTATTCCGTCGCTTTAGCGGTACTGAGATTGATAGAATATATAAAGAGGGTGTTCATATCATCAGTCCCCTGGATATTATGACAATCTATGAAACCCGAAATCAGATTGCTCTGCATGAATTTGATGTGTTATCGGTAAAAGGTTTGCGTATTCATCTGGCAATAGCCATTCGTTATCGTCCCCAGTATGATATGTTAACTACACTACATCAGAAGATTGGCCCTGATTATCTTCAGCGTGTCGTCCTCCCACAAATCGAATCCGTCATGCGTAAGCAGCTGGGTAACTATAATGCGGATCAGATTTATACCAATGAAAATGGCTTATTGAACACGGCTATTGTTCTGGCAATTAACGAGGTAGGGCGTAATTATGTTGTAGTCGATGATGTCATTATCCGCAGTCTCACCCTGCCCGACAATATTGTTAAAGCAATAGAAGACAAGCTGACTCAGCAGGAATATTACAGGTCTTATGAGTTTCGATTGAAAAGTGCAACACAGGAAGCCCTGCGTAAAATCAGCGAAGCAAGAGGCATCAATCAGGCACAGCGTATTATCAGTGAATCACTGACACCTGAAGTACTGGCATATGAAGGTATTAAAGCCACTCAGGAGCTGGCAAAATCACAGAATGCCAAAATTGTTGTTATTGGTTCCGGAAAGAATGGCCTGCCGCTGATTCTCGGAGATAATGCTTTTACTACTGCTGCTGGTTCAGCTATTCATAATAAGAACAAACAGATGATGCCTCCTGCTTCCAGTCCTTCTAACATCCCCTCATCGTTTTCACAGGCACCCTCCCCTGAACTAAATCAGGCTCCTGTGCAGTGATGATTCTAAGGAGCCTTCAGCTAAACTTCAATTTGACAGGCATCATTTGTAGAAATTTAATGTTACTACAAATGTCTGCTGCCAGATTGAAGTTACTGAAAAACTCTTTGCTATTAATTATCACCTGTTGTTTATTGAATGCCTGTAATGTTGACTATGAAACGATGGCATCACAACGGGTTGAATATGCTCAGAAGAATCAGGGAGAAATAGTTATTGTGGCTCTTCAGGATTCAGCCAGGAGTCATTATATCAATGGAGTTATGTTAGCTGTTGATGAAATTAACCAGCATAAGGGTTTATCAGGTCGACCTCTTAAATTACTTGTTGAACAGGATAGTCCTGATTTTGAGAGCGCAATACCAACTATTCAGCGTATTGTTTCTAACCCAAAAGTATCAGCCGTCATGGGTCATCAAAATACAGAGGTTGCTATAGCTGCTTCTGCCATTTATGAAAAAGCTCAGGTACTGTTTTTCTCTCCATTTGTTAGTGCACAGGAGCTGACCTCACATGGTTTTAACTATACTTTTCGTATGCTTGCAGATAATAAACATCTGGTGAAGCAGATGAGCAGTTTAGGCAGGATTCTGGGCTTCAAAAAAGTTGCCGTACTCTATGCCCATGCAGATGAATATCGCGAATTAGCCCTGCTGTTTAAAGAGGCTATCCGTAATGATTTCAGTCTGGTATTTGATCATGCATTATTCAGTAAGTCACCTGACTTCCGCGCTATTTTATCAGACCTGAAACAAAAAGATGCTGATGTAATTTTTCTCTCTGGCGACTCAGCAACGGCAGCAAGGTTAATTAAACAGGCAAGGGAAATGGGCATAAATATCCCTGTCATGGGTTCAGGAAATCTTGATTCTGAAATATTTAAAACTTCCGCAGGTGCTGCGGGAAACAGGACCATTGTTCCAACACCTTATAATGTCCAGGCAAAGAACCCGATTAATCAGGTTTTTGTTGCCAGTTACCGCAACAAATATAATCAGCTCCCTGATGCAAACGCAGCTCAGGGCTACGATTCAGTTATGCTTTTTGCTGACAAAGTAGTAAGAGCCGGGTCAACCCGGCCTGCCCTGCTGGCATCTATTGTGCATTTCTCGCCGCCCTGGACAGGTGTTTCAGGAATATATCGCTTTAATAAAGCAGGCAATATTTATGGAAAGCCGTATTTCTTTCGGGTATTAAAAAATGAAAACTGGCAGATGCTTTCTACCCCCAGTCCAGAAGAACAACACTAAAACATACCTGGAATAATTACTGGAACGTAACTATTCAGTATAAATTAGTATGACATAGAGTAAATGGCTGCAGGTACTGTGTTTGCGGGGTTTTGAAAAGTTCTAAACCGATACATGGACGTACTTGAGCGCCCCCGGAAATACAGTACCACCTGCAGCCATTAACGGTTCGATACACTGAATAGATACATGGGAACAATACTTATGTATAAGAACGCTTAACTGAAAACAACAAAGCATGTTCGAGTACCAAAGTTGTTTCATGCACATTTTAAACTTGTTATAATTTACCTACACTGCTAATGAATGATTGGAGACTACTTATGGATAACGACACAACTAAGCTATCCGAAACAATTGAAGAACTGGAAACTGATCTGCATACTGTAGCAACAGCGCTAAGACTGTCTGAGGCTCAGAACATTGTAGAAACTAATGTAATTATTTCCATGGCGTCTGGATTAATTCCTGTTCCTTTATTTGATATGATCAGTCTGACCAATATTCAGTTTCATATGATTCAGACCCTGGCAGAGCATTATGAAATTCCTGCTGACAATATTAACAAATCACTTATTACTTCTATTATCTCTGGCTCATTACCTGCTATTTCCATGCTTGGACTAGGTAGCATTATTAAAAGTGTACCCGGGATTGGATCTTTGGCAGGTAGTGGCAGTGTCTCCATTATTTCCGGTGCCATTAGCTATGCTCTGGGTCAGGTTTTTATCCGCCACTTTCAGCAAGGTGGAACACTGGAAGATTTTAACCCGGATTCAGCAAAAGAATATTTTAATGAACAGTACAAAGCGGGAAAACTAATAGCCCGTGAATTAATTCAGGAAATAAAACAACGAAAAGAAGAGATATTATCTGACTCCAAAACCCACCCGGAAACTGTAGATGAAGATATAACGAGCAAGGCTGAAAGCCCCTCGGAAACGGTCAATGAAGATCAATTATCCGACTCCAAAAAAACCAGCTCGGATGCAGCCTGATTGAAAAAAGTTGTCACAAATAGTTATAGATAGCTGCAGTGGCCAGTGGAACGCTAGTGGATCATCATAGTGGCGAATGAAGGTATGGATCAAAAATAGCCTGTAATTTCTCATCAGGCTATCAGTATTCGTTGTTATAAGAATTGCGAATAAAACTATTTATATTTTACAAACAGATCACCTGCAACCACCACTGTATAAGTAAAAACAGGATCACCCTTTTGTTTTGGAACCACCTGCAAAAACCCATTCAGAGCAAATTGTTCTACCATCCCTTCCCCTTTGACAACTTCTCCATTCATACGAATAACATCTCCTGTATGCAACACAGCAATGTCATCCTGTTGCAATTCAGTCTTGTCAATTTCTACTTCAGTCTCGTTACGTAACACCCATATTTTTTGAAAACCTGGATCAAAAGCCCTGGCCATACCAATAGAGGCGATGTTTCCAGCCTGTAAAGCCCATTTACGCACACTAAAAGAAAAAGTAAGCAAGGAAGATAAAAGCAGATAACGTCCTGTCAGAATAGTTCCTGCCACACTGGCAAGCTCAAAAATAGTCAATGGGGATTTTTTCCGCCTTTCATTGGATCGATGAATCGTAATAAAAAAATAGTAGGTGCTATAACCCAGAAAAGGAATGCTTGCAAGGGTAAACGGTGAAAAGACAAGCGCACCAGAACCTGTAAGAGCCAATGCCATGAGTGAAGCCCGCTGACCGTGTACTACCTCAGCAGTATCATCTATAATGGTGACTTCCTTACTGATCTCGTTTGAAGATTCCTGGTCACTGGAAAGAACAGGTTTCGGGAAATAAGGTGAGAGTACAACAGAAGATGCCCGCTTTTTTTGCTTCTGTTCCCGCCATAGAGCACTCGCAACGCCACTCATGACCAGCGGTAAGAATAATGCCATTTGTATCATATTAACCTCTATCTATCAGCGGAATGAAGGAATAAGATTGACGATAAAACCATAAAAAAGATAAAAAACTTTATTCGACAATTCGTATATAGTAGCATATATAGATAAAGTGTACCACGTCAATACGATGGATACAAAAGACGATGGATACAGATGAATACAAAAGTCAATAAAATAACCACTCAAAAACCAGGATAATATTATCATGAGCAATATAAACAGTTGCATTGCCATTTTCAAGACCCATCATGAGGCTGAACAGGCCATCAAGGAGTTAGATCGTGCCGGTTTTGATATGCAAAAACTCTCCATTGTGGGTAAGGACTATGCGCGGGAAGAAAATGTCATCGGTTATTACAACGGCATTAACAGGGTAAAATTCTGGGGCAAACGGGGTGCCTTCTGGGGTGGTCTCTGGGGGTTGTTGTTTAATCCTGCTTTTATGTGCGTTCCTGGTACTGCTTCACTAAGCGCTGGCGGATTTCTGTTTATCACACTTGCCAGCGGTCTGAGTACGGCCATATTTACAGGCAGTCTTACCGCTCTTGGTGCAGCACTGTACAGTATTGGCGTTCCCAGAAACAGCATTATTAATTATGAAACGGCTGTTAAAATGGAAAAATACCTGCTGATAGTGCATGGCACTCAGGATGAAACAGAACGCGCCAGCGATATTCTGAATACAGGCAAAGAAGTTGAAGTTGCGGTCTATACAACTGAATAACATTCTATCTGCCAGGTCCGCGTATATACTAACTACCGCACTGATGTAACCTGACACAAACTGGACTTATACGCAGGAAAGCCACTGACAGGATCGAGTTGCTGGTCATCGGTTAACTCATTAATATTGGCATTACCCCAACCATGATAAGCATGTACCACACCTGATAGCATGGTATCCGTCACTTCTGCCACCATTTCTACTGTGCCCCTGGGAGAGGATATGGCAACGGTTTGAGCATTTTTTATTCCCCGACTTTCGGCATCTTTAGGGTGTATCTGAATACGGGGGGTGGGGTCTAAACTACGTAACCGTTTAAACATACGTTGTTGAGAGTGGACATAAGCAATGGAACGGCCACCGGTAGTTAAAACAAGGGGATATTTTTTGGCAATATCTGGTGTACTGACCGGGCTCTCAGCCGGTTCGCAATAAACAGGTAATCCGTCATAACCCGCGCTACGCAATTCATCGGAATCAAATTCAATTTTCCCACTGAAGGTTGGAAAACCTTTTTTTTCATATATTTTTTCAGTTTGACCATTTAGAGTCTCGTCCATCACCACTGAGCCAAATAAATCAACACCTTCTGATTTGACCTGCAACTCTTTCCAGAGATCCGGGTTCAGGATTTCTGCCTGTTCCTGAATACTGGCATGCAGATCGCCATGCCAGAACTTTTCCGGCATACCTAAATAACAACCTAAATCCAGGATAATTTGGGCATCGGATCGGGCTTCACCTTCGGGTTCTGTAATGGGTTTTCGGTATTGCACCGTACCTCGATAGTGACAGCGGGTTGCGGTAATCAGAGCTTCTCGCTCAAGTGAAGTGGCGGCAGGAAAAACGATGTCCGCCATTTGTGTTGCCGGATTATGAAAAAAATCCACACAGGCAAAAAAATCAAGTTTTTTTAACGCTTCGCTTAAATCCCTGGTGTTGGGCCACATAATGGGGTTAATACCTAATGCAAACATAGCTCGAATTTGGGTTGATTCCTGCCCTTCAATTGCACGCTTAAGCAGCATGGGCTGTGCTTCAGGAACATGTTTAAGCCAGACTGGAAATTTATCATGACCGATTCGGGGGGGTAATTGGTCGATGGTCTCTTTATAAAGGTCAATGGATTTAGGCCTGGCATTACTAAAGAAAAAGCGATTTCCTCCGGGAATATCAATATTACCCGTAGCAGCGGCCAGTAATATCATCGCTCGGTGATTTTGAAAGCCATTAGTATGATGAGTGGTAGAACAGGCTGACATGACTAGCTGCGCCGGCCCTGAAGTGCCATACCATTTAGCCGCCTGGTAAATATCTTCGGCAGGTACCTGGCAAATTTGGGCAACACGCTGTGGCGTAAATGATTTAATATATTCTTTAAAAGCTTCGACACCATGACACCAACGTTCAAGAAAATCATGATCAACCCAGTTATTTTCAAACAGCAGATGATGAATGCCTAATGCCAGAGCACCATCTGTACCTGGTCGAATGGGCAGATATAAATCGGCCCGTTCAGCCGTTTCAGTGCGTCTGGGGTCAACAACAATCATTTTAAGCCCTTCTCCAGGCTCAATAATGGGGTGTTTATCAAAAGGTACAACAGAATGAACAGGATTGGTTGACCAGATCAATCGACAGCGGGTTTCTGGAGAGGCCATTAAGCTGGCATGTTTAAAGTGATAACCGTAAGTTACTTCCTCACAAACCTGGGCTGAAGTAAAGCAGCATCCTGATTCCGTCATATAGTTGGGTGAACCAAAAAGATGGGTGAGCCGTTGCAGATAGGAGCGCGCTTCTTTGGTATAACCACTAAAAAAAGCCACGCTTTCTGCACCATATTTCTGCTTGATCTCATTCAATGCGTCTGCGGTTACTGTTAACGCCTTATCCCAGGAAATACGTTGGTAACGTGTGCCATTAGCCGTTTTAACTTTTTGTAATGGATACAGCAAACGTTCAGGATGATTTTGCATTTCCAGTTGTATTTTACTACGCGGACAATCAGGCCCTGATAATTTTCTGACCTGATTATTGCTGTCATACCGTACATCAAAGGTACAGTTCAGCTCACATTGATAACAGGTGGTTTTAGAAGGTTTAGAACCTGTTAATAACATAATGCTTCCTTTTAACATGCTATTTATTTTGCTTGAAATAGTGTAACTTATATGGTTCGCCCCACGTATGCAAGTGATACCACGGTACTCATGGAGGATAAAGTTGCAGTCTTATATCCGGCCTCCAGGTGGAGAATACAAATGCTCCGGGCCCTAATGGAAATACTCTGTTGTTATGTGTAAAAACACAATTTTGGCACATTTTTATGATGCCGTTAGAGAGTGGGGCGAACCATTCCATTTATTCAGTATACCTGACCATGACTGTCTGCAGGCACTGAATTTCCAGGGGCGCTCAAGTACGTCCATGTATCGGTTTAGAACTTTTCAAAACTTGTTTTGTAAAAAGTTCTTATCCAGGTGATTGTGAAAACATCCATGTTTTCAAAACCCTGTAAATTCAGTACCTACAGCCATTTACTCTACGTTGTTTTAATTTATACTGAGTAGTTACGAAATAGTTTAATTAATAATGTTGTCAGTCGGAACTTTTTTCTAAAGCTATTTTTCTGCCAACCTGTTTTTATCTCCTTTATTACAATGCCCGCGAACAGGACGCATTGCTACCGCAATACCTGCGAGCAAACCAATCTGAGGAAAAATAAAAGACTGTATCAAGCCAAGATTAAAAAACAAAATAGATCCAACAACCGATACCACACTGGGGGTAACTACAGTAGCGACAACTTTTTTCATATGGCCATTAAATTGTTGACCCATGCCAAACAGGTAAGGCAGCTGGTTAAGTGTTTTGCCCATTAAAACAATTTGCGCTGCATCTGTGGCAACAGTAGACGCACCACGGATAGATACGGAAACATCAGCTTCCTGTAAGGCAATAGAATCATTAATACCATCACCGACATAGCAAACGGATTTGCCTTCTGCCTGAAGCTGTTTAATGAGTTTTGCTTTTTGTTCTGGCAGAACTTCAGCAAAATAGTGGTTAATACCCAGCTCATCAGCCAGTTGACGAGTGGGGGCATCATGATCACCAGAAATAATATAGGTAGACTCGATACCGCATTCATGCATTAACTCATGGATTAATTCTTTAGTCCCGGGACGGATAGCCGCCGCCAGCTCAATGCTGCCTACAGCACTATCATCGATGGCAACCGCAATCATAGGAACCCCCTGCTCCTGACAGTATGTTTGGGCGGTACGGATATCATCAGGAATATGGATATCTTCCTGCTCAAGAAAACGCACACTGCCGACCCGTACAATATGTCCTTCAATACCAACGGTAAGACCATAACCCAGCTTGTAGGCAGATTCTTCTATGTTGGGTAATTCCAGTTGTTGTTCTATTGCCTGCTGAATAATGGCCTGGGCAATGGGATGACTTTGTTTACTTTCTGCGGCAGCGGCATAACGCAGCACTTCCTGTTCGGAGTACTCACCACACAGGTGAATTTTCTCTACCCGAGGTTGAGCTTCCGTTAAAGTACCGGTCTTGTCAAAAACAACCGTATCCACTTTTTCCAGCAACTCAAAGGTATGCCCGTCCTTAACCAGAATACCATTATGGGACGCCATATCCAGATAGTTCATCACACCAATCGCAGAAGCAATAGAGGCCCGATATTTAAAGTGAGAGTTCAACACTCCCAGTGCACCAATCGGGCCAATAAAAGGCAGGGATACTGCACTAATTGCAAAAGTAGGCAGCACACTCCTGTCACTGATTTCTCTGGACCAGAGCTGTACATCGGTTTTGGTACTGATAGTATTATTAAGAATAGTGGCAATTTGTGCTGCTGTAGTTTGCTGGCCCGTCTCACGCGCATGAATGTATATTTTTCCAGCCAACACCAATGTCAGGGCAAATACCTCATCACCGGCCGATTTTTCTACAGGTTGAAATTCACCAGTTAGAATATGCTGATCAACTGAAGCGGAGCCTTCCACAATCTCGCCGTCAACAGGAATGGTGCTCCCTGCACCCACCATCACTGTATCACCCGTTTTTAACTCTTCAAAAGGTATTTCCCGCTCAATACTATCATGCACCACCCATACGGTACTGGGTTGCTGCTTAAAGACATCAATAATATTTTTCTTTGAGTTATCCGTGATTTTAGAGAGTAATTTACGATTCAGACTGAACATAAAAACTGAGAAACTGGCAAAAACAAGGTAGCCGTTAAGCAGCAATAATACTTTCATCGTTGCTGAGAGAAAATCAACCGTTAGTTTTTTTTCCTTAAACAGTCCTTTAAAAGCCTGCATAATCGCAAAATGGGTGATATACAAAATGCCCGGCAAACTCAGTAAGCCAATGGGAAAATAAAACAGCTTGCCGATAATTGCCAGGCTCAAAGAAGCCATAGAAACCACCATATTACGATCGGTTAGTTTCTGTTGCGGATTTTTTTTATCCAGGTTGCCCGCAGAAAACTCTTTGAGATGCTGATGACGTGCAGAACCTGTAAAGGGTATAACACGTTCCTTTTTAGGCTTTCTGGCACGTGCCTTACGGAGTGTTTTTTGGTTCTTTTTTACATACCGATAGAGATAGGTACCAAAACCAGTGGCACTAATTATTTCAAGAATCATGCCCGGCTCCGTTATCGCAACTTTTCATACGTTTTACCCATTTATTTTCTATCATATATATTTACTTACCAGTTCATAGGACCGGAATTTACACCAGTACTTTATTAAGATTATTATCACTTTCTTCCAGTTGCTGATACCTATCCATCAAATAGTGTTCAGCCACTGCGCGCATCTGTGGGGTCACCTGTTTCTGTTTTTCCTGGCTGTCAGAAACAAAGCGTACCTTGCCTGCATCATCCTTGGAATAGGTATCAAACTGCGCCTGCATTAAGGACAAATCAGCCTCTGTCGCTGCATAACCAAACCCGGTACGCAATATCTGATCAATATTCTGCTTGTTCATCTGTCGATAATTTAAATAATGAGTATTTTTCATTTTAGTCAGACTTAAATGCAGGTATTGTTTATAGAAACTGGTGAAATAATGCAGTGCATCCATGTCACTCAGTGCCTGTCTGGACTGTCCGGTAATAAAAGCCGCAGCACCCGAGTCATTTAGCCTGGGCAGGCCTGTTGTGGGCTTATTCAAAATTGATGCCATGACCTTCACGGGATCACGATACATGAACAGGGAAGGGGTGTCTGGAAATGCCTGCTGGATAATTTCCACAAAGGCTATAAGCCAGCTTCTAAAGCGAACATAGTATGTTTTCTGACCGGGAATTCTGGGTCTGCCCAGTAATTGTATCAAATTACGGATTAGACGCAGGTTTTCTGCTGTCGGGGCAACCGCTTCCTGCCAGTCATTGGTCAGATACTGCCAGAGGTTTTCATGCAGCGGTGTGGGTTCCTTGATAATCATCTGGGTTGCAGGCTGATCCAGCACTTTAGCCATCAGAGTAGAACCGCATTTGGACATATGAAAAACAAAGCCTGCCGGATCCTGAAGATTGTCCAGACTAAGCTCCTCACTGGCCAGTAGTTGAATATCTGTCGTAAAACAGTTACCGAGTCCCTGTTTTTCAATCAGGTTCTGGGTAGCATAACGAAACTTCCACTCTCGATATGGATAGTCTCCCACATCCAGCCAGATAACTCTATACTCTTTCGTAATGGCAACGGGAATGAATCCGACATTTTGCCTGATTATTTCAATAGCCTGCTCACACTGGAGGTATTTTTTATTAGCGACATGGAAGAGTTCAGGAACGGACTGTTCAAGGGATTCTACTTTCATTTTTATCTTTTGTTGAGGTTAACAGGATTTCCGGTTAACAACCGGAATAACTTTTATTGGGGAAGGTGGGCGGAGATACGAAACCCGGTACTTACAGCCAAGTTTTACCGGGTTTCCACATATCCTCTCCAGCATTGATCTTGTTCAGAATTTTCCAAAGGCAGAAGTAATAACTGCCTTCAAATTGTAGTAGAAAAGATAACTATAGCTTAATCATGAACTTAATCATGCTTTGGCTGGAATCTCATCTTCTGCAATAGTCTCACTTTCTGCAAGCTTCTCACTTTCTGCAAGTTTCTCACCTTCTTTAAATAACTTTGCATAATGCCCCTTTACCTGCTCAGGATCAAAGTTCAGGAAGGTGCCGCCTGATTCAAAATGCTGAATAAACAGGTGGCCTATTGCGTAGGTTAATGCAAAGCCCATTAAAGGTGTAGTCACAATACTGATTACAGGTGCTGCCACAGGGATAGCCGTACTAAGTCCCCAGATCAGTCTGCCTGAAATAGAGAGGGCTCCACAACTTCCCAAAAAACTGCTAATAGCCGCTTTTCCGGCATCTTTACTGAATTTAACATCGTAGACAGAAGATAACCTTTTTAGCATGGTCAGATTGTTAGCCAGAATCAGACTCATAGCTAATGGTGGCATGGGTATTGCCCCCAGAGGAGCACTCAGTAAACTATGGTTTCTGACAAGTCTGTTTACTCGTGATATTCGATACCTGTGTTTCACATTCTCCAGGGTACCATCTATTGTTGTTTGTTCTGTAGCTGTCATACTATACTCCTGTTAGTGTTCGTTGCTATCATGGATTTTCCACGGCTGCTCTCATGTGTCTGCTCATATCTGTCACCACAGAGGAAATTTTTTCATACTTTAGACATCATTGTCAAATATACAAGCAAACGAATATACAAACAAATGAATCTATAGTCTCAGGCCTGTTTGCACCATAGTTATTTAAACCATAGTTATTCGAACCTGTAATATTGAGTAACCAGCCTGGTTTTTATCATAGCAACAGAAAAAAATAAGTAAAGCTATTTATATTACCACAACCGTATATTAACACAAAAACAAATAAAACCGGGGTAATCCTGAATAAAAAGCGGGTTAAAGATGCATCACTATCTTAATCTCTGACAGACATGCATCTTATGATTTTTTTCCTTTTTTCTGTGACTTTTGTGTCTTCAATGACAGAGTTATTCCTTTTTTTAGTTCTGCCTCAAAGATTTCCTGTTCCTCGTCAGGGTCAAAATCCTCCAGGGTTCCACCTGCTTCAAAGTGGCGCTTAAAGGTTGTTCCAACCGCATAGGTCGAAGCGCTGCCTATTGCAGCCATACCAATACTGCCAAATAAGACATTGATTCCGGGAATTATTTTTATTGCCATGGGGAAAGCTGCTCGTGAGGCAATACCTCCTGCTAATGTTCTTAACAGATCTTTTGCCAGGCTGCGTGAAAATGGTATGTCATAGATCTTCGCAAGATGAAATAACATCTTGCGTTGAATAGCCATAATACCCAGGGCATCTACTACAGGAAAAGGGATATAACCGAACAAACTGGAACCAAAAGCATATTTATTGATGAGTTTGTTTGCCTGTCCTGATAGAATCTTTTTTGATGGCTTTTTCTTCATTGATTGGTCACGTTATCACTGCTCTGTCAATATTTTTTCTTTTGTGTTCCATCAATTCAATTTATAGATGGAAACTATTCAGGTTAAATCTTATCCAAAAGTGAAAAATATTTGAAGGATAGAATGACATTTGAAATAATAGGCTATATTGCTTACGCAAACACTGATAATAAGTCAGCTAATTTACTCGAGAGTGACTCAAGAGTTGCTCCGAAAATGCGCCTGCAACTATTTTAATCATCAATGAACGAGAACCTGCCTTTGCCCTTCAATTCAATAATGGCTAACACAAAATTCCCTCTGAATAAAAATAAACTCTGGTTTCATAACCTGCATTCAACTACCAGCGATTTTGCCAGCGATGTGTTGCAGGGCCTGAATAAACGACCCGCCGCCATCCCACCAAAGTATTTTTACGATGCCAGAGGCTCACAACTATTTGATGCCATTACTAAACTGCCCGAGTATTATCAAACCCGTACCGAGATAGCAATTTTACAGGATAATGCCGATGAGATTGCTCACCATGTGGGCACAGCTAACCTGTTGATTGAACCCGGAGGTGGCAGTTGCACCAAAGTGCATATACTTCTGGAAGGACTGAGACCAGTAGCTTATGTGCCAATGGATATCTCCAGTCAGCACCTGCAGCTGGCAACGGAAAAACTGGCCACTGCCTTTCCCTGGCTGGAAATCCATGCCACCTGTACAGATTTTACACACAGCATGGTACTGCCGCCAACCGCTCTGGAGAATACAGAGGGTACGAAGGTGGCTTTTTTTCCTGGTTCGAGCATTGGTAACTTTGATCCCGGAAGCGCAGTGGAATTCCTGACCTCAATTGCACAACTGGTGAAACCGGAGGGCTACCTGTTGATAGGAGTTGATCTGAAAAAGGACAGGAGCATCCTGCACGCCGCCTATAACGATACTGCCGGCATTACAGCACAGTTTAATCTCAATCTACTACAGCGAATTAACCACGAACTGGATGCCGACTTTGAGCTTTCGCACTGGCGGCATAAAGCGATTTATAATGAGCAGGCCGGACGTATCGAGATGCACCTGGTCAGTTTACGAAAGCAACGGGTTCACATTGGACAAAAGCATTTTGATTTCGCTGCCGGTGAGACAATCCACAGCGAGAATTCCTATAAATACAGCACTCAGGAGTTTATAAAACTTGCACAACAGGCAGGCTTTCAGTCCATTGCACTTTGGGTCGATGCAGACAATTTATTTAGTGTCCATTTGTTTTGCGTTCAGGAATAACTTTCCTGGGTCAACCTGGGTATTCTGGAAAATCGTCCACGCTGGTAGCTGGCATCAACGGCCCGGTCCTTATAATGATTAATAAAACGCTTGGCAAAAATAGCAGTTACAGCCCCCGTCAGAAAACCGATTGGAACGGCTGCCAGATGCACACCAGGGATAGGAAGCACTGTGGCAAAACGTATTGCCTTGACTCCGGTAAAGACACCCAGCTGAGCTGATGTCCAGGATGCACTGCCTTCAAAAATGCCGGTGGAGGCAATATCAGTAAACACGGTTTTGTTCTTCAGCGAAGCACCTCGCGTAAAGTGCCCCAGTGCCGTGAAGCCTGCAGCACTGACGGCATCAATAGTAATAAATAACGGCCCCAGCAAAATGGTCTTCTGGGACATGGTAACTTCCCTTGAAGCCTTTTCAGCGGTACGTATGCAGTCATAGTAAAAACCGGAAAAGTCCATGGTTGGGCGGCCATAATTGGCATACAGGCCTTGCCCGGTAGTGGAAAATAAAGCGGCGGCCTTGCCTGACATAGTGTCGGGAAGTATGTGCCATTCCAGTTGCGCACCGGCTTCATCAGCATACTCCCAGGCTTCATCCCTTGACAATACCTTCTGTTCCCCATCAGGGAGTGTCAAATGAATCTCATCAGGCAGATCCTGTTTGGTCAGGTAAGCGTTATCGGTAGTATCATTAATATTATTGAATGCCTGAAACTCAGGTGGTAAAGCACTCAGGTGAATACCAATGGTTCTGGCAGCAAACCTTTTGCGAATAACCTTATTTGCAGGCAGTCCGATAGCCGACTCACCGGCCAGCTGACTGTCGGAAACCACTTTATCACTGAATTGCTGGTTGCCTTCTGTGCTAGCGTCATACTCATTACTAACATTCGTCATAATTATCCCATCCCATCAAAAACAAAAAATTGTATTAACTTTCATTAACTTGCTGCAGAAGTGTTTTCTGCACAACAATCCCTCACAACGCAGATTTAGCAGATTTAGCAGATTTATTAGTTCACTACTCTGCGTAAATTGCATAATCTGAACCCCGATAAAGTATCAGCCTGTAGATAAACAATAACACATCAGCCATCAGGGGTACATTCTTCATTTCATATATAGATTATTCCAGGTTTATACCCTGCCAGCTCAAATCCCTCACGATCCCGATTATGAAACCTGATCAGAATCAATTTTCCTGGGGGATTGCTTCAGAGCGACTGTTTTTTTAAAACCTTTTTTCAGACCTTTTTTTATCTCTTTGCTTATATCTTTATATTCAAGAATGGGTGACATGGCATTGAGCAGGGCCAGTACAAAACTGGAATAAACAATCACAAAAGAACCGCCCAGACTTAAGCCCATAAACAGCGCACCACCTAAACTAATAACGGTGGGTACAGTAATAAGCACCAGACTACGCCATAAATTGTTTTTCAGCTTGTGTGCTGTATCAAATAAATCACATAAATGGGTTAAGCTACCTTCCATTAAAATGGCCTGCGCCGTATCCGTAGCAATAGACGTGGCACCACTTAAAGACACAGAAACATTAGCCGTGTTCATTGCGATGGCATCATTGATGCCATCGCCGACAAAACAGACTCTTTTACCCTCTTGTTGTAATTGTCTGACGATCTCGGCTTTTTGCTGAGGCAGCACTTCATAAAAATAACTGTCTATTCCCAGGGACTCGGCCAATTTCTGGGTAGGGATTTTATGATCACCTGAGACAATTGATATATGTTTAATGCCACGTTGGCGTAAGCCGTTTAAAACGTCCTTAACTTCTGGACGAAGGGTAGACACAAGTTGAATCGCACCAGCAATATCCGTATTGATAGCAACCAAAACCAGCGAGTTTCCTTCCAGATGAGCTTGCTCTATGGCGGATTGTATTAACGGAGGAATGACAATATTCTCCAGTTCCATAAAACGGGCACTGCCGACTCGAATTAACTGATTATCAATAGTGACTGAAATGCCATAACCCATGGTAAAACTGGAATCCTCAATAGAGGGTAACACCAGGCCGGATTCTTTGGCTTTTTCAAGGATGGCCTGAGCCAGGGGATGAGTGAGTTTTTGTTCAGCCGTAGCCGCATAGCTTAAAACATCCTCGCTGCTATATCGATCATGACTACTGATAATTTTGCCTACCTCAAGCTGATCGTGAGTTAAGGTCCCGGTTTTATCAAACAGTACCGTATCAACCCGGCCTAATTCTTCAATAACACGTCCGTCTTTGATGAGTATCCCTTTGTTAAAGGCAGCATGAAGATAATTCAGGGTTCCAATGGGGGAAACAATTCTCAGGCGGTTGCCAAAGGTACTATGCGAAACAATAGTAGCGGTTGCAAGTCCGCGGGTTGGAATAGCCAAGATGGTTAGTGCAAAAACAGGCTTGGCAATCATATTCGCCCATTTTTCCCCTTTTAATTGAATAGATGAGGTATAAGCCGAGGTATTATTTAGAATTTCAGTGATTTTTGAAATATTGGTATCACTACCGGCCTGGGTGACTTGCACATGGATCTGACCACTGATAATGAGCGTTGAAGAAAAAACCTGATCACCGCTTTCTTTTTCCTCCGCTTGCGATTCGCCCGTCAGGGCATGCTGGTCTATCATTGCGAAACCTTCGCTAATAGTACCATCAACCGGAATGATCTCCCCGGCTCTGACAACCACAATATCACCAACCATGACCTGATCAAGGGGTACTTCGATTTCAATACCGTCTTTTAAAACCCATATTTTATCAGGTAACTTTTTGACCAGATCACTTATCATGGGTTTGGACATGGCCTGGTTCATGGCCAGCATTTTTGCGCCAGAATGATAGAAAAAGACGCCCAGTGCGATATATAGCTCCTGATTGGTCAGAAAAGCCAGGATAATATAAAGACTATAAAGCACATCATGGCCTATGGTACGCCGTTCCAGTAGTTGTCTTTGACCGCGTTTCAAAATGGGAATACAGGTATAAAGAATCGTTCCAAGGCTTGCAATATAGAATAACGGGAAAACCCCTGTCAAAAGTGAAAGACCTAAAGAAACCGTGCTCACCTTAAAAAAATGGTTACACAATTGTTCCGATTCATCAATATTAGTCATCTGGGCCAGTGACTTGTGGGATTTTTCGGCCAGTTCCAGTGGCTTGTTTGAAGCAGGCTGTTGGTTGATATATTTGTCATAAATTTTCACGCCAATGAAAGCAGCCACAAGAATACCTATTCTAAATAACATAACAAGATGCCTCCATTAAGCGGTTTAAAAAACCATTAGTCTGCCCGGGAACAAGGGGAATAACTCAAATTCTGGCAGTTGTATCTGTTCAGGTCAGATTTTAAGTATAATTATAAACCATAAAAAATAATGAGTTAAGACTCGATACAGCTATTTTTTGGGCGCACCTTCCTCAGAATTCAACCTGCAATTTTCTTCATTCTGTGTTTCAATCTGTATGGTTGCATGCTCAATATTAAAATCATCATGGAGCTTCTGTTGAATTTGAAACAGGAGATTTTTCTGCGGCTTATGGTCATTATCCAGTATTAAATGCACCGTTAGTGCAACTTCTGTAGTGCTTATGGGCCAGACATGCAGATCATGTATCTGGACTACAGGTTCAAGCCCGCTTAAATAGCTTGTTATTGCTGGCATATCAATGCCTTCAGGAACAGCATCCAGCGCCAGGTTGAGTGAATCTCTGAGCAAGGACCAGCTCCCCAGAAAAATAATAACAACAATAATTAAGCTGGTAACAGGGTCAACCAGCAGCCAGCCTGTCTGCATAATAAGGATCCCCGCTATAACCACACCCAGGGAAACACCTGCATCTGCGGCCATGTGAAGGAATGCCCCTTTGATATTCAGGTCATCTTTCTGTCCTGATATGAATAATAGTGCGGTGATAGTGTTAATCACTACGCCAATAGCGGCGACAACAATAATGGTTATTCCCTGAACCGGCTGTGGCTCAGATAACCTGCCAATGGCTTCCCATGTAATAGCACCAAGCGAAAAAAGCAGTAATAGTGCACTGCCCAGGGATGCTAATACCGTTCCTTTACGAAAACCATAGGTTCTTTGCTCTGTTGCTTTTTTTGAGGCCAGCCAGATAGCTCCCCACGCAAGCAACAAACCTAATACATCGCTTAAATTGTGTCCCGCATCGGCTATCAGGGACATCGATCCAGAAATAACACCATAGGCAGCTTCGATAATAACGAATGCGATGTTAAGCAAAATACCAAAGGTAAATGCCCGGTTATAATTTTTTATCTGATGATTGCCTGACATCCTGTAATCCTGTTACGATGAGTTTTCAAACTGCTAATCATTAATTTTAGTTTTTAGTGGTTTGATGTCATCACAGCCACTCAATAAACATGGTCAAAAAATAAGCATGGATTTCTCTGTAGTTTATAGATAAAGACTGGCAGTGTAAATAAAACTAGCTTATTATATATGAAATGGTGTATATTAGATATCTATAGACTCCGTAATCACCACGTTTATAGTCTGACAAAGACCCAGAAGCTATATCCAATATAATGATAATAGTATTTTATCGGAAACTTAAGCATACTCCATGACAGTATGCGAACCAGTTCATATCTCAGGACAGTTCACAATAAATAATTAAAGTTAAGGGGGATTAGATTCACATGCCGGCAACTAAAAATAACCATGATCCTGTAAATTCAGTACATGTCAGCAAAGCGCAAAAGGCTGGAATTATACTAAATGAATATACCGTTGCGTCAATGACAATCGGTTTAATACCCGTACCTGTAGCTGATTTTGCAGCTTTAAGCGGGCTTCAGTTCAAGATGATCCATAGTTTTTCCAGGCTTTATGATCAAGATTTTTCGGAAAATCATAGCAGGACATTCATTACCTCTTTGCTGGGTGGGGCTCTTCCGTACACATTCCTGCGCATGGCAAGCATGGTTAAACTGGTTCCCGGTGTAGGCACCATGGTCGGTACGACCAGTATGGTTACTATGGGCGGAGCCTCGACCTATGCTCTGGGAAAAATACTCACAGAACATTTTGAAAGTGGAAAAAGTCTGGAAGAACTTTCTCCTAAAGCAGTAAAAGGCACCTTTTCCAAAGAGCTGAAAGCGGCCCGGAAAGTTATTTCAAAACTGCAGAAAAACAAAGAGCATCATGGCGAACACAAACATGAATACTCTCATTATAATATGCTCGATAATGAGCATGGTCACGATCATCATTCTCATAATCACGATGATCATGCCCATGATCACGACCACCATTCCCATGATCACGATCATCATTGCGGTGATACCTGTGGTCATGATCATAGCCATGATCATGACCATGTGCACGGTGCTTCATGCGGGGACGATAGCTGCGGCCATGAACATGCACATGATGACATAACACTAGAAAAATACAAACACAAAATTATTCTGGGCGGGACAACCTTGCTTGGCCTGGGCGCACAACGATTATTTTTCCCTGCACTGGTTACCGGCAACCTGCCTGTCTTTATCATCGCAGGTACAGTAACAATCATAACCGGTTCAACCTATATAGGCGGGTTATGGCGCTCCATTAACAAACGTAAAATCAATTCAGATACCCTGGTGGGCAGCGCAACGCTTGCCAGTCTGGCAATGGGCAATGGGCTCACTGCACTGGCCGTTCTGCTCCTGCTTAATATCGGTGAACGTTTTGAAGCCGTAACATTGCGAAAAACCCAGAAAGCCATCAAGGATTTACTGGAAATAGATGCCAATGAAGAAGTCTGGCTGGTCAGCACAACAGATGATGGCCGGTTTGTAGAAACCCAGGAACGTCTGTCCAGCATAAAACCAGGCGATAAACTGGCGGTTTATGCAGGTCAGCGGATTCCAGTGGATGGAACGGTTGTCGAAGGTGATGCCCGTGTCAATCAGGCGCCTGTAACAGGCGAAGAACTGCCAGTAGAACTGACTACCGGTGATAATGTTTTTGCCGGTTCCATTTTAATAGTGGGCAAACTGATCATTTCAGTTGCCAAGATCGGGCAGGATACCGTGGTGGGACGTATTATTGAACGTGTCCATAAGGCCGAGGAACTACGTCCTCACATCCAGACGGTAGGAGAAAAATTTTCCCGACGTTTCGTGCCATTCTCTTTTGCACTTTCAGGCGGAGTACTGTTACTGACACTTGACCCCACTCGCGCCCTGACCATGTTGCTGATTGCCTGCCCCTGTGCAATTGGTCTGTCCACCCCCACTTCAGTAAGTGCTTCTGTGGGTAATAGTGCCAAACGCGGGATACTGATCCGTGGCGGCACCTTTCTTGAATCAGCCGCCCAGGCCGATGTCATGGTTTTTGATAAGACTGGCACCTTAACCAGCGGCGTACCCCATGTGATCAGGGTAATTTCATATGATGAAAAATACACCGCGAATGATCTTGTTGCCATGGCGGCATCAGCCGAAATTCATTCCAACCACCCTCTGGGCGGTGCAATCCTGGCTCATGCAAAAGATAATAATATTGAGTACGAACAGCCGGAATTCTATCAAAATATAGATGGCGGCGGAATGCAGGCTACCCTGAAAGATGCCTCTATTGTCTATGTTGGCAACCAGAAATTAATGGAAAAATTTGGTATACAGATCAGCCCAAAGGCTAAAGAGCAACACCAGAAATACAGTCTTGAAGGTGAAACAATGCTGTATATTGCCGACCATGATCAGTGCATCGGTTTGATTGGAATACGCAATACCGTGCGTCCCCATGTACAGGAAACTCTTGAACAAATACGCCAGCTAGGCATTCAGAAAACCATAATGCTCACAGGTGACCAGGCTTCTTCTGCAAGACAGGTGGTCAGAGCTGCAGGTATTGATGAATGGCATGCCGAGCTGATGCCTGAAGAAAAGTACCATATCATACGTGAGCTTCAGGCACTGGGCTGTAAGGTCATTATGGTTGGAGACGGTATTAATGATGCACCAGCACTGGCCATTGCCGATGTGGGTATTGCACTGGGTACAGGATGTTCTGATGTGGCCATTGAGTCGGCAGATATTGCCTTATCCAGTGACGACTTCCGGAAACTGAGTGAAATGTTGCAAATTAGTCATAAAACCATAAAAATCATTCGTCAGAATTATGGTATGGCTCTGGTCATTAATGCCGGTGGACTGGTAGCGGCTGCCTTTGGACTGATCAACCCGTTTATCGCTGTGGTTTTACACAATGCTTCAACAGCAGGTGTATTACTTAATTCATCACGCCTGATCACTTATGAACCTGATGAAGTTGCTACCGACAAAGATAAAAATTCCGGTCCCCAGACAAACATTGAACGGGTTAAAAACAAGATTTCCTTAATGAATTTTATCCGTGCCAGGGATGAGTCCAAAACACTGGATGAAAAACCCGCCATTAAGGCCACGCAGGAGTGCTGTTAAGTCTCAGGCTGACCAATTAAAATACACTAACCGGAAAATCTATTTATTACAGAAGGTACTTTTCAAATTTTTTCTTTATTGGAAAACCAGCCACATAATTCCAACAAAAAGGGACTAAACTTATGTCAACCTGGCTGTTATTACTCATATATAGCACACTGATTCTACTGGCTTCCCTGATGGGAGGCCTGATTCCTTTGAAACTTCGCATAACACACCAGCGTATGCAATTATTGATCAGCATGGTAGCTGGCGTAATGCTCGGTGTCGGGCTTCTGCACATGCTACCGCATGCTTTGACTGAGGCGCCGGGTCAAACCAGGGTAATCCTTATGCTGGTACTGGCAGGGATACTGACCATATTTTTCATCGAGCGATACCTTTGTTTCCATCATCACGATGCGCCCAATATTGCCCCGGTAAAAGGACAGGCAGAACAAAGTGTCGAAAATCATCATCATGATCATGGCCAAGAGCGTTGTCACATCGGAGCGCAGGATGATGTCGAGGACATCTCCCACGAAGCCCACCATCTGAACTGGGTAGGCGCGGCAACCGGACTCACATTGCACACCCTCATAGCAGGTATCGCACTTGCCGCCAGCGTGGAGGCAGGTAGCCAGGGTGATAACATCGTCGCCCTGGCCGGTTTGGGCACATTTCTTGTCATTTTTCTACACAAGCCCTTCGATGCAATGACAATCACTACTTTAATGGCCCTGGGTGCATGGAAAAGGTCCACGATCCATCTTGTCAATGTGCTGTTTGCTCTGGTGATCCCTCTGGGTGTGTTCCTGTTCTACTTCGGTCTTTCCCAGATTGATGAGGAAATTAACCTGATCGCCTATGCCCTGGCATTTTCAGCGGGTGTATTCCTAAGCATATCGCTGAGTGATCTCTTACCGGAGCTGCAATTTCACGCCCATGATCGAACCTCACTCTCCGCCGCACTGATTTTCGGCCTGTCAATATCTGCTGTCGTTAGTTTCTTTGAGTCCGACGAGCACGACCATCAGGCTTATAGTCACAATGTGGCCGTCATACAATACCAGCTGGAGAAAAGCCATAACCATGCAGCAGAAGAGCTGCCCCATGCAGCGGATATGGACAAACAGGAAGTCCACAAACATAAGGAACATAACGCCCTGCCGCACTGACCAGACCAGGCATTGTCTGAATTCGGATGATGCGATAGCTTATTATTTTTTGTTGCTCATACCAGTCAACTCAAGAAGATTCTCTATTGCATCAATATTTTCAGGAACCGGATCTTTTTTATGGTTAAGCCATACAGCCTGTATCCCGTTATCTAAAGCCCCCAGAACATCTTTTTCTAATCCATCACCGATCATGACTACCTCAGAACGACTCGCCTCCAGATCCCTCAGGATATGCTCATAAAACTCCCGCTCCGGCTTTTTCAGCCCCAGGGTTCGGTAGCAATAGATATTTTCAATGTACTGACTGATTCCTGCCCGGCGTAGCGCCTTGCGGATCTGTTCTTCATCAGAGCTGATGGAATTGGTTGCCAGATGGCAATGACTGTGCCGGTTTAAAATAGCCAGGAGTTTCTTTGCGCCCGGCACCTCATTAACCGTTTCCCATTCACACATGGGGACTGGATCCTCTGGCTGATCAAGCATGAGTGTATCTCCCCAGTCAAATAAATAATGTTTGTATTTCATTTGCTTTGCCAGTTTTTTTAAGTAATTTAGACTGATGCGGCCTTTTTTCCAGTTTTTTTCCTGAATTTCTGCTCCAGAGTCGGCAGCATGGAATTCCCCAGAGCCACCGCAAATCCCGAATAATTGATTATAAAAGAGCCGGTCAGTCTTAGTCCCATAAATAATGCTCCACCCAGGCTGAGGGCGGATGGAATGATAAGTATTGACATGGTGCGCCATAAATTTTTCCTGAGCTTGCGTGAAATATCAAATAAATCACACAAATGAGTCAGACTACCATCCATTAGAATTGCCTGAGCGGTATCCGTGGCAATTGCGGTGGCGCCACTTAAAGAGACAGAAACATTGGCCGCTTTCATTGCAATAGCATCATTGACACCATCACCAATAAAACAGACCTTTCTGCCCTGCTGTTGTAGTTGTTCAACAATTTTGCCCTTTTCCTCGGGCAGCACTTCCGCAAAATAACTGTCCATACCCAGTGATTCCGCCAGCTTTCGGGTCGGATAGTCGTGATCACCGGAAACAATCGACATATGCTTAATTCCGCGTTTACGCAAACCGCTGAGAACGGATTTGACTTCAGGCCGCAGAGTAGCTTCGATTTCAATGGCCCCAATAACCGCTTTTTCGACAGCAAGCAGAACCAGTGAGTGTCCTTCAAGCTGGGCGCTTTGCTGAGCCGTTTTAATGATCTCGGGAATTGCCAAATTTTCCATTTTCATAAAACGGGCACTGCCGACCCGGATAAGCCGCTTATCAATTCTGACACTGATACCAAAGCCCATTTTAAATTCAGAATCCTCTATGGAAGGTAATTCAAGCTCAAGCTCCTGCGCTTTTTTAATAATGGCTCTGGCAATGGGATGGCTTAGTTTTTGCTCTGCAGTCGCGGCATAAGTCAGAATATCGCTTAAGCTATAAGTATCCTCAGCAACGATAATCCTGCCGACATCAGGTTCTTCCTTTGTCAGGGTTCCGGTTTTATCAAATAGTACCGTATCAACATTATTTAATTCCTCTATAGCCCGCCCATCCTTAATCAACAGGCCATACTGATAAGCGGAATGAAGATAATTCAATGTTCCAATAGGCGCCGCAACCCGCAGCCGATTGCCAAAGGTGCTGTGAACCACCGCAGTCGCCGCGTAAGGGCCGAGCACTGGCCAGGTGACTATGGTCAGCCCAAAAATGGGCAGGGCGATATTATTAGCCCATTTCTCACCTTTGGATTGAATCGATGAAGTATAGGCAGCGGTATTGTCCAGAATTTCAGCTATTTTTGCGATGGCCGTGTCGTCACCTGCCCTGGAGACCCTGACCTTGATCTGCCCGCTCACCAGGAGGGTGGAAGAGAAGACTTCCGCATGGGTTTCTTTTTCTACCGGTTGCGATTCTCCGGTTAATGTATGCTGATCAATCAGAGCGATGCCGTCAGTGATCACACCATCGATGGCAATCACTTCACCAGCCCGAAACAGCACGATATCCCCCACTTTAAGGTCGTTCACTGATGACTCGATTTCAACACCGTCTTTTAAAACCCACACCCTGTCAGGCTGCTGTTTGAGCATGCCGCTGAGAAGCGGTCTGGACATAGCCTGGTTCATGGCCAGTACTTTGGAACCGCCATGGTATAAAAGTACACCCAGCACCAGAAACAGTTCCTGATGGGTCAGAAAACACAGAATAATGTATAAGGAAAATAATACATCATGTCCAATCGTGCGTCTTTTAAGTAATTGCCTTTCACCCAGCTTCATAATGGGTATGCAGGTGTAAATAATGCTTGCATAGGTCAAAACATAAAATACCGGGGATAAAGGAATTAAAACAAGCAGACCTAAAGAAACCAGGCTGGCATGAAATAACCGATCATACTCTTTTTCCGGAGCATCTATGTTAGATTTTGTGGTAAGAACTTTTCTGGATACTGGATGTTGAAGATTTTTTTTAGATGTTATTGTCTGTTTGTTTTTGAAATGCTCAAACAGCCTTACTCCGACATATGCTGTAAATAAAATACCAAGTCTAATAAACATTAATAGCATTCTCCGTATGGTTTACTTATGGGATGGTTCGGCTTTAACTTATAATCCGAAGCCCTGCGGGTAATGATTCACCAAATACCTGCTGCTGATCCTTCGCATCCAGCTCAGCAACCTGTTCAACCATATTTATCCAGCTCCTGGCACACTTCGAGTTACTCAGCTTGTCAATGACCGCCTGGCGCATCGGTTCATCAAGATCACGCTCCCGATCACCGCTTTGCCGTGCTATCATACTGGCGGCCAATGCAGCATTTCTGTTATTATTCCAGTCCTGCTCTAATAAAAACTCAATCCACTGGCCTGCCACATCCTTAGGCACCACTTTATGTGCACTGCCATGAAAAGGTACCCGGCTGCCGATTCTTCCCAGCGCCCACCACGAAGCATCAGGTTCTTTCGCTTTCTGCAGTCGTTTTAACAACCAGCCGCCCACTTCGATTTTGCTCTCCACAGGTAAATGCTCCAGTACAGCGACCAGTCGAACCATATCTTTATAAGATCTCGTTTTTAACTCCTTGACTACTTTCTGGTTTTTTGTGGTAACCGGATTAATATACCTGGCCACATCCCTGTAGATTTGCTTCTGTGCCTCTTCTGTTAGTCCACCGGCAACCCGCCGCCATAAGGTCCACCACTCTGCCCAGGATTGCGACTCATTTGCAAACTGAACACCCTGCTGATAATTATTCCACAGGGTATTCACCTGCCATTCATCCAGGGCATGTCCAAAGCCTGGTCTGAGGCAATAGCCTGTTAAATTATTCCATAATCGCTCATGTCTGTTAGAGCGGCGTCTTCGTTTAGCACCTTTAAGCAGCTCTTTCTCCAAAGCACGTAACACGGGTATATCCCAATCAGTTCTTTTCCCTAATAATTTCTCCAGTGAAGAACGAAGGTTTTTCACTGCGTTTTTATCAACGGTTTTATTACTTTGCCCGAATACCTCCGAGATTTTCTCTACCGCCTGCGCAAAGTTTCCGGGCAGTTCCGGGTCAGAAGATTCCGCATGGCCATCACTACTGAGCGGTGACCGCAGCTGAAATTCCAGATCCCACGACTGTTTATCCTTTGCCACACATTGCATTTGCAATGTACCTACCGCTGTCATATTGGCCTCTACTTCCACGGTTATTTCTTGTTTATTGTTCCCGGCTTTATCAAACGCGGTCACTAACGGAGGCAGGGTCACAAAGTTGTCACTGTCGACGTCTATCAGCTGGCCTGGGGTATAGGCGTTATCAGATACTGTCGATATTAAATGAAAGGCAACAGGCTGACCCAGGGTTAAAGAAAACTGCTTATCTATTAATGCAATAGTTTCACCCTCAGAGGTGCCTTTTGGCAAAACACAGACGGCCTGTTTAGTGCTATTGTCTTTACTCTCCTTACTTTCCACTATTAAAAAATAACTTCGGGCAGAGCCGCCTTCAATTTTTGTCTGCCAGCCATGTCGGGCTAATCCATAGGCTGTGGCACCGTAGGCAACCGCCTGATCAGGCTGCTCATTATCAAGCACCGATAATGGTTTCTGTGACCATTGTGCAAACAGTTCAAGCACCCTGTCTATAATCAATGGACTATTAAAAACACCTCCGTTAAACAATATCGCATCAGGAAACACCGGCTCTTTTAGTTCACTATCTGCATCCAGCCCCAATGCTGTACGACAGGCCGGTTGATGGCGGGCAAGAAAAGCAGCAATGTGCTTGCTGACAGCCGGATCCGAAGCATAATTCAAACCAAACTCAATCACACCGCTACGCCCCTGTTGCGGCATATCATCAAATGCGGTCAGCGGAAAGAAACCGTCAATGACCATATTGTGAACAGCAGACCTGAGCACCTGGGTTTTACGGGCGCCGCCAATTAATTTAGAGCCGCTGCCTAATACCGTAATAGTCGCTGAATCGGGTGCATCCGCTGATAACAGCAATTCCTTTGCCTTGCGGCTTTGCTGAATAAGCTGGGAAAGTGCTGATGCAGTTAATTTTTCCCCACCCTTTATTATCTGCTGTTCAGCTTGATGGGCTATTGCCAAATCAACATTATCGCCGCCCAGCATCAAATGATCGCCTACTGCCACACGTTTCAGATCAATAGCTTTGCCGTCAACTGCAACACTAATCAGGCTGAGATCGGTCGTACCGCCGCCTAAATCACACACCAGTATCAAGCGCTTGTCAGCCAGCTTTTTTGCTGCAACAGCTTCATGCCGATACAGCCAGTCGTACACCACGGCCTGCGGCTCTTCCAGTAACAGCGGGTTTGACAGACCGGCCAGCCTGGCGGCTTCGAGGGTAAGCGATCGCGCTGCTTCATCAAAAGAAGCAGGAATGGTAATGACTATTTCCTGCTGTTCCAGTGGCTTATCCGGAAAACGCTGATCCCAGGCACAGCGTATATGCGCAAGATAACTGGCACTGGCTACAACAGGTGATACTTTGGCAACCCCCTCTGCCGCAGACCACGGCAAAATCGCTGCCTGCCTGTCAACCGATGGATGGGAAAGCCAGCTTTTGGCACTCACAACACCCCTTCCTGCCACTTTACTATTCAGTTCCCTGGCCCATTCTCCGACAATGGCCTCTTCTATATCGCCCTCAAGCGGCTGCGCATTTCTGTTATGCTGCCAGGGTAATGCCGAATCTTCGGTTTTAATTTCACCGGCTGTCGGATGATAACGAAAAGAAGGCAAATAAGGACGGCGTGCTATTTCTCCCGATGCTATTAATTGTTCAATTTCAAACAGTTTTATTTCTGGCTGGTACGCCGGCTGCCCGGAAGGCTTTGAATGTTGCTTTGACGGTATCGATGTTAAATCACAGTATGTCACAACACAGTGCGTGGTACCTAAATCAATACCGACAATATAACTGGAGCTGCCTGGTTGCTTATTCATTATTATCCATTTATTTTCTGTTCATCATTTGCGGTCAACCTCTCTTTATTCTAATATCAGCTGTCTCTGACATCCAGCTCGACATGCCATCGTTCATCGCCGTTCACCGGCATCGCTTCGAGCCTGAGCGTACCAACTTCAGTGACTGTCACTGCCAGATGAACAGGTACAACTTCACCTCTGGTTCGGCCTTCAATCGGCAATGTTGCCTGTATTTCAGATAACTCTTCTAATTCACCATCACCCCAGTCTTCCAGCATTTCTCCAGACTGATCTTCCCGTCGAGTAGCAGACCCATAGAATCGAAAACGGACCGGCTCACCAACAATTAACCCGAACTCCTGGTTCTCGATCATAACATCCGTCCCCTCCTCCATGCCAAATGGGGCAACACACAGGGCCTGCATAGGAGGCTCCATGCCCGGTACAGCCGGCATTGAACTCTCTACGCCAATGTAATAAGCATTGGCAAGCCCGCCTCGAATTCGAACCCCATTACCCTGCCTGACATAGCCATAATAAGCCGCTCCCTTCGCTACCGATAAATCCAGATCAGCCCCTTCTAATAATCGGGCCGCTTCGGTGCCATCACGGCTTAGCCAGCCGTTAATAATGTTAAGTAGTTTTGTTGCTAAAACGGGGGCTTTAAGCACACCGCCATTAAATAAAACAGCGCTTGGTTTAATAAAAGAGCCACTCGCTGTATCAAACCCGTCAATAGCTTCCAGAGCACCTGCCTGCTTACTTAGAAATGCGGCCAGGTGGCGAGTAATAGCTGCATCCTGTGCATAGGGCAACCCGAGTTTAGTTAATGCCGCTCGGGGATTGTGTACAGGATGTTCATCCACAGACACCTGCGGAAAAAAACCATCGACTAATGTTTGCTCAACGTCCTGTCTCGTTAATTCAGCTCTTAGCATACCGCCCATTAACCTGGAGCCTCTACTGGGTACGACCAGCGGAACAGAATCCACACTGGGATCAGCAAGCAGGGTCTCTTTAGCATCTCTGCAGCCATGTGTTAAAGCCATGACCTGCCAGGCCTGTAAATTTTTACCCTGCTCCGCTAACCTGGCCTTAATTCTATAGGCCAGCGCTAAATCCATATTATCTCCACCCAGCAAAATATGGTCGCCTACAGCAATACGATTTAAAGTGAGGTTCCCTTCATTTTCTGTTACGGCAATCAACGACAAATCCGTTGTGCCACCACCGATATCCACCACCAGGATGATATCACCCGGCATTAACTGCTCACGCCAGGTATTACCAGCCTGATTGATCCAGCTATAAACTGCCGCCTGAGGTTCTTCCAGTAGTGTCAAATGCTGAAATCCTACGGCACGTGCAGCTTCAGCAGTCAGTTCCCTTGCAGCCGGATCAAATGAAGCGGGAATAGTGATTGTCACCTGTTGATTTTCTATTAAATTATCACTGTTTGCGTAATTCCAGGAGGATTTAAGGTGTTCCAGATAAGCAATGGTGGCCTCGACAGGTGATATTTTTTCCACTTCTTCCGGACTTTCCAGAGGCAGGAATGCTGAACGGCGGTCCACGCCAGCATGACACAACCAGCTCTTTGCGCTGGATATAAGTCGTATCGGTGTTTTACTCCCCATATTCCTCGCCAGCTCTCCCACCAGATGACTGGGTGATCTGTTCCAGGGTAAGGCCAGATCACCTGAAGCAACTTCTGACTCATGAAACTGATAGATAAATGACGGTAGTTGTAGCCGCTCATCTATGCTGCCCGGGGCCGTTAACTGGGGAATCAATAACACTTCCTGTTTTATGATATCACTCTTCGCT
Organism: Gammaproteobacteria bacterium; assembly: GCA_027012135.1. GTDB lineage: Bacteria > Pseudomonadota > Gammaproteobacteria > GRL18 > GRL18 > JANELJ01. Next base: position 54,817 of record JALUZF010000204.1, read on the forward strand.
GTCTCATCAGCCCGCTGCAAATCCAGATAGGACAGAACACTATGGGTTGTGCCCAGGTCGATCCCTATACTGTACCGGCTCATAACTCTACTTCAGCGGCTGCGATGATAGTGGCATCATGCCCAGCGGACAATTTAGGCAGAGTGACGGCTTTCGCCCGCCAGCCACGATGGATAAGCGTTCCGGTAAACGGCGGCGAACCAACCACATTACCTGTTAATCTAACTTCTGAGGCATTAAAACCCTCTACCAGAGTAACACGACTCTCTTCATCTTCTGTTCGAATCGGGCTCAGGGTAAAGCATTCATTGATCGCTTTTTTGCAACCCTCATGGACTATACGGGCAGCCGCACCCACTTCCTCGTCGGAGTAGCTGCCAATTTCCTCCTGTACAAAATCAATTAATCGGGCTTCCTGCTGTAGTAAAGCCAGAAACTGCAGGGCTGATTCTGGCGATGACTCCTTAACAGCAGGAACCTCTGCAGAATCAATGTTTTTATCTTCAGTATCAGTGACTCCAGTCGACGGTGTATCATCCTTTTTTGCATCAACTGAAATACGTTTAGAGGGTTTCAGTATAAATGCAAAAAACAGGACTACGGCAATAGCGGCTAACACAATGTGAGTCAGATCAAATGTGGCTGGTAATTGTGGCGTTAAATCAAAATTCATGGCTAAGTCTCTTACTAATAAAAAACAGGTGTCATATTTCAGGGGCAGAACAGCAGGGCTAATTAATTCTAGCTCAGTACTGATTATACAGTCTTCTTATAACCTTTGATCTGGATATTTTCAATTAAAACGACTTAAAAAATAAAATCAATGGCGTATAACTTTTTCTGTAATTATTAAGTGTCATGAAAACCATCATGGAAACCAGAGCAGGAGGATTTGTGCCTGTTAAGTGCTACCCTGCCGGATAAGGTTTCGTTAGATTATGGAGTTGAACC
>JALUZF010000205.1 GCA_027012135.1 Gammaproteobacteria bacterium
TGCAAGTGGTGAAGAACGTGCAACAAAAGCAGCTCAGGCAGCGATTTCAAGCCCTCTTCTGGATGATGTTAATCTACAGGGTGCGAGAGGTATTCTGGTGAATATCACAGCAGGTCTTGATATGGGGATCCACGAGTTTGAAGAAGTGGGTGCAACCATACGCGAATTTGCACATGATGATGCAACTGTTGTTGTTGGTACGGTTATAGATCCAGAGATGAGTGATGAGATTCGTGTAACGCTTGTTGCAACGGGTCTTGATTTGCCAAGTCCTGAGCTAAAAGCAGTTCCAGCTCAAGAAGCGCCAAGAGCCAATAGTACGCTTCGCCCTGTTGAAATTGAGCAGCCACGTATGGCGGCAGGCGGTGGTGGATATTCAGCACCAGCTTACGAGCCTGCACCACAGAAACAGCCAGCGAGTAGCCCTGCAACTGATAACAGCTATTTGGATATTCCTGCTTTCTTGCGTAATCAGGCGGATTAAAGTTCGTTAAAAGTTAAAAAAAAGGGGGGGGTGGTATATAGGACTGTAAGTACATATACCACCCCCCCAGGGCCAACGCATTAAAAATGTTAATTTATAAGGGATTGTGAGATATTCTTTATTTTAAAATAAAGAGTATTTTATGAATCCCTGTATTTCCACTTATTTTTCAAATATTGAAGATCCTCGTATCAATCGTAAAAAACTGCATTCACTTTCTGATATCCTCATCTTAACGGTATGTGCCATGCTAAGTGGGGCTGATGGATATGAAGCAATAGAAGAATTTGGATGCGATAAAAAGTCGTGGTTAAAAACTTTCTTACCCTTAAAAAATGGGATACCTTCACATGACTGTATTCGTTATGTCTTAATGAAATTGCCCCCCAAACAACTACAATCAGCATTTATTGCATGGGTTAATGCTATTAAAGAAAAAATACCTGAAGTTGTTGCTATTGATGGAAAAACATCCAGAGGCAGTCAGAAAAAAGCACAAGGATTAGCAGGACTCCATATGGTGAGTGCTTGGGGAGCCTCAAATCAACTTGTTTTAGGGCAAGAAGTCACCGAAGAGAAATCAAATGAAATCACCGCAATACCCGCACTATTGAAATGTTTAGAGTTAAAGGGTTGTATTGTTACCATTGATGCAATGGGGTGTCAGCTTGATATAACAGAACAAATTATTGAGCAAGAAGCAGACTACGTGATTGGTTTAAAAGGAAATCAAGGCTTACTCCATAAAGATGTCAAAGAATACTTTAAAACAGCGCAGGATACTCAGTTTAAAGATATAGCTCATGGTTACTATGAGGAAGTTGATAAAAAACATGGTCGTCATGAAACACGTAAGTACTGGATTGTTAATGCTCCAAGCACATTGCATAGAGTCGACAAGTGGAAGAAGCTACAAACCATAGGAATGGTAGAACGTAAGAGTACAATAGGCAATAAAACGACAATAGATATTCGCTATTTTATTGCTTCTATTCAAGCAGATGCCAAGGTGTTTGCAAAGGCTGTTCGTGGTCATTGGGGAGTTGAAAATAAACTGCACTGGCGTTTAGATGTTACTTTCCGAGAGGATGATTGTCGTATACGCACAGGTAATGCGCCTGCGTGCATGAGTACAATTAGGCATATATGTTTAAATCTGTTTCAGAAAGAAGTTTCTAAACTAAGCATTAAAAAGAAAAAGTTGAAAGCTGCTTGGAATGATGACTTCCGCTATAAAGTACTATTCGGCTTATGATTTTAATGCGTTTGCCCTGGGGGGTGGTATAGCATAT
>JALUZF010000206.1 GCA_027012135.1 Gammaproteobacteria bacterium
TACACTGGTTTTGCCTTTGGTATGGGCGTAGAGCGACTGACTATGCTGCGTTACGGGGTCAATGATTTACGGCTGTTTTTTGAAAACGATTTACGCTTTTTAAAACAGTTTGCCTGATATCTTACATATCAGCTTACATATAAAGAATAAATTCCAGGAAAAATACAAAAATGAAGTTCAGTGAACAATGGCTAAGAGAATGGGTAAACCCGGATTTAAGTACCGAAGCATTAGGTCATCAGCTGACCATGGCCGGTCTGGAAGTGGATGCCATTGAACCGGTAGCACCTGACTTTAACGGTGTCGTAGTAGGTAAAATTCTTAGCTGCGATAAGCATCCTGATGCGGATAAATTACAGGTTTGTCAGGTGGATGTGGGCGCTTTGTCAGAAGAGCCACTGCAGATAGTCTGCGGTGCTAAAAATGCCCGCACCGGCCTGCTGGTGGCCTGTGCCATGATAAAGGCCGTACTGCCCGGTGATTTTAAAATTAAAAAATCTAAATTACGCGGTGTAGTGTCTATGGGCATGCTCTGTTCAGAAAAAGAGCTGGGCCTGGCAGACAGTGCGGAAGGCATAATGGAACTGCCGCAGGATGCACCGCTAGGAACTGATATCAGTGATTATCTGCAGCTTAATGATGTCAGTATTGAGCTGGGCGTAACACCCAACCGCGGCGACTGCTTCTGTCTGGCCGGTGTGGCCCGTGAAACCGGCGTATTTACCCGTGAAACTGTCACTCCGGTTGAGATACAGAGCCAGCCGGTAAGTATTGAGGATAAGCCGCAAATCAATATTCAGGCAGCAGAAGCCTGTCCGCGTTATGCCGGACGGATCATTAAAAATGTCAATACCAAAGCAGAAACACCGCTATGGATGAAAGAAAAACTGCGCCGTTGCGGTAACCGCTCCATTAGTCCGCTGGTGGATATTACCAATTATGTCATGCTGGAACTGGGGCAGCCCATGCATGCGTTTGACCTGGCTAAAATTAACGGCGGCATTAATGTCCGTATGGCCGCTGAAGGTGAAAAACTGGTTCTGCTGGACGGCCAGGAAATCAGCCTGAATGCTGATAACCTGGTGATTGCCGATGATCAGCGGCCTCTGGCTCTGGCCGGTATTATGGGCGGCGACAGTTCGGCGGTCAGTGATGACACCTGTGATATTTTACTGGAAAGTGCCTTTTTTGCACCGGAAAAAATTATCGGCAAGGCCAGAACTCACGGTCTGCACACCGATTCGTCCCATCGTTTTGAACGGGGCGTAGCACCGGAGCTGCAGGTTAAAGCACTGGAACGGGCTACCGCACTGATCCTGGAAATTACTGGCGGTGAAATCGGGCCGGTAGTTGAGCAGTGCCATGACGAGTATATTCCAAAGCCCCAGCCTATTTTGTTGCGTAAAGAGAAAATGACCCGGGTTCTGGGCATAGAAATTGACGATAAAACTGTGAAGGATGTCCTACAGCGTCTGGAAATGGATGTGCTAGACTGTGCAGAAGGCTGGCAGGTGACGGCACCGGCCTTTCGTTTCGATATTGCCTTTGATGTGGACCTGGTTGAAGAAATCGGGCGTATTTACGGTTATGATAATTTACCGGCTACCTTGCCCAATGGTTCCATTTCCATGGCAGCCTGTCCGGAAGACCGTATTGATGAGTCCCGGATCAAGAATCTGATGGTGGATCTGGGTTACCAGGAAGCCATCTGTTACAGCTTTGTGGAACCCACAGCACAGCATTTAATTTCACCGGATAATCCTGGTATCCGGCTCTCTAATCCGATTTCAGACGATTTATCGGTGATGAGAACCAGTTTATGGACCGGACTGATTGGTGCACTGGTGTATAACCAGAACCGTCAGCAAAGCCGTATTCGCCTGTTTGAAGTGGGTTCACGTTTTGTACCGGATACAGAAAGCGGCGACTTACTGCAGGAAGTTATGATTGCCGGTATTATCAATGGCAGCGTGTTTCCGGAGCAATGGGGCGAGAAAAGCCGGAATGTGGACTTTTTTGATTTAAAAGCCGATCTTGAAGCACTCTTGAGTTTAGGTGGAGATTTGTTAAGCTATTGTTTTGCAGCTGAACAGCATCCGGCCTTGCATCCGGGACAAAGTGCCCGGATATATAAAGATAATCAAGCAGTTGGCTGGATGGGGACTCTGCATCCGGAGGTGGCCAAAGCCTTTGATGTTAAGAGCACAAGTATACTTTTTGAACTGGATTTTGACGCAGTTTCGGCTGCAAAAGTGCCGAATTTCAAAATTTTATCAAAATTCCCTGCAATTCGCCGAGATATTGCTATTATTGTAGATGACGGTGTGGAATCATCTGCTATAATTAATACTGTTCGCCAGACAGCCGAACGAACCCTGGATACCCAAAGCAGTGTCGCTGTAGAACTGTTTGATGTCTATGTGGGAGAGGGTGTTGAAGCTGGCAAGAAGAGTCTGGCCCTGAGCTTGAGCTTGCAGGAACAATCCCGTACTCTGAAAGATGACGAGATTGATACTCTGATCCAGGCTGTACTGAGTGATCTTGAGCAACAACATAAAGCAAAACTAAGAGATTAATTATGGCGCTGACCAAAGCCGATATGGCTGAAAAATTATTTGAAGAACTGGGCCTTAACAAACGCGAAGCCAAAGAGTTTGTTGAAGCCTTTTTTGAAGAGCTGAGAATTGCTCTTGAAACAGGTGGGCAGATTAAACTGTCCGGTTTTGGTAATTTTGATATTCGGGATAAAAACGAGCGCCCGGGTCGTAACCCAAAAACCGGAGAAGAAATACCCATTTCTGCACGTCGTGTAGTAACATTTAAACCTGGACAAAAACTAAAGGCTCGGGTAGAAGCATATGCTGGAAGCATCGAATAATAATGAACTTCCCGTTATACCGGGAAAACGATATTTTACCATTGGGGAAGTCAGTGACTTATGTGATGTAAAACCTCACGTACTTCGCTACTGGGAACAGGAATTTCCTAAACTCAAACCCGTCAAGAGACGAGGTAACCGCAGGTATTACCAGCGTCAGGACGTGATTATGATCCGTCAGATCCGCAGTCTGCTCTATGAGCACGGCTATACCATTGGCGGAGCCCGACAGAAGCTGGAAGGGGACGAGTCCAAAGAAGATGTCACCCGCAGCCATCAAATCATTGCCCAGCTAAGAACCGAACTGGAAGAAGTTCTGGATATTCTTAAAAACTGAGCTAAAGACATGTTTAATAAAAAAACCGGTATTGATGCCGGTTTTTTCATGTCCATCTTTTATTAAGTTAGTTTTATTGAAACTAAAGTTTAGAGTTTCAGATCCCCAAAAAGGGGAATCATTAAAAAAACATTGATTACCTCAGTTAACCGATAGCACGTAACAGGAACCGGGTATCCCTTGCTGAAGCCGCCGTGAATCCATCCATGGAGGCTTTTCGACAGCATCCCTGTTGTCGAAACTTCATCAAGGGACACCCGGCCCCTGTTACTCCGAGGTAAACAAAATAATTCAGTAACACAGGAAAAAAATGTAAAAAAAGCAAACTTCTGGAGGCCGCAATATCCCCCGTGAACTGTTTTATTACATAACATTTTTAACCCAGGCGCGCTACCCCTGAGGAGCGCAAAAACCTTTATTGAGTTATTAATCGGTAGCTTGTTAACTCAATCGGAGTTTGTAACCCGTGCTATCTGGATCCGGGACATGGTAATCAGTGGCCCAGTTACTATAAATGGCTTGAAACCGGCCAGTGGTCTTATCTTAAACTGATGAGACAGTGGACGACCCTGTTTTTAAAACTGTTTGCCGATAAACCGGTTTATCTGGCGATTGATGACTCTATAGTGCTGCGTCATTCCAAAAAGGCACCCATGAGTCAGATCCATCACCAGCATGGGTCAGATTGGGATGACGTTCATGGGTATTATAAACTGAGTGTCCCAGCAATTACCCTTGCGACTCATGGACTGAATAATGCCATGGTCACCTAATAATTTACGATGACTATCCGAAGCATACTGGTTGCCTCTGTCGGTATGCCAGACAAGCCCTTTAGATGGCTTTCGTTTCCATATGGCCATGAGCAAAGCATCATTAACCAATTGGGCTTTCATTGTTTTATCCATTGACCAGCCAATAACCATTCTGGAAAACAGGTCGATAACAACAGCCAGATATAACCAGCCCTCATCGGTCGCAATATAGGTGATATCACCTACATAGTTCAACCTGAATAATACCGTTTTAAGCCTGATCTCAAGCTAGGTATTAACGTTTACATCCAGTTCTTTGGCGACTACTGAAACCGGCTTTTCTTACTCGATAGCCAACTGTACTGCCGATTCTCTGAATTCCGGGGTATAGCTCTTTGCTTGTCTTGTTTTGTCTGTCATTTTGAACACTCTCTTTTTAAAGTATTTTAAGTTGTGTGTCCGGAATAGTATAGCCACATCAAAGAACCATAATAATGTTATCAAGCATCTATTCCATCTTTATTAATAATCACGCTGAATATTTAGAATAAACGTGATGTATCTCAATCTTGCTGCACCATAAAATTGTTATAATATAAAAATGATAAAAGTCAGTAAATCGTTGTCACGATTACCAAGTATGTTCCATATCTACAGCTTGAAGTTTTGCGTTTGTGTTCTGGGCGGGATTTTGATTCTGTTTTCGATCCCTGCTTTTGCCGGCTCGGAGTTGTTGGCTTTACTCGGGGTGCTACGGGATAACGGCACGATTACTACGAAACAGTATGAACGTTTGCGCAGGGAAGCTGTAGGGGGAACAACTTCAGCAGAGGAGCGACTCGAACATCCATCTGAAAAAATCGCAACAATGGATCATAGTGATAGTTCGCCGGTAAATGCAGCTGTATTACAATTAGAGGGGCAGAATGTTACTTCGAACAAGGCAGTGATAACAACGACAAAAGTCGATTCACGTCTTAAGATTGAAACAAAAGGAGGTCTGTATGTTGAGAGTGCAGACGGTAACTTTGCGTTTGGATTAAGAGGCAATATTTGGCTAGACGCAGCTGTGTACAACGAAGACCAATCTGCATTCGGTAACGGAAGCGAACTGCGTCGTGCACGAGCCGCATTAGAGGGACGGTTATTTAGAGACTGGGGCTATGCAGCGGAGTACGAGTTCTCAGATAACAAGGCAGAAGTTAAAGATGCCTATATTGAATATAACGGCCTTAAATCGGTAAAAATCAAGTTAGGTCAGTTTAAGGAACCGTTTTCGTTGGAGGAGCAAACCAGTGGGAAAAATATTACCTTTATGGAACGAGCCCTGCCCGTAGAAGCTTTTTCGCCAGGGCGTAACCTGGGTCTGGGTATTATGGGCGGTGGAAAGCGCTGGAGTGCATCCGCAGGGCTGTTCGGTGAAGGCGTTGGAGATAAAACCCCTGATAATGGCGATTCAGGCTGGGGAATAGCCGCTCGAACGACCTACGCACTTGTCGATAGGAAAAAACAGCTTGTACACCTTGGTGGAAGCGTAGAATACAGACGTCCCAACGATGAAAATGAAGTACGTTACCGCACGCGGCCGGAATCCCATGTCGCTGATCGTAGGTTGGTAGATACCCGCACAATTGATGAGGTAGCTGATACTTACACGTTTGGACTGGAAAGTGCTGTAATATTCGGGTCTTTGTTATTGCAGGGAGAGTATTTAGAAGCCCATGTAAACCGAGATACCAATCTCCCAAATCTCCAGTTTGACGGCTGGTATCTTAACAGTAGCTGGTTATTAACGGGTGAATCCCGCCGCTACGATGGTGCCCGTGGCCGATTCAAACATGTTAAATCAAAGAACCCTTATGGGGCTTGGGAACTTGCCCTGCGTTATAGTGATATCGATTTGAGTGACAAAGATATACTGGGAGGAAAAGAACAAGATGTTACCCTGGGCCTCAATTGGTACGTGAACCCAAATGTACGTTTCATGGTGAATTACATCTGGGTAAATGCAGACCCAGACAAGAACGGTGAAAACGATGAGCCTGGTGTGTTTCAAATCCGAACACAATTAGATTTCTGACTTGCTTCAGATAGTACTGAAAAATTTACTTGGTATGTGTCCATACAGAAATTGCTTTCTGGCAATTTAACGGAACGCAAAAAAAGTATGATTTTTCTTTTTCTGCATTTTCAACGACTTACAGTAGTAAAAATTGAGCAGCATATCCTTGTGCCACTAGTGTGCATCAATAAATGGATCACACTACTTATAATTATTAGATTTATGCATAACGAAAACATATAAACGTAAAGATTATTGAGTCAGATGGAGAGAACTCACTAAGCAGACGTAAAATAACATTTGCTGGTAAAGTTGTTAAACATGAAAAAACCAAAAAACGCAGTAAAAACAAACAAAGCAAAAAGAAGGGACAGGGAAATAGTAGGTTCAGCCAAAGGCATCGAGACTATGTTTCGAAATGCTTACCGTACGGAATTGAACCTGATTACTCTTGCTGCCACTAAGGCAAACATAATGATTTCCCTTAATGGATTTATCGTCTCAGTTTTGATGATTTCCGGCGGTTTTATCTATGTTTCCTCACCTCTGTTTTTAGTACCGGCAACAATGTTTCTATTTACTTCTGCTATATCCATTTATTTTGCGTTGCTCGCCGCATCTCCTGAGATTGTCGGTAAGCATATCGGTTTTCTCAACTGGTTACAGGATATTATAAAAAGGAAAGCAACTTTAAGGGATTTTAAGATTTATGTAAAGCCTGATAACAGTTTCATCCAAGGGAAATCAAATATCCTGATCTATGAAGATAGAGTTAAGCTTTCTAAAGAAGACTATTGGAAACGGATGCATGAATTACTGAATGATCAGGAAGATGTTTACGCCAAAATGAGCGACCAGCTTTATTGGCTTGGCATGATGGCCAGCAAAAAATTTCGAATGTTACGAGCCTCATATAATACGTTTCGCTGGGGGTTGATCTTATCAGTCCTAGTTTTTATAGTGGTTAAGTCTTATATGTACTTTATGCCTGTTACTGATAATGGAATCATTCATTTGCGAAATGTAGGGATCTCTCAATTCGAAGATATCTACGAGCCCTCAGCTGTCCAGCAACTTCAAGATGGCAGATTGTTGATTGTTGAAGATGAAGCATCCAAGGCCTTGCATATTGTAGAAATTCTTCCTGACGGCAGTATTTCCGAGAATGCCTCTCTTGACAACCGACTGCTCAAGTCATTTCATCGCAAGTTAAGCGACCTTGAAGGTTTAGCCATGAGTAAAGATGGGTACGTCTATGCGATCACTTCGCACTCCAGAACTCACAAGGGGAAGCGTAAGAAGGGAAGGGAGCTACTTCTGCGCTTCAAGATTAGAGGTAATGATCTCATTGATAGTGGCGTGTACAAGGGGTTGATCGATCAATTGAAAAAATCAGGTGTTTTAGAGAATGCCTTAAAGAACAGTGTCAATAAGAACATCAGTTTTCAGTCAATAAATATCGAAGCATTAAATTTTGACAAGGAAGGAGAAAAACTGCTAGTGGGTTTCAGAGAACCACTGATAGACGGCAAGTCGATGATTGTGGTAATTGAGAACCCTGTCGGTATCTTTGAGCATGGAGAACAGCCGAAATTCTCCGAAGATGTGATTCTTCTTAACCTTCATGGAGGAGGAATTCGTTCGTTGGATTATGATCCAGTTTTGAACGTTTATGTGATGACCAATGAAGTAAGGGGCAAAGATGGTAAAAACCATTCTCAGTTATGGTCCTGGACAGGTAATATTGAGGAAGAACCTAAGAGAATAGCACTGCCAAGTATGATTAGCTTGAAAAATGTGGAATCGATTGCACCTTTAGTTATTAATGGACAGTCTCGACTTCTCCTTGTCAGTGATGACGGCAATGTCAAAAAACATCGTCCAGCCAAATTCATCCTTTTGGAATACAATCAACTCTCAGGAGAATAAATTTTTTGGGTGTCCGCTTTTGAATATTGAAACTATTTAGCATAAATTAGTATGACATAGAGTAAACAGGAATTTTACCAGCTGGCTAAACAGTATCACATCCATGCTTATGACGGCATGGATGGTCACCGGTGGAATTTTGGTGGTTCTGGTCAGGTGTTAGTGACAGCCGCAGCCGCTTTCATCACCTTCATCACCCTTACCACCACCACAACAGCCTCCGCTGTGATCATGTTCCTGCTGGTTTTCTGCTGCAAGACCCATTTCCAGTTCTTCCGGGCTGGGATCACGAATTTCTTCAATAGTGACAGAAAAACTGACATCCTTACCGGCTAATGGGTGGTTATGATCCATAATGACAGTATCATCCTGAATTTCCTTGACCACTACCATAACGGGCTGACCATTTTCATCCTGTCCCTGTAATACCATGCCTTCATGCAGTTCCAGATGAGCCAGGTGCTCTTTCGGTACACTTTGCACGGCTTCAGGATTGTAATCACCATAGGCTTCAGAAGCTGGAATTTCCAGATCGGAAGAATCACCGATATTCATTTCGGCAATACGGCTTTCCAGTCCGGGCATCATCTGACCACGGCCATACATAAAAAATAACGGGGCTTCATCGCCCATATTCTGATCAATAATATCGCTGTCAACGGATGCTTTGTATTTAATTGCTACAATCTGGTCTTGTGTAATGGCCATAGTTCTCTCACTGTTTTAAATAAACCTCACTTATAAACCATTTTTATCAAAGTGGCAATGAAAGCGATTTAATTGTGAGCAATATTTTTAAAATTGCCCCCCGGCACCCCATGCTGGGGGGCGTTAATGACTGGGTATTGAAAATTTCTTGATATAGGCTAATGCAGTGTTTATAATGTGCGCCACAAACAGAATAGCTGGTTCCAGTTATTCATCTTATCGTCGGGGCATAGCGCAGCCTGGTAGCGCACCAGCATGGGGTGCTGGGGGTCGAAAGTTCGAATCTTTCTGTCCCGACCAATTTTTGTTTTTGTATTATATTCCAACCTTTTTATACCACCCTTATTCTGTACGTAAAGCATCCACCGGATCAAGCCGGGCCGCATGTCGTGCGGGCAGGACGCCGGCGAGCAGGCCGATGGTAATGGATATTATTTCGGCCAGGAGCACAAAGTTCCAGGAGATATGTACCGGCAGGGCGGGGAAGCTGAAATGCAGAAGCTGGGCAATGCCGATGCCAAGAAACAGACCGGCCAGGCCGCCAATGGCCGCCAGTATAATGGCTTCGCCCAGAAACAGGCTGTGGATCTGGGATTGTCTGGCACCTAATGCCCGAAGCAGGCCGATTTCACTGGTGCGTTCATTGACCGCAATGGTCATAATGGTCACGATACCAATGGCGCCGACCAGTAAGGAAATACCGCCAATGGCTGTGACAGCAAGGGTCAGTATCTTGAGTACAGAGCTTAACACATCAAGCATTTGCTGCTGGGTGGTAATGGTGACATCATCCTTGCCATGTCTTGCTTTAAGAGTACGCTTAATACCTTTTACCACCTGGTCAACGGTAGTATTTTCCCGGTACAACACATCAATTTCATGCAGGCTGTCGCGGTTAAATAAATTCATGGCACGGGCAGCAGGAATATAAAGGGTGTCGTCCATATCAAAACCCAGCAGGGTACCTTTTGAATCCATCACTCCAATGATTAGAAAGCGGTATCCGCCAATAGTGATGCGTTGTCCCAGGGGATTACGTTTATCAAATAACTCGTTTTTAAGTTTACTGCCCAGTACGGCAAAGGCTCGGGGGGCTACCGGATTATCATCGGGCAGAAAGCGTCCGGAGCGGACCGCCATTTTAAACGCTTCGGGCATTTGAGAACCAGTGCCATAAATGGTGGTTCGACGGGTGCGATGGCCGAACTCAATTTCAGCGTTACCCTGAATAAAAGGTACAACGGCCAGGGCATAGGGTAAACGCTTAAGGGCCTGAGCATCTTCAATGCTTAATGGTCGTTCGGTACCAAATACCCCCATGCTGATCCCATGGGTGGTAGCCTTGCCGGGATTAACAGCCACCAGATTGGTGCCGAACTGGGTAAATTCATCCAGTACAAACTGCTGCACGCCTTTGCCGATAGAGGTTAATAACACGACTGCGGTAATACCCACGGCAATACCCAGGGCCGTCAGGAAACTTCTCAGACGATGTGCGCTTAATGATGAGCCGGTAAGGTATAAAAAGTCGCGCAGCAGCATGATTTATTTACCCGTCAGAGCCAGAACCGGATCCAGGCGTGCAGCCTGGCGGGCGGGCAGTAGGCTGAAAAGCAGGCCGGCCAGCAGGCTGACAGCGACTGAGCTTAATAGTGCCCAGAGTGGGGCGTAGGCTGGTAACTCGGGGAATACCACCCGAATTATATAACAGCCCAGTTCGCCCAGCAGTAAACCCAGAACCGCTCCCAGAGCGGCTAACATCATGGCTTCAAATAAAATCAGCTGAACCACCTGGTTCTGAGGTGCGCCTAATGCTTTCAGTAAGCCGATTTCCGAACGGCGCTGAGATACGGCCACCAGCATTACGTTCATAATTAAAATGCCGGCGACAGCCATACTGATAGCCGCAATACCGCCAACGGCATAAGTTAATGATCCCAGAATTCGGTCAAAGGTGACCAGTACTGCATCCTGGGTTATGACCGTAACATCACGTTTGCCCTGATGCCGTTGTTTGAGCTGCTGGATAACAAACTGTTTAACCGGTTCAATGGCAAAGCGGTTTTTGGCTTCCACTAGAATACGGAACAGGGACGGGGTGTTAAATAACTGTTGTGCTGAAGCGACAGGAATAATAACAATATCCTGCACATCAACACCGATGGAGCGGCCTTCTGTGGCCAGCACACCAATAACACGAAAGCGTCGGTCACCCAGACGCAGCCATTGGCCCAGCGGTGATTGTGAGCCAAACAGTTCATTGTGAACTTTTTGGCCAATGACGCACACCGGTGTGGTCCGCTCCAGATCGGTCAGCGGTAAAAAACGGCCCTGCGCCAGCTGCCAGTGACGGAGTTTTAAAAATGCATGACTGGTTCCAAGAATCGGCACTTCTCTTGAACGGCCGCCAAAGCTGGCATTAACAGAACCGATATTCAGCGGAGCAATACGCCGGATATTGTGATTGTGAGTTAAGGACAGGGCATCATCCAGGGTCAGATCCCGGGGCGTAGCATTGACCATGGCCAGGGAACCCAGTCCGGAGGTTTTAGAATAGCCGGGAAAAACAATCACCAGATGGGTGCCTAAAGAGGAAAATTCATTGCTTATATATTGTCGCGCACCCTCTCCCAGTGCGGTCAGAATAATAACCGCTGCTACGCCAATGGCTGTGGCTGTCAGCATAAGCACAGTCCGGGCAGGATAAGCCCGTAAGGCGTGCCAGGAAAAACGCAGGCTGTCACTGACTGAGGTTTTACTGATTAAATATTTACCGGTTAACATCGGCATTAGCCTGAACTTGCTGACTGTGGGTTTCTGGATAAGCAGCGGCTGTGAGGGGTGAGTTGTTATCGGACTGTATCCGGCCATCGAGCATCTGCAGCCGGCGTTTTGCCCTTTGGCCGATATGGGCATCGTGGGTCACAATAATCAGGCTGATCCCCTGCTGGTTAAGCTGTTCAAGAATGTGGATAACATCCTGCCCGGACTTTTGATCCAGGTTTCCAGTCGGTTCATCGGCCAGTAATATTTTCGGCTGCATAATGGTGGCACGGGCAATGGCCACCCGTTGTCGCTGTCCCCCTGAAAGCTGGTCCGGAGTATGTCCGGCCCGATCCGTTAAGCCCATACCTCTGACGGCTTTCTGCACTCGCGGCTGGCGTTGTTCAGGCGGGATACCGGCCAGTATTAAAGGCAGTTCTATATTCTGGGCAGCGCTTAAGCGGGGGATTAAATGAAAAGCCTGGAAGACAAAGCCAATAGTCTGACTGCGTATGGCGGCTTTTTCACGTTCGTTCAGAGCCGTGACATCCTGCTGGTTTAATAAATAGGTGCCTCTGCTGGCACTGTCCAGCAGGCCGATTAAATTGAGCAGGGTGGATTTACCTGAACCAGAAGGGCCCATTATGGAAAGATATTCACCCGGCTGGATATTCAGGTTAATATTATCCAGTGCATGAACGGTTTGATCACCGACCTTAAAGTCACGATGAATGTTTATCAGGTCAATCATGTTGAGATTCTATGGTGGCATAAGCACCGGCTTTTACGCCTTCACGTTCTGTCGATGTGACGACCTGTTCACCGGCATTGAGACCGTCAATGACCTCGGTAAAATGCCAGTTTCTGATACCGGTTTTAAGCTGCCGCTGCTGCAGTTGTCCATCACTGTTTAATACCAGCACCCTGTTGTTATTAAACAGGGCTTCAGAGGGTATGCGTAATACCTGTGTTCGGCGCTGTAAAATAACTTCAGCATCCGCACTATAGCCGGGCAGCATATTCTGACTGTTTTCGGGGTGTTTAAAATCCACTTCTATTTCAACAGTACGGGACTGTTTTTCCCGATCCAGTACATAGGCCGCAACCCGGCGTACCATGCCGTCAAAGGTCTGTCCGGAAAAAGCGTCCAGGGAAATCCGGGCCGGCATACCGGTGCGGATTTGCGGGGCATCGACTTCATCAATCGGGGCGGAAACATAAAGACAGGTGTAATCAATCAGATCGATGGCCGGTAAAGTGGCAACCCCCACCGGCGAGGGAGTAAGAAATTCACCCAGCTCGCCATTGAGTTCAGCAACCCGGCCGCTAAAGGGGGCCGTTAAACGGGTTCGATCCAGTGCGGCCTGGGCAACCCTTATTTGTGACTGGCTGACCCTGATCTGGATATTGGCGCCTTCACAGGCAGCCAGCTTTGCCTGGGCTTCACTGCTGGCCTTATCAACAGTTTCTTCTGATATCATGTCTTTTTTCAACAGGGTACGCACGCGGCGGGCTTCACGTTTAGCCACATCAGCCATAATACAGGCCTGGCGAGCCAGCGCCATGGTTCTCTGGTTTTCCTGTCTGACCAGTTCAAGCCGGGCTTTTAAATCATCATTCCACATTTCCAGCAGCAGTTGCCCGGTCCTGACTTTGTCCCCTTTTTTTACCGGCAAGTTGACAATCTGGCCGCCAATCGAGGGGGAAATTCGTGACCGGTGACAGGCTTTGAGAGTTCCGGCGCGGGTATTGGTTACAGTAGAAAGAACTTCGCCTCTGGATACTTTACTAATCACAACACTGACGGGTTTGGGGCGTTGAACATAGGCAAATAAAACAGCAATAGCAATAATAATGAGCAGGCCGATTATCAGCTGGCGATGTCGTTTTTGCATAAAAATGCTTCCGGTAAATATTTTTTTATATCAGACCATTATGACAATAAGTTTAAGTTAAAGGCAAGTTTAGCTAAAACGCTGCAGGGTATCCTGACGGTAGTATTGTTTTAGCTGTGTATAAACCTGTGGGCAATGTTTATGCAGAATGTTGGGGGCAGTAAAAAAGTATTCGCTGATCACGGCGAAAAATTCAGCCGGGTTGGTGCTGGCGTAAGGGTTTATATAGCTGTAATGAAAGTGATCCAGATTTTTATTCAGAGTTTCAAAAGCCTGGCTTAATGTCCTGGTCCAGATTTCTATAGGCATATTAGGGTGCAGGGGCGGCATACCATTGGCACGGCCATTAAGCATGTCCAGTTTATGTGCAAATTCATGGATAATGACATTATGACCTGGGATAAGCTGGCGGCTTTCCTGTTCTATGCTGTCCCAGGAAAGTATAAGCGGGCCGCGTTCCCAGGACTCACCGCTGAGATCCTGCTTTTCCTGATGTACCAGGCCGTTGGCATCGGTAAAATTACGGTTTACCTTAAAGGCTCCTGGGTAGATAACAAGTTCAACCCAGCCGTTATAAGCTTCCATTCCCAGATTAAGAATCAGCAGACAGGCCTGGGCTGCAATACTGATCTGCATGACTCGTGTCAGCTCTATTCCCCTGACGCCGATCATGGTCTTGCGGGCTAAAAAAAGCCCGGTGAGCTGGCGTAAACGGACTTTTTCTGCACTGCTAAGGTTATTCAATAAGGCGATGTTATTGATCACAATATGCCATTCATTATAAGGGATCCGGCTGTTGCGTAGCTGGCGCAATTTCTTATTCTGAAAATATCGGCTGATGCACCACATAGGCAGTCATGTTCCAGGTAGATTTTCGGGTTATAAAAATTGTTCTATTACACTTGGAGATTAAACTTTAATCAAGTATAGTTAATATGTAAGAAAATTTTCTTGAAACGATTCAATATCAATATTTTAGCCTCAGGTTGAAATATCTGTGGATATTGAATGGTTACTATCACAAAGGGAGGTATAACAATGTTTCTTAAAAATAAAAGTAATGGTGATGTCGTAGAAGTGCTTGATATTGCGGGCTTAACCAATCCTTTACATACTCAGGTTGCAGGCCGCTATCATGCTGGTGAGGAGCTGCAGGAGCCAGAAAATTTTAATAAAAGTGATCTGATTTTTCTATCCGGTGAAAGTTTGCCTGCCTGCTGGGTAAAAGCCGATTAATTATTAAGAAATGCCTCATCTGGTGACATGCGGACAACTGTTGTCAGATGAGGTAAGCTATACCAGATTCAGGAAAGTCTTTCTTGTTTAAATTCCTTGCTATAACTTTTTTTGTCCAGCTTTCCCTTTTTAACCAGAAAATCGTTTTACTCTGCTTTTTCCGCCACCTCTTTGTTATTATTTGTTTTTATAAGCGGATTATTGTGTTCTTTTTACGTTAATGCCAGTCATTTAAAACCAATGCCCCTGGAAAATTCAAATCGTGCGATTGGAGAGTACTTTCAGGTGCTGGCTGAAACAGGCAAGGCTCTAACCATTTAATAAAAGCTGCCGATGAGCAGTTATACCGGGCAAAATCAGAAGGACGTAACCGGGTGTGCTAAACCCGCCAGAATTAAGAATAATCTGGCGCGCCTGGACAATGTGTTTTTACTTTGTTGTGATAGGATACTGCTGCAGAAGTAATTTTCACTGCTGTGAAATAAAAATAGTGGCATAAAGAGGCTATAACACTCATGAAAAATGAAACAGCCATTGATGAACTGGTATTCTGGAAACGGTTTATTGATGACAAAAAAGAACAGGGCGAAAAAATACCCGAGCAGATGAACGAGTTACTTAAAGCAGCAGAAGTTAAGGTTCTGTTTTATCTAATGAATAAATTAAGAACCGACAATGATAATCTTTTTTCCGACTCTCAGTACTCTATGCATTAATATGAATGTGGCAGGCTGATAAAGCGAAGCAATGAATTTATAAATCCGCTTTACTGGTTCTTGGACTGTGCCCTGTCCAGCGTTTATAAGCCCTGGAAAATGAGCTGACTTCCCCAAAACCCAGCATAAAGGTAATTTCTGTAACACTGAACCTGCCTTCTGCAATATATTTTTCTGCCAGATAACGTCGGCTTTGTTCCAGTAACTCTTTAAAAGAGGTATCGGAATCTTTTAACTTTCTCTGCAGTGTTCGATGACTGGTAGACAACTCTTTAGCAACCGTTTCTCCAGTGACCAGTCCGGAGGGTAATTTCTGCGCAATAATCAGTTTTACCTGCTGCTCCAGTGATTCGTGGTTCAGTTCCTTTAAATACTGGATAATGATTTTATCGTTAATTTCAGCCAGTTTTTTATTACCGGCAGGCAGAGGCCTGTCAATCAGGCTGACAGGAAAAACCAGGCTGTCAAAGGGCTGTTTAAAACTGACATTGCATTTGAAGTAGGCAAAGTGTTCGCCGCTACAGGCTGGTTCTTTATGGGTAAACGTCACCTTATGAGGATTCAGCTCTTCCAGGTAATTTATACGGCATATATGCATTAAAATAGACAGAGCATTGTCTGAACGGGCACTGTTAATACCCATTTCCTCATGCTGCAGAATCACGTGGTAGTATTGTCCTTTCTCCTGCAGCAGAATCTTACCGCTATTAGTCAGCATACCGATGTACCGGGACAGACGTTCAAAGCCTTCTCTGAGGGTTAAGCTGTTTAGCCAGCCGTAACCCAGGGCACCCAGATAACCGGGATGCCAGAACTGGTAGGCATTTAGACCAAAACAGGGGTTGCTTACCGCGCTGGAGGCATCATCCCATAATTTGGGGATTAATTTCAGAGGTGTACGCTGTTCAGGATTTCTAATATTTTCATATTTTAAACCGTATTTTGAAAAAACCGGGGCAGGAGCAACATGGTTGGCTTTAAGTAATTTCCATAAAATTTCAAGATGAGGAGAGTAATAAGAAAATTTCACATGTATTCCTGTAAGGTTAGGCAGATGTTTTATCGCTGAAAACTGGACTGATAACCTAATAGTATAGGTTATTCGTGCGGGATAAAAAACAAATTAAAAAGATCTTTTAATTATCATATAAATCCTACATTCAGACTTTGATTTTTAACATTATTGTTATTTTAAACTATAATAAGTCTATAAAAAAATTGTAATTTATAAGTTTTT
Source organism: Gammaproteobacteria bacterium (assembly GCA_027012135.1). Lineage (GTDB taxonomy): Bacteria > Pseudomonadota > Gammaproteobacteria > GRL18 > GRL18 > JANELJ01. Next base: position 16,517 of record JALUZF010000206.1, read on the forward strand.
TT
>JALUZF010000207.1 GCA_027012135.1 Gammaproteobacteria bacterium
CTGCTATATAAAACTTAATATCCCAGCTGAGGGAACAAAATGCTAACAAAATTTTCTTTTAGAACTTTCATTATCTCTTTTATCCTGGTTACTTTGCTGCCGGCAGCAGTATTTGCCCAGGACTGGATATATACTACGGTACCGGGAGATAATATCTGGGATATCAGTGAAAAGTATCTTGATACGGTGATGCGTTTTAAGCAGATAAAAACCATTAATGGCGTTCAGGCACCTAAACACATGCAGCCAGGTACTCAATTACGTATTCCCATGAAATGGGTGCGCAGCAACCCGGCCTCTGCTGAAATTCTGGAAGTACAGGGCAGCGGTGAGATTATCAGGCAAAACGGCAGTATAGAAAAACAGCTAAAGTCCGGTACTAAACTGAATCTGGGTGATCAGCTAAAAACGGCTGCAGAAAGTAATGTGGCGATACAGTTTGCTGATAAAAGCATTGTTACCTTACATGAAAACAGCCTGATCCGTTTTGATCATTTATCCGCTCATGGTACCACCGGTATGGTGGATTCCCGGATGAACCTGCTTAAAGGGCGCATGGATACCCGTGTTACCCCAGCCGTTGGTCCGGGTTCACGTTTTGAAATTAAAACCCCTTCAGCCATTAGCGCAGTACGGGGCACAGAATATCGTGCGGCGATTGTAAATGCTGAGAATACCTCCAATATTGAAGTGCTGAAGGGTAAAGTGGCCGTAAGTGGGGCTAAAAAGAAAGAGCTGGTTAAAGCGGGTTTTGGTACCCAGGTGGTACAGGACAAGCCGCCCATTGCCGCCCGCAAGCTTTTGCCGGCACCAAAACCTGAACCACTGCCTGAGCGTATTCGTCGCATAAACTGGCTGCTCCAGTGGCAGCCTGTTAAAGGGGCTGAAAAATATCGCATAGAAGTGGCTAACCAGCAGGAATTTAATACCCTGATCTGGCATGAACTCAGTGCTTATAACAAAGCGGCATTTCCAAATCTTCCTGATGGTCATTATTTTGTGCGTATTCGCGGTGTGGATAAACTGGCTTTGGAAGGTGAAAGTGTTGTGCAGGAAATTATACTCGATGCCCACCCTCAGCCGCCGGTACCGTTAAAACCCGAGGAAAACTTTGTGCTGCGCGGTAAAGCACCTGAACTACAGTGGACTGCCTCAGCCGATGCCGCCCGCTACCGTCTGGAGATTGCTTCGGATAAAGATTTTAAACATATTCTGCTGGATCGCAGTGATCTGGAAAATAATCGTTATGATGCAGCAAAATTCTCTGCTGTGGGGCATTATTACTGGCGTCTGACAAGTATTGCAGCGGATGGTAAAGTCGGGCCTGTGGGGGCTGTGCGTGCTTATGAAATTAAACCCATGCCGAAAAAAGTGTCTCCAGAACTTAAAGCGGCTGATGACGGTAAACTATTTGCAAGCTGGGAGAAAGGTACCCGCAATCAGACCTACCAGGTACAACTGGCTTATGATGACCAGTTTAATGACCTGGTGTTTGATAAAAAAACCACAGAAGCAAAAATTAGTTTTAAACCGGTCAGCGGCCAGGTGCGCTACCTACGGATCCGCAGTATTGAAGAAGACGGCTACCTGGAACCCTGGGGAACTACACAGCAGGTTGATCCCCTGCCCGATGCTACCTGGTGGTGGGTTCCCGGGCTGGCTCTGTTCGGGATAATACTCCTGTAAAGCGATGAGACTTTCAGAACAACAAAAATCGCTGCTGTTTCGAGCTGTGCTGATCCTGCTGCTGGTACTGGCCGGGGTTCTGCTGTCCGGAACCAGGTATCTGGAACGTCTGGATCTGGTAAGCTATGATAGTTTGCTGCCCCTGCAGGCCGGTCAATTTGATCCCCGTATTGTTGTTATTGCTATAGATGATGCCAGTTTAATAAGGCTGGGACGCTGGCCCTGGTCCCGGCGGCGTCATGCTGAACTGATTGATCGGCTTAGCAATATGGGTGCGCGTGTCATTGGCATCGATATTATTTTTTCAGAATATCAGCAGGACGATTCTCTGGCTGATCTCGAACTGGCCAGAGCTTTGAAGCAAAACAGGCGTTCTGTTCTTGTGGTTGCACCTATACAGCAGACACCGGACAGTCCCATTGCAGAATTATTGCCCATTCCGGAACTGGCCGTTGCTGCCCGTGCCCTGGGTCATGTGGATGTGGAGCTGGACAGTGACGGCCTGTGCCGGCGTTATTTTATGTATGCCGGTATGGATGACCCGCACTGGCCGGCTCTGGCACAGGCTATGTTAATGGTAAGCCGTGACATTAATCCGGCAACCCTGCCGTTCTATCCGGCTGTCACCGGCACCGGCTGGATACGTCAGCACATGGTGTTGATCCCCTATGCAAAAAAAGGTCTGCGTCCTGCTGTGTTTTCCTATACCGACCTGATTTCAGGACAGGTGCCAGACTCTGCAATCAGGGATAAGTATGTTCTGGTAGGGGCTACGGCAACGGGGCTGGGTGATGCGATTTCCACTCCGGCATCCCCCTCTCATGAGCGTATGCCCGGAGTTGAATTAAATGCGCATATCTTAAACGGCTTGCTTAAAGAGAATAATATTTATCCGCTGTCGGAATTGCAGCGTCTGATTCTGAACGCCTTATTAATTCTGGCCGGTTCTGTTTTTGTCCTGCTATTGCAAATGCGTGCTGGCTTTATTGCCATGCTGGCCGGGGTTTTTATGACGCTGGCTGTCTCAGCGCTGTTACTGGCAGGCAAACAATTATGGTTTCCACCGGTTGCTGCCATGCTGATGATAGTCCTGTCCTGGCCGCTCTGGAGCCTCTGGCAGATGGGTGTTGAAAAACGCCTCAGGCAGAACCTGATGGGGCGCCTGGAGCATCAGGCTGTGCATCATGCCATAACCGGCTTACCCAATATGGGCATGCTGGAAGAGCGGCTGCATCGGCTTAATGTCCATACACCTCATTCCTCCGGGCTGGCTTCATTAATGGTTCTGCATATTAACTGGTCCGGTTCTGCCAGTATGATTCTGGGGCGACCTTCCGGTGACGGGCTGCTTAAAATCATTTCCTGTCGGCTTCAGGAATTAGTGCAGGGAAACAGTTTTGTGGCTCATCTCAATGGCGATGATTTTGCTATTTTATTAAATGATATGGCTGATATTCGGGCAGTGGAGCAGGCGGCTATGGAATTGTTAACACAATTACAGCAGCCCCTGATGCAGGAGGAGCAGGAAATCTTGCTAAGCCTGCAAATCGGCGTCAGTGTCTGGCCGGAGGATGGTTATGATGGTTTGACACTGCTGCGTAATGCTTATACGGCGATGTTCAAGTCACGGATTGACGACACTGAGCCATTGTGTATTTACTCATCTGATATTGGTCAGAAACTGCAGGTCCGTTCGCGTCTGGAGCAGGCTCTGGTACATGCTCTGGAAAGAGGGGAATTCAAGGTCTTTTATCAGCCCCAGGTTAATG